>NZ_JBEZYD010000007.1:0-410237 GCF_040638335.1 Nonomuraea sp. NPDC026600
CACCCCGCCAAGTGAAGATCACCAACACTCGGCAGACTCCAAGATCACCACCCTGCAGACACAGCGGACACGCCGTTCAACTCTGCACGTTTACCTGTACCTGGCTCTGCACTGGAACCCGTACGCCGACAAGGGATGCCGGATCGCTTCAGTAGCGATCCCACAGGTCATGGATGTCGTTTTCGATCTGTTCTCGGGCAACCGCGTGACGCCAGTGCTCTCGTGAAAGTTCGATGGAATCCAGGAACGCGGGCGAACTCGGCAGGAAAATTTTGATGAGGTACTCGGTCAGGGTCAGTTCCCCGACGATCGCGATGGTGACACCGATGGCGAACCAGGCGAGGCCGACGAGCAGGATGGTGGTGCCGTAGGCGCCGGAGCAGCCCCGATCAGGGGGCCATACGACCGGGATATGGAAAACGGAGGGCTTCCCACTCCCGGCGATCAGTGCTGATCTGAAGGTGTCCTCCCACCCCGACCGCCGAGGAGCCTCCGTGAAGATCCGTGATTTATCCGCCGCAGCCCTGCTCGCGACAGCTCTGGGCGCCACCGTCCTGGTCGGCGCCGCACCCACGTCCGCCTCGGCCGAAAGGCACGTCCTGGCGCCGCTGCCGCCGGACTGGTATTACTCCAGCCACTACGCGACCATGGACGACTGCAAAGTGGGCCTCCTGGACGCCGCCGAGAACGGCCAGTACACCGGGCTCGCCCCCTGCCGCTGGTACGAAGGCGACCGGTACCGTCAGGCCGGCTACTACTTCCTCATCTACATCCCCTGAACCGTAGGTGAACAGGGCGTCTGCGGCCGGGCCGCAGACGTCTCCCGGCTCCAGGAAGCTCCGCCCCGTCCGAATACCAAGGCGCCCGCTTCGACGCCTCAGCCGCGCAGCAATTCCTCCCGCCCGGCCAGCAGCTGCGATCGTTGCCTGGACAACGGCGTCTCGGTGCCGCAGGTGCACCGCCATGTCCTTGATCCATCGGAACGTCCGCTCGACCTCGGCGCGGGTGTTCTCGGTGCGCTGGTGCTTCATCACATCGGTGATGATGTTGTCGAAGAACGTGTCGACGAACCACCGCGCGTCCACTTCCGGCAGCCGGACGCGTGCGGAGACGCCGATGTCGGCGAGTTCGCGGGAGAAGACGTCCAGGGCCCGCTGGGCGTGCCAGGCGGCCTCGTCAGCGGAGCGCAGCCGGTTGTGCTCGACTGCGTCGGCGATCAGGCCACCTCCCAAAAGGTCCCAGGTGGAGGCGCGCCCTTGGCCGAGCCGAGGAAGCCGAGCACCTGGGCCAGCGCGTGGAGTGCGGCCTGCCCGACCTGGTAGGCGCCTCCATCGCCCGCGCGTCCGCACCTCTCAGATGACGAACGGACGGCCCCGGACGTTCCAGCCGGACGGTCACCGGGGCACGGGGCGTCTCAGCCCGTCGCCAGCACCAGCACCGCCTTCTTCTTGGACACCGACAGGTCGTAGATAAGAATGCCGTTGATCGTGCTCGATCCGCCTTCGTCGAAGTATCCCGAGCCTCGCACGCCCGGCCCGCTGTCCTTCACGTAGACGCGGCCGGCCTTGAAGGAAAGGGTCAGCCTGGTGATGCCGAAGCTGGGGTCGACTGGGAACGAGACCTTCTTGGTAATGGTGATCTTGCAGTTGCCGTCGTAGCAGGCACGCAGGTTGGGCTTGGCGGCGGCGAAGGCGGCGGGAGCGACGGCGGGGACGAGAGCGAGGGACGCGGCCACCGCCAGGGCGGCGGTCCTGATCGTGGCAGACATGATCTTCCTTGAGTTCCGCTTGCGGATGGGACGGAACGTCCTGAACGCGCCCAGTGTGCGCCCATTCCTCGGGGACCGGTCCCGGAGCGGTGGGCGGGGTGGGCGCTGCTCCTCTTCGCGCTGGACTCAGCGGACCCTCGTCGGCGGCCCGCTGCCGGCCCTGATCGAGCTGGCCGGGGACCCCGACCGCGTCCTCACCGTCTCGGACTTCGCCGCCGCGGCCGGGTTGGGCGTCCGGATCGCCCAGATCGGCCTGCGTTTCGACCTGCTGGGCGAGTTCGCCCGGCTGGCCGGCGAAGGGTCCTGGTCGTATCGGTCGCCCGCACCTACACCCTCGACCAGATCCAGGAGGCGGCCGAGCTCAGCCAGTCCCGCCGGCCGGGCGGCAAGCTCATGCTCATCATGTGATCGCTTGCCGGCCTGGCCCGACCGGGTGCGGCCGGCCGGGGGCCAGGCGCCGGTCTGTCGTCAGAGCTGGACGCGGACCGGAACCGGCCTCCTCGGAGGCCTCTACAACTGGGAAGAGCACGCATCTGGCCAGGCAGGCCAACGGCGTGTCCGCCACCTACGGCTGGGCGTCGCACCGGTTGCGACCCCCAGTTATAGATGGCGGCTGGGAGATGGCCGAGCAGCGGGTTCTCCTGGATTCCCAGACATAGTTGGCGGGAGTTCCCAGGTCCTCTTGACGGTTCCAGACATGATCTTGCCCTCAGGTGGCCGTTGGCCAGCCGGTGTCGAGGAAGCGCGTGGTGGCGGAGTCGAGGAGAGCACCGAACTTCTCCAGGGTGGTGATTTGCGGCATTCAGTGGCGACCTCAGCGTTGGCCAGTGCATCGAGGTCTGCCCAGCCGCCGCGATACAGGACGATCTGCACCTCGGCCCATTCGTCGGCGCTACGGACGCGCACGCCGATCGAGTCCGGGTCGGCGACGAGAGCACGGTCGGTCTCCAACGGCTGAGGCCAGGGTGCAGTCTCATCTCGCCAGGTGATCGGTCCAGGGCTGAGCCCGCGTGCAGTCCAGGCGGGGAGGCGTGCAGTGATCTCGGCGGCAGCCTGATCGAGGTCGATGACGTGGTCCACGAAGAGATCTTCGCCTGTGATGCTATCTCGCGCCTCGCTCGCCAGAGCGGTCGACGTCCAGCCGCCAACAAGACCTGGGGACCGCCATCTATAGCTGGGGGTCGCACCGGTCAGTATCGAGGCCCAGCGTTGTGGCCAACTATCGTGCCCAGAGGCCAACTATCGTGCACAGCCACACTGAGATCGGTAGATGGCCTCTGGGCGCCATAGATGGCCACAGGCGAGCCCGTCGGCGAACGGCTCAGGTGGTCAGCTTCGCGAGCTCGGCCATCTCCGTCGATGGATCGATCACCGGCTGAATGACGATCTCGTTGACCCCGGCTTGTTCCAGGGTGGCGATGCGAGCGAGAAGGTCGTCCCGCGTTCCGACCAGGGCCAGCGCGTCGATCAGCGACGGCAGGATCAGGTCCCGATCTGCCGGCGCGATGCGCCCCAGATAGTGGGGGTAGAGCGCGGTGTGCCGGTCCGGCGCGACGGTCGTGGTGCCCCGCCGGTCGAGGAGTGACCGCACCGCGTCGCGTTCCTCGACGCCGAGCCCTTCGGCGAACGCGGGTGCATCGGCGGCGAAGGTCAACAGCGACATGACGATGTGACCCGTCGCGTCCCGGACCGCGTCGCCGTAGGGGTCCTCGCCCTCGTCGAGCACGTGCAGCGAGGTCATGGCGTAGGAGTCGACGTCACGAGGCGCGCCCGCGGCCTGCTGGCGAGTGTGGTGGAACGCGCTCCAGGCCGCAGGATCCAGGAGGCCGAAGGAGATGATGCCGGTGCCGCGACGGCCGGCGACGGCGGCGGCCTTCAGACCGGTCGCGGCCACCAGGAACTCGATGGGGTCGGTGGTGTTCACGTGCTGCCCGGCATGCAGGAGCCGGATGTTGCGGACCTGGTCACCCTCGCGGTACTCGACGGTGCCTCCGGCGCACAAGTCCTGCAGCCCGGCGGTGAACCTCTCGAGTTCAGCCGTCGTGGCTGGCGGCATTCCCACGGTGCGCCGGGCGGTGTTGCCGGTGCCGACGCCACAGATGATCCGGCCTGGCGCCAGCGCGTTGAGGCTGGCGAACGCGCTCGCCGCGGCCGGTATCGACCGCAACGCCGGTGAGGTCACGCCGACGCCGAGCTTGATACGGCTGGTGACCTTCGCGCACAAGCCCAGCGCTACGAACGGATCGCCGTGGAGCATGGGTGTGTCGTAGACCCAGAAGCTGCTGAAGCCCAACTCCTCGGCCTGCGCGGCCAGTTCCTCCACACCGGGTTGTGCCGTGACCACAATGCCTTTGCGCATGATGCCTCCGCCGGTTGATGGACGTTCGGGACCGTGGATGCGATGATCCTGCTCCTCATGAACCAGCCAGGACGACGAGATCACTCGTTCGTCGGACCCCAGACGGATCAGTCGCGGCCAGCCGCCCGGGGCCAAGCTCACAGCAGGCTCACCGAGACGACAGCGCGTGCGCCCAGGAACACGCCCAGTTCGTCGGCCGCGGCCTGCAGCGCGGCGGTCTCGGCGGCGCCGAACGGCCGGTACAGCGCCGCTTCGAGCACGACGGCGTCGGCCCGGACCGTGCGTCTCCAGCGGCCGGCCACCTGCGTGTCGACCACGATGACGCCGTTCGGCAGGGCGAGCTTGTCCGGTGCCGCTGCCACCAGGCCGCCGAGGTCGAGCAGGTGCCTGCTCTGCCTGTAGCCGACGATGTACTCGTCGTACGCCTGCAGCAGCCGCACCGATGGGCACCCGGCCGGCGCGGGGGCGTCCCCCTGCGCGAACCAGTAGGTGACGCCGTCGACGTCGGTGCTCTCCAGCGCGTCGCCGGCGAGTGACAGCCCGGTGGCGATGTCGGCGCGCGTGAGGCTGGACCACCACGCCAGGTCCTTCGCCGTCGCCGGACCGTGGCTGGTGAAGAACCGGCGGACCAGCTCGGCCAGCGCCGCCTCGCGCTCCAGGCTCGCCGCCCGCGGGACCCGCTCGTCGAGCAGCGCGTACGTGTGCTGCCTTCCCCGCAGCGGGCCGCTGCAGATCACCCGCTCCAGTTCGGCGTGGATGAGGATGTAGCCGAGCCGGAACCGCTCCGCGATGATGCCGTGCCGGGCGAGCAATGCCGCGATCTCGGTGCGGGTCAGGTGGTTCGCGCCGGCGACGGCGTCGGCGATCAGGTCCGTGGTGCGGCGCAGCAGCGGGCCGTCGAGCTCGCCCCGCCGGTAGGCATAGGCGTTGAGCACGTGCACCCGCGGCGCCGTCAGCTCCAGCAGCCAGCGTAGGTCGGCTGGGGCCACGAAGTGCCACGTCGGACGCAGCACGTGCGTGCGCAGGATGACCTCGTCGTTGAACGCGCGATCGAGGTCCACGTCGGTGACGCCGGGGCCGAGCCGCTGGGCGACCGCCCACTTCGCCGGGTGGTAGTCCTGCGACTGCAGCGCGCCGAACCAGCCGACCACCTCGGCGGCGCCGGCGAACGGGGCCGGCGGCGCGCCGCCCAGGCCGACGGCGCTGGTGCGGCGATGGGCCAGCTCAAGCCCGTCCAACGTCACGGCTGCCCGCCGGCCCACGCCTGGACGACCTCGTCGAGCACGCCGGCCGGCTCCGGCCCCGGGCGGGCAGGCCGGTGTCGACGGGGTAGGACGTCCATGATCTCGCCGGCGAGCTGATCGCTGGTCATGCGGATTCTCCCCACGGGCCGGCTCGTGGGGACCACCGTACCTGCCGCCTCCGGCTTCGCACCCTGTGCCTTTTGCCCCCAGGCGACCCCGAGGCCAACTATCACTCCCAGAGGCCATCTACCTCGGCAACCGGGTGCCGGTCATCTACGTCAGTACGCCCTCTGGGAACCAGGCGCGCCCCACCACCTGCACCCACCCGAAACCGTCGAAAACCTGGACCTACCCGAGGCCGCACTGCTCCTGGCCGGCGAAGGCATTCGTCCCTGGCAGACCACCGCAGGCGTCCGGGCATCCCTGCGGTGAGAGGATCTCTTCCCCTCCGAATGATGATCTGGGTTGCCAGCCGGGATTGCCAAAGCCATGACTACATAGTGTAATCATATCGTCACTATAAGTAATGTTGCCATGGCCTGGCAGCACTGGCACCGGAGACCGCATGCGAAAGAACCGCCCGACCCGCGCCGTCCTCACCGGCACGCTCCTCACCCTGACCCTCGCCGGAATCTCGCCAGCCAATCCCGCCCACGCAGCGGAAATCATCATCATCGACGGCTACACCCAGACGGTGAAGGAATCGGCCGGCATCCCCGTGACCTGCCCGACCAATCAGATCCTGCTCGGCCGCGCCCACAACGGCGACGAGAACGGCAACACCACCTACTACTGCGGCCTCATCCTCATCGACGGGCAACTCGTCCAGGTGAGCGCGCCCAACTGGAGCGACTCCCAGAGGGAGAGCAACTCGTTCTTCTCCGCCCCGCCCAACGAGGCCCTGATCGGCCGACAGCATTCCGGTGATGAGAACGGGAGCACACGCTACGCCACCGCCTCCCTGAGCGCATGGGGACGGACCGTCGAACTGACCTCCTACCGCTGGACCGAAGCCCAGAGGGAAAGCAACAGCCACTCCAAGGGGGGCGGCTACGAGGTCATGGTCGGCCGCCAGCACGCCGGAGACGAGAACGGCCAGACCCGCTACCAATACGCCAGGATCGCCGACTAGCCCCACCGCGACTCGGCGGCCCCCGATAACCCCCTGAACCTCGAATCTCCTCTCCGCACTCGCCTGACTGCTCTGGACCGACATCCCGGCCCAGAGCAGTTTCCTTCACGGCAGGGAAAGCTCGTCTCTTAAGCCCTGGCATCGCGACACGCAGACCCACGCCCACGCAACGAGAAGCCGGCGTCGTCAACGCCGAAGATCGAGAGGGCCTTGAAGACACCCTCGGAACACGTTCGCGACAGTTGATCTTCGGCTGGAAACTGTCATCTTCGATGGCGCAAACACCGGTCCCCGCTTCGTAGTCACTTCCGCCTCATCCAACGTGACGTGTCTCAATGGATCACTCGGAGTCGACCTGGTCCTGCGCATCGCACGGACCAAGTCGACTTCGCCGAGGTGCCCCTCACCGGCGTCCTGGCCATGCTCGACGGCTACCGTCAGGCGACCGGCGAGGGGACACACCGGTGTGGGAAGCTCGCGTGCTGCGGTTCCATCTCACCTGAGCTCTCGGACGTCTGGCGGATCCCGTCCCGCGCACGGGGGAACGCCACTGGACTGCTCCTCGGCTCCTGGGGCGCTGCTCCGCTTCTTCGCCTCAGCTCCACCAGCCCCTGGGACGATCTGGCCTGATCCAGCGTTTACTGGCGCGGTGGGTTCAGAACTCGATGAACCCGTACAGCGCGAGATGGTTTGACTTCGTACTGGCGACCGTGTGATCAATGCTCGACGGCCGCACGGCGCCCTTGACGAAGAGGTAGTCGATCTTCCTGGACCCGTTGGTCGCCTTTGCTCCATAGCCGGTCATGCCGAAACCGCCGAGCGTTGTGGAGGCGATGTTCGTGCGATTCGCGTCGCTCCCGATCACGCGGATCGTTGACGCGTTCATCAAGCTCGTGGCGTCCGTGCCGACGTGGATGCCGGAGTTGGCGATGCCCGTGTAGCCCGCGCCCGCGCAGGCGTTCCCCCCGTTCTGTTCCGGGAGGTGAATGGTCGCGGCGAAGACGGTCGTCCCCGTTGCCTTGATCGTGAACCTCGCCGCGAGAGCGCTGGTGCGCTTCCATTTGTATTCGCTGGTGGCGCCGTCGTCGCTGTCCGGCGGCTTGTACAGCGTGCACCCGGCCCCGCCGTTGTACGGTGTTCCGGGCTTCAACCAGCCCGCGCTCCAGTACTTGGAGACGTCGCCCGCCGCGAGGCTCAGCGTTCTGGTGTTGTAGATGATCCCGTTGGTCTGCTTCTTCTTCAGGTCGCCGAGCGCCTGCTGGCTGCACTTGTGCGAACCGCCCCACTCCTCGGGGTCGTCCCAGGCCACGAGCGCCTTGTAGGTGCCCGCCGGATAGCCGAACTTGGCCCCGAGCTGGTCGGCGTATGCCGTGGCCTGTCCAGTACCACGCACCTGTTGCACGATCAGGAGGTCGGGAGCCTTCACGTCAGAGGTGCCCGTCTTGCCGTTGTCGTCGACGAGCATCGACGTGAGGTGGTCAGGGCCTGAGATTCGGGTGCACGTGCCGTCGGCGTTGTTTCTCACCAGGTTCTCGATGTTGTTGTTGTAGACCCGTAAGACTCGATCCTCCGCAGCTGTGGGCGCTTCGTGCGCCTGCGCGATCGAGGGTGTGGTGAGCAAAGCAGCTGTCGTGAGCGTTGCCATGCCAAGCGATCGGTAATGGAATGCCATCGTCGAAGGATAACGATGATCGTTAGGCCTGTCGCGAGCCGATGATGTTGACCCACGGATGTGGCGGCCTGGCACCAGTGGGTCGCCCGCCTCGGTGAGTTGCGCCGTGCAGCAGTGCTCATGCGCCACGTCGGGGCCGGTCTCTCGGATCAGTGCGATGGCCAGCCCTCGGATGGATGCGGCGTCCGCGGTGACGGCGCTCAGCCACTCCAGCAGCGCGGCCCGGCGCGAGAGCGCGGCGGGCAGGTCACGGGCGTGGGCGCACAGGGTCTCGACCCGTTCGCGGAAGAACCGCCTCCAGCAGCGCTTGGCGGGTGGGAAAGTGCCGGCGCACGGTGGCGGCCGGCCTGCCCGCCCGGAGTACGCGCGGGCCCTCGGTATCCCGCTCACGACCTTCGAAGAGTGGGCGCACGAACACCTACGGGCCGCAGCCTGACACTCTTGGGATCTGACGTCCATGACACCTCGCGCCGGCCGGAAATGTCAGTTCATGATCTTAAGCTGCCGACCATGACCACCACGCGGACCGTGTCGTTCGGCCTCCACGTCCACTACCGGCAGGCCTACCTCGTCGACGACACCGGCGGCAACATAGGGTCCTTTCCCGATGACCACCCCGAGCACCCCGTCGGGATCATCCGCGTGGAGGACGGGCACGCCCTCCTGATAACGGGGCTGCACACGGGCACGGTCGGCTTCTCGGTGACCGTGGCCGACCACGACCCGGGAGCGGACACCGACGAGTACGACGACATCGTGGAGATCAGCTTCCGGTCCGAGGCCGGACAGGTCGCTCTGTGCGAGTGGGCAGGCGAAAGGGTTCACGATCTGCCCGAGCTGCCCTCGGGGCCGGGGTGGTACCGGTTGCGCTATCACGCCGCGAACATGGACGAGGGCGCGGCAGCGGACACCTCGACGGACGTTGTCGTCGACCGCTATCTGCTGCAGATCTGGCCGCAGCGTGAGTCCGCGCCACGGGTGGTCAAGAGCACGAGCGACCAACTCGCCTACTGGCGCAGCGCGAGCTGACCCGGAATCAGCCGTCGGGGTCGCCCGCAATACCGGGAAGGTCCTTTCCCAGGCGGGCGAGGGGGGACTGGGCCATGAACAGGGGAGAGAGTGCCAGCGTGACGGCGGTCACCAACAGACTCGTGCGCAGCCCCAGCGCGCCGGCCAGATAGCCACCGAGCAGGGAACCGAGCGGAGTCAGGCCCATGCCGACGAAGTTGATCGTCGCGACGACCCGGCCCTGGATCGGGATGGGGGTGATGGCCTGGCGTACCGTCGTGATGGTGACATCGACCAGTTGGCTGAAGACGCCGAACAGCAGGTTGACCGCCATGAGCGCGGCGATCGTGCCGGCGGAGGAGCCGCGTAGCGCGGGGACGCAGAGCATCACGCCATCGGCGAGCAGCGCGGCGGACACCAGCACGACGCCGTAGCCGTATCGCGTCGGCAGCCTGGCCGACAGCAGCGAACCCACCAGCGCGCCCGGACCCATCGCCGCCAGCACGAGCCCGACAGCGGCGCCCGGCAGGTGCAGCGTGCGCGGCAGGAAGAGCAGGTAGATGGTCATCAGGGCGGCGAAGGAGAACTGGAAGAGGGCCGAGGAGATCCCCACGGCGCGCAACAAGGGGTTGCTGACGATGAGGTGCAGACCCTCGTGGATCTGCCGCCACATGCGGACCCGCCGTACAGCGGGACCGGGCATCGACTCGGGACGGCGAATCCGCCGGATCGACAGAAAGGACAAGGCGAAGAAGAACGCGCTCGCCAGGATGGCGATCGGCGCGGTGAGGAGCGAGACCAGCGCGCCACCGAGCGCGGGACCGGCGATCTGCGCGGCGGACCTGCTGCCTTCCAGCGCGCTGTTGCCCTGGGCGAGCCGGCCGCGTCTCACCAGTCGTACGAGGGAGGCCTGGTAGGCCACGTCGAAGTACACACTCAGAACACCGACGAGGAAGGCGACCAGGACAAGCAGCGGCATGTCGAGCAGGCCGAGGAGATGGGCCACGGGCACGACCACCAGCACCACGGTCCGGCCGACGTCGGCCAGCACCATCACGTCGCGCGAGCGCCGGCGGTCCACCCAGGCGCCGACGAAGAGCGAGAGCAGCAGGATCGGCGCCTGCTGGACGGCGCGGAGGATGCCGACCTGCTGGGTGCCGGCACCGAGCGCGATCACGGCGATGAGCGGCAGGACGACCTGGCCGGCCTGAGCTCCGAGTTGGGAGGCGGTCTGGCCTATCCAGAGCCTGCGGAAGTCACGGTCATGCCACAGGCTTGCCGGAGGCGGCTCGGATGCCTTCATTAACGGCCTCGCACTGGCGGGCGCGCGAGCACGGCAGGAGAAACGAACGGCACAGGGTGTCCTTGAGAACGGTGCCCGTCCCACAGGACCTGGGCAGGGAAGGCTCGCTGTGCCGCAGGGTGCAGCACGCGGTGACAGGTCGGGAATGACCTAGAACGTCAGCGCGTGCTCGGTTGACCGGGCATCTCAGCTCCTCAAAAGGATCATTCGCTGTACGGAGCCTAACCGCTTGCCGTCGTGGCGGACAAGGCAATTCACCGCCCATGCCCGAGACTCAGTGGCGGTCTCCCAGCAAGGAGGAGCTGAGCCCGTAGATGGCCGTGATCAGGTTGTCGCCCAGCCGGCGCCAGGACCACTCCGCGGCGGTGTGGTCGGCTCGGCCGCTCGCCAGGTCGGCTTCCAGCTCGGCGCTCATGTGCACGATGAGCTGCCGGATCATCGCGCCCTGCTGGACGACCAGCTCGCGATCCTTGTCCGGCCGGTACGGGTAACCGATCTCTTCGAGGCGGCGGAACGAGGGGGTGTTCAGATGCGCCCGGATCGTGTACTCGCGCAGGGTCGGCTCCACCACGGTCTGCGCGAGGAAGCGGCCGTACCAGGACGGCGTGCCCAGGTCGATGTGATGTTCGATGCTCGGCTGGACGACGCAGGTGATCCAGTCCCGGAGGGACAGCTCGTCCGGCTCGCCGAGCGCGGCCACCATCGAGATGCGGTGCTTCTCGATGGCGGCCATGTGGCGGGCCAGGATCGCGTGGATGAGTTCGTCGCGGGTGCTGAAGTGATACTGCACCACCGACTTGTTGCGCTGGCCCGCCTCCTCGCCGATCTTCCTGATCGACACGTTCGCGAACCCGTGCTCCGCGTAGAGCCGCTCCGCGGTGTGCATCAGCTTGTCCCTGGCGAGTGCGGAGCGGGGAGAGATCGTGGCGGCCGTCTCGGAGAGTGTCATTTCGCACTGACCTTCATGACCGTTCCCTGACCTCGTTCTAGTGCACCGCGCTGTTCTGGTTCACCGCGCTCTGGAGGCGGCAGCGGCCGCCATCGGGGCCAGGCTACCCGCATCGCGCCGACCAGGGACGAACGCGGCGATCAGGAACGCGGCCAGCGCGGCGCCGCAGCCGATGAGCATGGCGACCCGGAAGCCGTTGAGCGACGGCAGTTCGTGGGAGCCGAAGGGGGTGACCATGTTGGCCAGCACGACCGAGATCACCGCGCTGGAGGTGGAGGTGCCGATCGAGCGCATGAGGGCGTTCAGCCCGTTGGCGGCGCCGGTCTCCGACGCGGGGACCGCCGACATGATCAGCGCGGGCATCGCGGCGTACGCGATGCCGACCCCGGCGCTGATGACGCAGGTGAACACGATGATCTCCCAGACCGCGCCGATGAGCACGACGCCCAGACCGTACCCGATGGCGATCACCAACGCGCCCGCCATCAGCGACACCTTCGGGCCCCGCGCGGCCGACAGGCGCGCCGCGAACGGAGCCGTGGCCATCATCACCAGCCCGCCCGGCGCCATGCACAGGCCGATCACCAGCAACGACTGGCCGAGGCCGTATCCCGTGGCCTTCGGCATCCCGAGCACCTGCGGCAGCACCAGCGACATCGCGAACATCGAGAAGCCGGCCATGACGGAGGCGAGGTTCGTCAGCAGCACCCGGCGGCCGACGGTGATCCGCAGGTCCACCAGCGGTCGCGGCGACCGCAGCTCCCACCGGCCCCACAGCAGCAGGATGACCACGGCGGCGGCGAACAGCCCCAGAACGGTGCCGCTCGTCCAGCCCCAGTCGCCGCCCTTGGAGATCGGCAGCAGCAGGCACACCAGTCCGGCCGACAACCCGACCGCCCCGAGCACGTCGAAGCGGCCACCGGAGCGAAGCGGCGACTCCGGCACCACGGCCAGCACCAGAACGGCGACCACGGCACCGAGCCCCGCCGAGACCCAGAACAGCACATGCCAGCCGATGTGCTCCGCGAGGAGCGCGGCGCTGGGCAGACCGAGCGCGCCGCCCACGCCCAGCGAGGAACTCATCAGCCCGATCGCCGAGCCGAGCTTCTCGGCGGGTAGTTCGTCACGCATGATGCTGATGCCCAGCGGGATGACACCGGCCGCCGCGCCCTGAAGGGCCCGGCCCACGATCATCGGGGTCAGCGAGTCGCTGAGCGCGCAGACGACCGACCCGACCACCAGCAGCCCCAGGCAGGCCACCAATATGCGCCGCTTGCCGTACATGTCACCCAGTCCCCCGAACACCGGAGTGGCCACGGCGCCGGCCAGCAGGGTGGCGGTGATGGCCCACGAGGTGTTCGATGGGGAGGCGTGCAGCAGCGTGGGGAGCTGCGGGATCAGCGGTATGACCAGGGTCTGCATGAGTGCGACCACGATGCCGGCGAACGCCAGCACCGCCACTGTCAGGCCGCTGCCTGGCGCCTGTTTCTGGGTCCCGGGGACCACCGTCGTCATCGACGTCCTGTCTCGATCGTTGCGGTATGGGGTGCCCTCTATGACCACTCCCCCTTGCTCGCCGTGCTCACGCGGTCCACTCGGTGATCTGCGGAATCATGCGGCGGCCAGCATAACCGTAAGGCGACCGCCTCAATCGAGTCAAGCAGTTGACTTAATCGAGGCGGTCACTCTACGGTGCTGCCACTACCGTGGGAAGGTGATAGTGACCACGACCAGGCCCGATCGCGGCGGCGAGACCCGCGAGCTGCTCCTGACGACCGCCGAGCGGCTGTTCGCCGAGCACGGCGTGGCGGCCGTGTCCAGCCGGCAGATCAGCGAGGCGGCGGGGCAGGCCAACAACTCCGCGGTCGGCTACCACATCGGCACGAAGACCGATGTCGTGCTCGCGATCGTCCGCCGGCACACCGCGCCGATGGAGCGGCGACGCGCCGAGATGCTCGCGACGCTCACCGAGGCGTCCGGCCTGCACGAGTGGATCGCCTGCCTCGTACGTCCCGTCACCGACCACCTCGCCGACCTGGGCAGTCCGACCTGGTACGCCCGGTTCGCCGCCCAGATCACCACCGACCCCGCCCTCCGCCAGCTCGTCACCGACGAAACGATCACGTCGCCGTCGCTGCGGCAGACCCTCGACGGGATCTCCCGGCTCGTACCCGCCCTGCCCGAGCAGGTACGACGCGAACGCAGCGACATGCTCCGGCACCTGCTGGTGCACATGTGCGCCGAGCGCGAACGCGCGCTGCAGGAGGGCACGGTCACCCCGCACCCGACGTGGGACGCCGCCGCGACCGGGCTGATCGACGCGATCACCGGGCTGTGGCTGGCCCCGGTCAGCACATCGGAGTCGCCCTGAAGTCACTCCGAAAGCTGGATGGCCAAGGTGGGACACGCCGCGGCGGCGGCGCGTACCGCCTCGTGTTGATCCAGCGGTGGAGCCTCGTCCAGCACGATCACGACGCCGTCCTCCTCGCGCTGGTCGAAGACCTGGTCGGCCTTCATCACGCACAGCCCGCTGGCGCAGCACAGGTCCTGATCGGCGCTGACCTTCATGACGGATCCCCCGGTCACCACGTGACCCAGACGTCCTGCAGCCCTCCGGAGATCCCTCCGGTACGCAACTGAAGGTCCTCGGGGGCGTCCCGCAGTTGCAGGCCCGGCAGCCGTCTGGCCAGGGTGCCCAGGACGACCTGGAGTTCCATCCTGGCCAGGGGCTGGCCAAGGCAGAAGTGCGGTCCAGCGCCGAAGGTGAGGTGCTGGTTGTTCTCCCGGCGCGGGTCGAACCGCTCGGGCTCGGGGAACTTGCGCGGGTCCCGGTTGGCGGCGGGCGTGTTGGGGATCACGGTCGTCCCCGCGGGCACCTCCACGCCGCTCAGGTTCACGTCCTCGGTGATGAACCGGGGCACCCCGCCGATCGCGGACAGCGTGCTGTCCAGGCGGAGGACCTCCTCGACCGTGCCCGGGATCAGCTCGGGGTCGTCGATGACCGCCTCGAAGCGCTCGCGCTCGGAGAGCAGCATCGCCACCATGATCGCGATCATGTTCGAGGTCGTCTCGTGCCCGGCGAGCAGCAGCCCGCGTACGGTGGCGATGAGCTCGGCCTGGCTGAGGCGGCCGTCCTCGCTGTCGGAGATCTGCGTCAGCTCGCTGAGCAGGTCGTCTCCCGGGTTCGCCCGGTTCCGGTCGACCAGGTCTGAGACGTACGCGTTGAAGCCCTGGTACGCCTCGTCGACCTCCTCCTGGGTGTTACGCGTCAGGGTCAGCATGGTGCGGGACCAGTGGGCGAACTTGTCCTGATCCTCACTGGGCGCCCCGACCAGCGCGCAGATGACGCGCACCGGAAGCGGCAGCCCCAGCGCGGCCGACAGGTTCCCCGGGGAACCCTTGGCCACGAGGGAGTCCAGCAGTTCGTCGGTCATCGCCTGGATCCTGGGACGCCACACCTCCATCCGCCGGACCGTGAACGAGCGGCTGAGCAGCCGCCGCCACCGCAGGTGCCCCTGCCCGTCGCTGATGTCCTCGCTGCCCATCTTGCGCCGGCTGAACAGGCCGCCGTCCTTCGTGGTGGACAGCCGGGCGGCGCCCTCCCTGGCGAGGTTGCGGGTGAAGCGCGGGTCCGCCATCACCGCCCTGGCGTCGTCGTACCGGGTCACCAGGGTGGCGGTGTCCCCGCTGGGCAGGCGGACGTGCGCCACAGGGCACTGCTCACGGAGCTCGACCAGCTCCGACGGAGGCTCCAGGGCCGTGGCCCGATCGAAGGGGAAGTCGGGGATCGCCTCAGCAGTCATCGTGTCCTCCAGTTCGGGAACTTGACCCGACTCACCCTAAGTCGCCTGCCTTATTAAGGCAACCTCCTTGAAATAGCCCGTCCGGCCTTGCGGTGGCTCAGGCGCTGGTCGCGATCTGATTGTCGGGGATCGTGTCGAGGAGCCGGGCCCACTCCGGGTACGTCGCGACCTTCTTGAGATGCATCGCCATGATCTTGCCACCCAGTCCGGGATCCATGTCGTCCGACAGGCGAACCGCCGAGAGCCGCGCGATTCGGGGAATGATCCCGAAGTCCCCTTCGAGATGCACCGGGTCGTGCATGTACCGCTCCAGCGCCACCAGGTCCGCGACACCCACGCAGTAGGCATGGGTGTAGCCCTCGGCGGGATCACCGAGATCCTGGCCGACGGCCGAGAACGAGGCCGAGTCGACCGTCGCCGTACGTCTCATCGCCGCGAGGACCTCGGCCCGCTCGTCCTCCGTCGTCGTGTCCTTGAAGCTGAACCGCAGGATGTTGACGATCATGACCGTCTCTCTCTTTTGAACTCACGGGTTCACTTTTATGACCCGATGAGACAACATACACGCACGTCCACAAAGATGAACCCGTGAGTTCATCGCGACGGTAGGGTGGGGTGTGTGACGGAAGCGACGGCCTCGCGGGGGCGCATCGACAAGCGGCAGGCGATACTGGACGCCGCCTTCACCGTCTTCGCCCGCCGGGGCTACTCGCAGGCGTGCGTGCAGGAGATCGCCGAGGCGGCGGGCGTCGCCAAGCCGACCGTGTACAACCACCTCAGCGACAAAGAGACCCTGTTCCGGCACGCGCTGACAGCCGCGGCGGACGCGGTGTCGGCCGACAGCCTCGCCGTCGCCGACCGGCTGCGCGACCCCGGCGACGACCTGCGCGCGACCCTGGAGGACGTGTCGTACCGGATGCTCCAGGTGTGCTGCGGCGAGCGCGCCCGGGCGCTGCGCTGGCTGACGTACGCCCAGGTCGCCCGCTTCCCCGACCTGGTCGAGTCCGTCCAGAGCCGCACGTCGAACCGGCTCGGCGAAGCCCTGGCCGACAGACTGGCCCGGCTCTCGCTGTCCGGCCGCCTGCGCCCGTGCGACCCGGCGCAGGCCGCGGAGCAGCTCCTGGCGCTGCTCACCGGGCCGATGGAAGCGCGTTCGCACCTGGGCACCCGCAAGGTCCCGGCCGCCGAGATCCGCACGGTGGCCAGGTCCGCGGTCGATACCTTCCTGCGCGGATACGGACCGGCGACAGCCTGATCCACCATTCGCCGGCACCCCCGCCGAAGCCGGGCAGAGTACATCACAAAGAGTTATTGTTGCTAACTTTAAGTAGTGTTAATGTGCGGGTGCCCATGCACCCACCCATTGGAGGAGTGTCGTGTCCTTCGCCGTGCCCGACGTTCTCGCCCGGAAATTCGACAAGCGATTCACCTTGTTCGACGCCGACGCCGACGGTGTGCTCACCAGGGACGACTTCCAGATCGCGGCCACGAGATTCCTGGCGGCGTTCGGCGAGCCGGCCGACTCCGCCAAAGGCCGCGATGTACTGGCGGCCTACGCGAGCATGTGGAACGCCCTGATCCACAGTGCCGACAGCGACAGCGACGGGCGCCTCACTCGCGCGGAGTTCACCGCCTACCTCGCCGGCGAGGAGTTCCGCACGAGCGGCTACGCGGCGACCGCCGGCCGGATCGCCGAGTCCGTCCTCACCGTCTGCGACACCGACGGTGACGGCCGGCTCTCCTACCAGGAGTTCGCCGTCATCCCCGGCATCTCGTCGCTGCCCGACGACGAGCGCCGCGAGGTGTTCGACCAGCTCGACACCGACGGCAGCGGGCAGCTCGACATCAGCGAGATCCACGCCGCACAGCGCGACTTCTACCGCAGCACCGACCCGAACGCACCCGGCAACCTGATCTTCGGCCGACTCTGAGGAGCAGACATGGAGCACCCCCCGCAGCCGGACGGCCACTGCCGCGTCATCCGTTCCGCCCTGATGTACGAGGGCAAACAGCACCTTCAATTCTTCGCCGGAATCGCCGCCGAGACCGTGGGCGCGCGCAACATCTGCATGCACCTGCAGACCATCCCGCCCTCCGGCAGCGGCCGAGCCCACAAGCACGACCATCACGAGACCGCCATCTACGTCATCAAGGGCTCCGTAGGCGCCTGGTACGGCGACAACCTGCAGCACTACCTCGAAGCGCGCCAAGGGGAGTTCATCTACATCCCCGCCAGCACACCGCACATGCCCGTGAACCTCAGCGACAGCCAGCCCGCCGAAGTCGTCCTCGCCCGCACCGACCCGCGCGAGCAGGAGAGCACCGTGCTCCTCCCCGATCTGGAGAGCCGCCGGCCCCTCTCAACGGGCTGAGACGGTGATGCGGTGAAGGCCGGCACCAGCCCGGGGAGGTGTACAGGCGGCCGACAATAAATACCTATTGTTCAATTGGGCGGCTCCGGGCGCGGGGCCGTCTCGGAGGGTCGCGTGGGAGCTAGGCTCGTTGGATCGGAATGTGGGAACGAAGGGACCCGATCATCGTCAACGACTACTTTCCCTCGTCCGGGGACCCGCCCCGATCGGCGCGCCGTCGCGTGACTCAGGCGGCGATCCTGAGCAGCCACGATCAGAGCCGCGCCGACATCGCCCAGTGGACCTGCCCGCACGGGCAGCACGCCGGGCACGGGTGCGTCGCGTGCTATGAGCTCTCGGCCGACGCCGATCCGGCGTTGCCGCTGTGGGAGGTCGCGGTGTGGTTCACCTCGGCGCGGCCCATCCCGATCAGGGCCCTGCACGACGTGCACCGCCATGGCCGCCGCTTCGCGCTCGACCAGCCCTCGACTCCCCTGGTCTACCTCCTGAGCGGAGAGATACGGGCCGCTCTGGGTTCGGAGGCGGTGGCGGGCATGGTCGGGTTCCTGCTGCAGAACCAGCACATCGTCGACGAGTTCACCGTCACGGAGATCCGCGCCGTCCACTCCTGACGCCGGCAGCGCACCGCTCGCTCCGAGAAAGGCAGCCAGCGATCACCAGGGGGTCGCTGGCCGCCCCGCCGGCCGTGGACGACATCGCGCGGCCGCGCGTCACTCGCCAGGCCGATCGCGAAATCCACCAGCGTTCCCGCTGGTCGAAGAGGCGCAGATACGTACGGGATAAGAGGCCGGCTCTTATTCCACATACGGAAGCGTCCAAGCCGACGCCGACCGGCAATTCCACCGAGAGCAGAACGCCGTGAAGGCCGGTGCCGTCGTGCCCGGCTCCGAGCGTTTATCGCGCCGGACTTATCCCGCCGTTCTCCCCCGCCCATAACCCGCGGCCGGGCACCCTTTCCGACCAGGAAAACGCCCCTTTCAGGCGCACCTGACCTGCACCCGCTTTAGGGCTCAGCCGCAATGCCAAGGCGATGGCGACAAGAATTCACTTGACAATCCCCGCCGATCGACTTTCCCTATCACGCGGCGCGCGACAGCCTCATTCACCCGCAAAAAAATAGCGACATTACTCTTCCCAACCGGCGGGTCCGTACTCAATATGTAAAAGTTCGTCGAATTCGCTTTCAGAAAGGAAGATCATGCAGCCACGCTCAAGGCACGCCGCAATCGTCTTAGCCACGTTGCTGGCCGTCTCGGGGATGAGCGCGACCGTCTCCACACAGGCTTCCGCCGCAGCGGAGAAGCCGTCCGCCCCGGCGACGGGGGTGGTGAACAAGGCCCGCACCCAGAGCCTGCTCGACTTCTGGACCAAGGAACGCATGCGCGCGGCCACGCCGGAGCCGGTGCCGGTGATGGACGTCAAGCAGGTTCAGGAGCAGGTCGAGAACGTTCTGCCGGGCCAGGCTTCCGAGGGCTCGCTGCCCACGAAGAAGCTCAGCCCGTCGGCCGGCCCGAAGACCGGCCTGCTGGCCGGCCAGGTCGCCGAACGCTGGGGGCGGCAGGGCAGCATGCCCGCCGTCACCATCGGCAAGATCTACTACACGCGCAACGACGGCACCGGTGGCTACTGCTCCGGCAGCGTCATCAACGCCAGTAACAGGGGCACGGTGTGGACGGCCGGCCACTGCATCCACGCCGGCGGAGGCGGCTCCGGCAACTACTTCAGCAACTTCATCTTCGTTCCCGACGCCGACAACAACAGCGAGCCGTGGGGCCGGTGGACCTGGAAGTACGCCAACACCACCGTCGGCTGGCAGGACAGCGGAAACCTGCACTACGACATCGCCGCCATCGCGTTCAACTCGCAAGCCGCCCACGGCAACCTGCAGGACTGGACGGGCTCGCAGGGCTACAAGTTCAACCAGGGCCAGGCGTGGACCGGCGTCAACACCTTCGGCTTCCCGCAGGACGGCTACCAGCGCACCGACTTCTCCGGCAACGACCTGTGGTACTGCTTCGGCAACACCAGCCGCGTCGGCACCTTCGACGACCTCATCAAGATCAACTGCGACATGCACCACGGCGCCAGCGGCGGCCCCTGGCTGCAGGACCTACAGGTGAGCAGGGGCTGGGGCTACATCATCGGCGCCTACAGCCACCGCGCCTTCGCCAACAACGCCCCCACCGACATCATCGCGAAGTCGGCGAACCACGGCGACGGCGCCATCAACGTCTTCAACGACGTCTCGGTCCGCTGATCCCGCAGTCCTGAGCGAGGAGCCGTACGGGCTCCTCGCTCAGCCGGGACCTGCCTCGCGAAGCTCACCCACTCACTCCTTGTGATCGTCCCGCCTTGACATATTGACCTCAGGTCAATTACTAATGACCTGAGGTCAATATCACGCACCCAGGGAGTGTAGATGTCAGAGGCGCACGACAAGGAAATGTCCGGCTTCCAGTTGATCGGCAAGCTGCTCGACCCGGCGTCGAGAGCCGACCCGTACCCGATCTACGCCGATCTCCGCGGTCTCGGCCCGGTGTGGATCGAAGAGATGTCGACCTTGGTGGTGGCCCGGTACGGCGAGTGCGAGACCTTGCTCCGGGACCCGCGACTCAGCGCGGAGCGCTGGCGGCGCAATGGCGCCGACCAGGCGGACCGCCTCTATCCCCCCGACGCGCCGTCTTCGGTGCACCAGCCCTGGTTCCTCTCCCAGGACCCGCCGGACCACACGCGGTTGCGGCGGCTGGTCAGCAGCGCGTTCACCGCCCGCACCATCGCCCGGATGGAGCCGTCCATCACCCGGTTGGTAGACGATCTCCTCGATCGAGCGTTAGAACGCGACACGTTCGACGTGCTCACCGACTTCGCCTACCCGCTGCCGGTGGCGGTGATCTGCCGCATGCTCGGCGTCCCGGTGGCGGACGAGCCGCTGTTCCAGCAGTGGTCCGCCCAGCTCACCCGCCTGGTGGACGGCCTGTCGAACGCCACCGACGCCGATGGCGAGACGCCGGAGTGGGTACCCGGAATGACCGAAATGCATAGGTACGTCAACGAGCTCATCGCCGAAAGGCGTACAAGCCCACGCAAGGACGACCTGATCTCCGACCTCATCGCCGCCAAGGACGGCGCGGACGCGCTCAACCACGACGAACTCGTCTCCACCATCGTGCTGCTGCTGGTGGCCGGCCACGAAACGACGGTCAACCTCATCGCCAACGGCGTGCTCGCCCTCCTACGGCACCCCCACCACCTCGCCGCACTCAGCGCCGATCCGAACCTGGCACCCGCGGTCGTCGAGGAAATTCTGCGCTATGACCCACCTGTCCAACTCACCGCCCGCATAGCCGCCGAGGACATGCGCATCGGAGAGGTGGACGTCCCCAAACTCAGCATGATCATCCTGCTGCTGGCCTCAGCCCAGCGGGACCCGGGAGCGAACCCGGACCCGGACAGCTTCAACCCGCACCGCACCCAGGTGCGTCACCTGGCCTTCGGGTTCGGCCCGCACTTCTGCCTCGGCGCGCCGCTGGCCAGGCTCGAAGGCCGCCTGGCCCTGGCCGGATTCGCCCAACGCGTCCAGAACCCCCGGCTCATCGCCGACCCGCCGTACCGCGAGCATCTCAACCTGCGTGGCGTCAGCGAGCTCCGCATCGCCCACACCGGAGCGAGCCGACATCGTGCCGGCTGAGAAGCGGTCCGACTTGCCCCTCACCGTCGGTTAGCCTGTCGCCGTGGTCACTTCCAGGAGTCGTCGACGTCTTTCCCCCGAGGCCAGGCGCGGCGAGCTGATCGACGCGGCCATCCGGCTCCTGGAGTCCGGCCAGGAAGTGACCAACTGGGTCCAGGCCGTGACGGCTGAAGCGGGTTCGGCCAAGGGCACCTTCTACGTCTACTTCTCCTCCTGGGAAGAGATGCTGGTCGCCGTCCGAGACCGGGTCCTGCGGAACTATGTGGACCGGTTCCGCCGACTCGCCGAAACCACCGACCCGATCGACTGGTGGGCCACCGTCGACGCCGAATGCGATGCCGCCATCGACACCATCGCCCAGCCCGGCGGCCTGCACCACGCCATCTTTCACACGGCCGCCGGCGCCCCCATCGACGACCGCCTCGATATCGTCACCGCCATAGCAAGGGTGCTGAGCCGCGGCATGGCAGAGGGCGTCTTCCGCCCCGTATCCCCCGAAATCGCGGCGACCCTGCTGTTCGCCATCCTGCACAGTGCCGGCGACGCGATCGCCTCCGGCGATCAACCCCAGCCGTGGCGCCAAGCCATCCGCGACCTCACCCGCCGCTGGCTCGCTCAGGACACTCCATCGAGCTAGGACCCGCCTGGCGAGCGCCCCATGCTCTGCCACCAAGTGGGCATCAACCTCCGTGCAAGCGAGGGTCGTTAGCGTCGCCGGTATGTCACGACGATGGTTATTCGGTGCGGGCGCGGCGACCGCGGTCGCCGCGCTGCTGGTCACATCCTCTCCGGCGAGCGCGAACGCGAACGCGGCGGCCCCTGACGCGACGGCTCCGGCGGCCACTCCGGCGAAGGTGTCCAACGCGTTGCTCCACGCGTGGCTGCGGCGCGACCGCGCGGCGGCCGCGAAGGTGGCCACGCCTTCGGCGGTCAAGTCGATCTTCTCTTACGCCTATCGCGCGCCCGACGAGTTCGCGGGCTGTGTGGGCAACGCGTGCCGGTTCATCCACACCAGCGTCCGAGTGCCGGGCGGGCTCAACGGCCTGCTCATGATCGTCTCCGGGCCGAAGGTGACCACGGTCTACCAGTCGCGCCACGTGACCAAGCCGGCGGTGGTCGCCAAGCACCTGCTCACGGCGTGGCAGAAGGGCGACCGCAACCTCGGCCTCGAGGTCGCCACCCAGAAGGTGGTCACCAGGCTCTTCCGCACCAAGTACGACCCCAAGGGCGTGACGTACTACTTCCAGGGCTGCACGAAGGAGACGATGGGCTATTCCTGCGCCTATTCCTACGATGGCGGCGCCATGCTGATGCACCTGAAGGGCTCGGTCAATCGGGGGTACGACGTCCAGTCGATCAGCTACCTCGCCGACTGACACCATGGGGGAAGGGGACCACCGGCCTCGGTGGCCCCCTGCGCGTATCGGGTTACAGCGCGATCGGCAGAGTGCGGTCCAGGCCGGACAGGTGCAGGAGGCTGGTCATGTACGGGCGGGGCCCGGCCAGGACGAGCGTGACGCCCTGTGCCCGGGCGCGGTGCTGGATGCCGACCAGGATGCCCAGGCCGACGGTGTCGCAGAACGACACCTCCGACAGGTCGATGACGAGCGTGCTCGTGCTGGTCAGCAGTGCGGCCATCAGGCTCTGGCGCAGCGCCTTGCTGGTGAAGATGTCGATCTCGCCGGCCAGGTGGACCGTGGTCTCGGCCGATGTTCGGCCGGCTCTGGGATGCGGGATGGCGTGAGTGATGGTCATGATGTTCTCCCCTTGGTTGTCGCTGTGGCATCCGGTAGGGCGGGGCGGCACCACGTTCCATCCACAGCGGCTCGGCGATCGAGTAGGGGATCCAGGTTGAGCCGGACCGCGCGGTCGATCGTGGGGAGCGCGAAAGCGGCGGTGCTCAGCGGAGCGAGCTGAGCGAGAAGCGATGGCGTCATGGTGGCCGGGCCTATCCAGGCCTCGAAAGAACCCGCGAATGGTCGATCGCCGTGGGCGACGCTGACCCGAGTGCCAACGCACGAGATGTCCTCGGTCACTCAAGTTTACCGCACTTCACGTCCGGTATTCGGAATGAGGGGTCATCAGAGGTCCTGGCACTCACCTTTCGGGAGGCGCACGCCGTCGATGGCGAGGGCGAGCAGGCGGTCCGCCTCGGCCGTGCCGTCGGGTTCCTGTTCGACGGCCAGGGAGATGGCGTTGACGAGTTTGAGGAGATCGGCGATGGCGATGCCGGGGCGTACGGCGCCTGCCCGGCGAGCACTCACGAGGAGTTCGTCGCCGGCGTTCACGATCATGGTGTGACAGGTGGCACCCCAGGTCGGGTCACCTTCGCGGGCGCCGCGGATCAGTGACGCCGCCAGCCCCCGGTTGGCGGTGGCGTGCGCGGCGACGGCACGCAGCCAGGCGACCAGCGCGGGCCCGGGGTCCTGGGCGGCGGCCAGGTCGCGCGCCTTCGCGCAGAGGCCGGCCACCCGGTCCCGGAAGACGGCCTCCAACAGCGCCTGACGCGAGGGGAAGTGCCGGTGCAAAGTGGCCGAACCGACTCCGGCGCGCCGGGCGATCTCCTCCAGGGAGGCCTCGGCCCCGTACTGGGCGATGGCGGCTCCGGCCGCGGCGAGGATCCGGTCGCGGTTGCGGCGCGCGTCAGCGCGGGGCGACCGCCCGGTGCCAGGTTGGGACACGGGTTCCTCCAGCGGGTTACTAAATGGGGCGGTCCTCCATATTGTAATGCCCCATAAACGGGGGACCACCCCGTTTCAATCTGAGGAGAGACCGTGGACACGACAGGCAGGTGGGGGCGACCGGCCTGCAGGGCCGCGCTGTGACGAAGCGACTGCTCGCCGACGGCTGGCGGATCCGGGCGCTGACTCGGGACCCGGACGCCGCACCGGCGCGGGCTCTGGAGGCGGCCGGCGCGCGGACCGTACGCGGTGACATGGAGGACGTCGCCACTTTGATCGCGGCAGCCGAGGGCGCATACGGCGTGTTCAGCGTCCAGCCCACCGTCGGTTCCCCCGGCACCGCGCCGGGCTTCGCCGCCGATGACGAGGTCCGCTGGGGCGTCAACGTCGCCGAGGCCGCGCACGCGGCCGGTGTGCGGCAGCAGATCATCGCCGTGGACGACCTCGGCCTGTTCACCGCGCGGGCCTTCGCCGGGCCGCAGGAGTGGATCGGCCGCACGATCGACCTGGCCGGCGAGGATTTCGCGTACGCCTACGAGTGGCTCAACGAACGCGGCTACCGAGCCGACATCTCCCTCGCCCGCCAGCTGCACCCCGGGCTGCTGGACTTCCGCACCTGGCTCGCCCGCACCGGCGCGGCGCGGATCGCGGCGTTCCTGGACGCGCCGCGCGCCGGACAAAAGTGATGGTCACTTGCCGAACCCGGCCATCAGGCCGCTGAGGAGCTGGCGGCGGCCCACTATGTACAGGGTCAGGATCGGCAGGGTGGTGAGGACGACCGAGGCGAGCACCGCCGGCACGTTGATGCTGTACTGGCCCTGGAAGGACCAGAGAGCCAGCGGCAGGGTCCGCTTGTCCGGGCTCTGCGTGAGGATCAGCGGCAGCAGGAAGTTGTTCCAGATCGTCAGTGCGTTGTAGATCGTCACCGTCACCACGGCCGGCCGGGACAGCGGGAACGCCAGGCGCCAGAGCGTCCCCCACTCGCTGGCGCCGTCCAGCCGCATCGACTCGAACAACTCCTTGGGGACGTCGCGGATGAAGTTGGACAGGACCAGCACCGACAGCGGGATCGCGAAGGCTATCGACGGCAGGATCATCGCCAGCAGGGTGTCATAGAGGTGCAGCCGGATGATGATCAGGTAGATCGGGATGACCGTCGCCTGCAAGGGGATGGCCAGGCCCATGAGGAACAGGGAGTTCACCGACCGCAGGTATCTGCCGGAGCCGCCCCGCACGATCGCGAAGGCCGCCATGAAGGAGACGGTGACCGCGGGGACCACCGCGCCGATGGTGACGATGAGGCTGTTGACGAAGTACTGCACGAAGTCGGACTCGATGACCATCCGGTAGCTGGCCAGGGTCGGCTCCCCCGGTGGCGCCAGCGGGTTCGTCGCGTAGTAGTTGCTCTGTGTCTTGAAGCTGGTGATGACGATCCAGTAGATGGGCACCACCACGATCACCAGCCAGAGCCACCCGGTCGCGCCGCCCAGCCAGTTCCAGTGACGGGCGACCGTGCGGCGTTCGTGCCGGGGCTGCTGGGCGCGGGTCCGCTCAGGGCGTGCTGTCAGGGTCGTCCCCATGTCAAGCGCCTTCCAACTGGCTGGTGTCGGACTTGCCGCCGCCGAGCCGGCGGAGCAACAGCGAGAGGACGAGGCCCACGAAGACGAGGATGAGGGCGATCGCGCTGGCCGGGCCCATGAGGTTGGCCTGGAATCCCCGCTTGTACATGTCCAGGGCGAGCACCCGGGTGGCGTCGCCCGGACCGCCCGCGGTCAGCACGAAGATCAGGTCGAAGAAGGTCAGCGAGCCGACGACCACGAGGGTCGAGGACGTGATCATCGTGTACTTCAGCTGCGGCAGGGTGATGCTGAAGAACTTGCGGATCCGCCCCGCGCCGTCCAGCTCCGCGGCCTCGTACATCGACCGCGGGATCTGCCGTACGCCGCCCTGATAGATCAGCGAGTGGAACGGGATGAACTGCCAGGACACCACGAAGACCACGACGCCGACGGCGAGGCCGGGCCTGCCGAGCCAGTCCTGGGTGAGCAGCCCGATCTTCAGTCCGGCGCCGAGTCCGAAATTCGGGTCGAGCAGCGCCTTGTACGTGATCGCGATGGCCGCCGAGCTGAGCAGGAGCGGGATGAAGTACAGCACCGACAGCAGCGCGCGGTAGCGCTGGGCGCCGGCCAGGAACACCCCGAGCAGGATGCTCGCCGGTGTCTGCACCAACCAGGACAGGGCCATGATCAGGAATGTCACGTACAGCGCGTGCGGCAGGCCGGGGTCGGCGAGGACGGCGCGCCAGCTCGTGAAGCCCGAGAACTGGATGTCGCCGATCCCGTCCCAGGTGGTGAAGCTGAGCGCGAGGACCCCGATCAGCGGGACGACCCCGAAGCCGACGAAGAACACCAGTGCCGGAACGGTCAACCACGCGAGGGACCCGTTGCGGGCCCCTCGCGTGCCGGCCCGCGGTGTCCCCTGCCCGTGGGAGGTCGGGAGCGCGGTCACTTGCCGATGACCGCGTTCATGTTCGTCGTGAACTGCTGCGGTGAGATCGACAGCTGGAACAGCTTGGCGATGTTGTCGAGCAGCACCTCAGCCGCCGTGGGGCTGAGCGCCTGGTCCCAGGACTGGGCGAACGTCTTGGCGTTGCTGGCGATGCCGTAGACGAACTTCAGCCACTCCGCGTCCTTGGAGCCGGCGAACGCGCTGTCGGCGCCCTTGACGATCGGCACCGAGCCGACGCCGACCCACGCCTTGACCTCCTCGTCCGAGAGCACCGTGGTGAAGAACTTCTTGGCGATCTCCTTCTGCTCCGGGCTCGCCTTGGAGGAGATCGACATGTACTGCCCGGGGTTGCCGACCGTGTCGCTGGGGTCGCCCTTGCCGCCGTCGACCGGCGGGAAGTTCATGTAGCCGAGGCTGCCGCCGGAGACGAAGTCGCCGCCGTCGGTGGACATGCTCCCGAACGTCCAGCCGCCATGGAGCATCATCGCGGCCTTGCCGGTGTACAGCAGCGCCTGGTCGGCGTTGGAGTCCGCGGTGATCGAGGAGAAGCCCTTGATGAACCCGTTGGCCTTGATCAGGGCCTGCATCTTGGTCAGGGCGTCGATGGCGGCCGGGTTGGACCAGGCGTCCTTCTGACCGTCGAACACGGCCTGGAACACCTCGGAGCCGCCGATGCGGTCGAAGAGGAACTCCAGCCACATCATGTTCGTCCAGCGGGACTGCCCGCCGAGGGAGAACGGCGCGATGCCCTTGGCGTTGAACTTGGGCACCAGGTCCATGATGTCGCCCCAGGACTGCGGCGGCTGGGCACCGATCTGCTCGAAGAGCTTCTTGTTGTAGTACAGGACGATCGGCTGCACGGTCTCGCACGGCATCGCGTAGATCTTGCCGTCCACCGTCGCGGCCCCGAACGAGGACGGGAACAACCGGTCCTTGACCGCGGCGTTCTGCCCGAACCACGACGTGAGGTCCTCGACCTGGCCGGCCTGTACGTAGCTGCGCAGGCCACCGCCGCCCCAGCCCCAGATGATGGTGGGCGCCTGGCCGGCCCCGATCGCCGTCTTGATCTTCGTCTTGTAGGCGTCGTTCTGGAAGGTCGTCCCGGCGATCTGACCATTGGGGTTGGCCTTGTTGAACCGCTCCATGGCAGCGGTGCGGATGCCTTCCTGCGGCTGCGTGGAGAGATACCAATAAGTGGCCTTTGTGCCACCACCGCTGGCGGCGCCGGGGCGGGTCGGGCCGGAGCTGCCGCAGGCGGCGAGCGCGGCGCCCAGGGGCAGGCCCATCGAGAGGCTGAGGAAGGTGCGGCGAGAGGTGTTCCTGGACTCCACGCTGATCTCCGTACTCGAATGCCGGGGGCTGCGCCGCGGCTCGTTGATCATCGGATGCGGTGGCCGGCGGTCGTGGATCAGCACCCCCGGATGCCTCTCCCCCCAATCCGCCCATAAGTAGGTTCTCGAAACATTTGCGAAATGACCGCGCGGCCGTCAATCTAGATTTCTGCTGTTGACGTGTCAAGACCCAGTAATCCACCGGCGACTCCTGCGCGTAAAGATCATTCGCCGGCGTCGAAACATTGCGAAACATTGCGGGACTAAGGAGAGCGGCAGATGACAGCGGTAGATCGGACCCCCGCGGCGGACCGGATCCTGCGTCCGTGGCAGGACCGGACGCTCCCTGTGGCCGAGCGCGTCGACGCCCTCCTTGCGGAGATGACCATGGAGGAGAAGGTCGGCCAGCTCGGCAGCCGGTGGGTCGGCAACGACATGCAGCTCACCGACCAGCCCGATCCGGACCCCGAGGCGAGCCTCAATGTGGCGCCCATGCAGGACGTGTTCGCCGCGTCCGGGACCATTCCCCTTGAGGAGGCGAGCCGTCACGGGCTCGGTCACCTGACCCGTATCTTCGGCAGCGGGCCGGTGACCGCGGCGGACGGCGCCGCAGAGGTGGTCCGGCTCCAGCACGTGGTCGTCGAAGGTTCCCGGCTCGGCGTTCCGGCGCTGGTCCATGAGGAGTGCCTGACCGGGTTCACGACCTACGGCGCGACCGTCTATCCCGCGGCCATCGCGTGGGGCGCGACGTTCGACCCCGAGCTCGTACAGCGGATGGCCGCCGCCATCGGGCGGGACATCCGTGCCGTGGGCGCGCACCAGGGCCTGTCCCCCGTGCTGGACGTCGTGCGCGACTACCGCTGGGGCCGGGTGGAGGAGACGATGGGCGAGGATCCCTACCTCGTCGCGATGCTCGGCGCCGCCTATGTCCGCGGCCTGGAGAGCTCCGGGATCATCGCCACCCTCAAGCACTTCGCCGGATACTCGGCCTCGCGCGCGGCCCGCAACCACGGTCCGGTCCCGATGGGCCGCCGCGAGCTCATGGACATGATCCTGCCTCCCTTCGAGACGGCCATCGTTCTGGGCGGCGCGCGTTCGGTGATGAACTCCTACTCCGACGTGGACGGCCTCCCGGCCGCGGCCGACTCCTGGCTGCTGACCGACCTGCTGCGCGAGGAGTGGGGATTCACCGGGACCGTCGTCTCGGACTACTGGGCCGTCCCGTTTCTGGCGACCATGCACGAGGTCGCCGCCGACACCGACGAGGCCGGCGTCCTGGCGCTCACCGCGGGCGTCGACGTCGAACTCCCCGACACCCTCGGCTTCGGCGGGCACCTGGTCGAGCGGGTGCGCCGGGGCGAGCTGCCGGAGTCCCTGGTGGACCGGGCGGCGCGCCGCCTGCTCACCCAGAAGGTGGAACTGGGGCTGCTCGATCAGGACTGGACGCCCGAAGGCTCGGTGGCCGCGGCGGCCGCCGTGGACCTGGACTCGCCGGCCAACCGGGCGCTGGCCCGCGAGATGGCCGAGCGGTCCATCATCCTGCTCGACGGCGGCACCACGCTGCCCCTGCGCGCGGACGAGCCGCGTCGCATCGCGGTCGTCGGACCCTCCGCGGCCGAGCCGCGTGCCTTCATGGGGTGCTACGCCTTCCCCAACCACGTCCTGCCCCGCCACCCCGGCCTCGGGCTCGGCATCGACGCGCCCAGCCTCCTCGACGCCCTGCGGACCGAACTGCCGCGGGCCGAGATCGTCCACGAACGCGGCTGCGACGTGCGGGGCGAGGACCGCTCGGGCTTCGCCGCCGCGACGGACGCGGCCCGTGAGGCGGACCTGTGCATCGCCGTCGTGGGCGACCTGGCGGGCCTGTTCGGGCACGGGACCTCGGGCGAGGGCTGCGACGCCGAGGATCTCCGGCTGCCCGGGGTGCAGGAGGACCTGCTGGCCGGCCTCGCCGCCACGGGGACGCCGGTCGTCGTGGTCGTCGTCTCGGGCCGCCCGTACGCACTGGGTGAGGTGCACGCTGGGGCCGCCGCGCTCGTTCAGGCGTTCATGCCCGGCGAGGAAGGTGCGGCGGCGATCGCCGGCGTGCTCTCCGGCCGGGTCCAGCCGGGCGGCAAGCTCCCCATGCAGATACCCCGCGGGCCGGGCGGGCAGCCGGGCACCTACCTGCAGCCGCCGCTGGGCGCGAACAGTCACGGCATCAGCAATCTCGACCCGACTCCGCTGTTCCCGTTCGGGTACGGCACCTCGTACACCTCCTTCGAGGTCGGCGAGCTGCGCGTCAGCGACGCCGAGGTGCCCACCGACGGCGAGTTCACCGTGTCGGTCCGCGTCCGGAACACCGGCGGCAGGGCGGGCGAGGAGGTCGTCCAGTTGTATCTGCACGACGTTCTCGCTCAGGTCACCCGGCCGGTGCGGCAGCTGGCCGGGTTCGCGCGGGTGCGGTTGGAGCCCGGTACGAGCACGGACGTGCGCTTCCGCGTACACGCGGACCGTACCGCCTTCACCGGCCGTGACCTGCGGCGGATCGTCGAGCCCGGGGACGTCGAGGTGCTCGTCGGCACGTCCGCGGCCGACCTGCCGTGCCGCGCCGTCGTACGGCTGACCGGCCCGCTGCGGATCGTCGGCCGCGGCCGGCGGCTCGTCACGCCCGTGGAGGTGGGCCCTGCAACGGGCGAGGCTACGGGCGAGCAGGGGGGCCGAGATGCCGGCCAGTCCTAGGCGGGCCACGCTGGCCACCGTCGCGGCCTCGGCCGGCGTGTCCGTCGCGACCGTCTCCAAGGTGCTCAACGGCCGCAGCGACGTCGCGCCGGCGACCCGTTCCCTGGTGCAGTCACTGCTGCAGCAGCACGCCTACGTCGCTCCGGCACCGCGCCGCGTCGAGGCGACCGGGAGCGCCACGATCGAAGTGCAGTTCGACGCGGACTTCACCGCGTACTCCACCGAGATCATCCAAGGCGCGGTCGAAGCCGGGGCCGAGGTCGGCGTCGGGATCGTCCTCAGCATCCGGAGAGGTGAGGACCGTACCGCCGCGTGGGCCCGCGACCTGATCGCCGCCGGGCGGGGGGCGCTGATCGCCGTGACCAGCGAACTGACCTCCGCGCAGCTCGCCGCCCTGTCCCGGGCACGCCTGCCGCTGGTCCTGATCGACCCGCTGAACCTGCCGCGCACCCGCGTGACCAGCATCGGCTCCACCAACTTCGCCGGCGGCCTCGCCGCGACGCAGCATCTGCTCTCTCTGGGGCACCGGCGCATCGCCTATGTCGGCGGCCCGGCGACCGCGGCCTGCAACCAGGCCCGCATGCACGGCTACCGCGCCGCCATGGAGGCCGCGGGGGTGCCCGTGCCCCCCGGCTACGTACGGACAGGGCACTTCCGCTACCAGGACGGCGTGGTCAACGGCGCGGCTCTGCTCGACCTGGCCCAGGTGCCGACGGCGATCTTCGGGGGCAGCGACGAGACGGCCCTCGGGGTCATGGAGGCCGCCCGGGCGCGGGGCCTGCGCATCCCGGAGGACCTCAGCGTGGCGGGCTTCGACGACACCCAGCTCGCCCGGATGGCCTCGCCGCCGCTGACCACCGTCCGCCAGCCGCTGCGCGAGATGGGCGGCGTCGCCGTGCGTACGGCGCTGCGCCTGGCGGCCGGCGAGAAGATCGACTCTCACCACGTCGAACTCGCCACCGAGCTGATCGTACGGGGGTCGACGGCTGCGGCACTCTGATGACCGGAGAGACGGGCTTCAGCTCACGATCTTGACGGTGGCGGTGTGGCCGCCGGGCACCGGGACCAGGGCGACGGTGTACCTGATGCCGTCGATCACCTTGGGCAGGCCCGGGACGCGGTGGCCGTTGACCTCGAGCCACGGACGCCCGCCCTCGAAGCGGGCCTCCCAGAGGCGCGGCGTACGCGACCCGTTGATGAACGTCGTGGACGTGTGCCCGTCGTGCCGTACGGTCACCGTGCCGTCGCCCACGGGCACGTCGGCCACCTGGAGCCAGCCGATGTCGGCGGGCAGCCGCGACTGCGTGGCGACGGTGTGCCGCGGCGCGTCCGGCTGGATGCCCATGAGCCCCTCGACGGTCTGGCCGACCAGGGTGAACGGCACCTCCGGGTAGTCGCCGTTCAGCCCCTGGCGGCTGTTGACGTGCCTGGTCTCGCGCTGCTCGTAGACGTACCTCATCCACTTCCAGGCGGTCTCGTCACGGTTGTGCCTGAAGAACGTGTCGGGCAGGTACGTGATCGCCTCGATGTTGCGCGGCCGGCCCGCGCCGCTCGCCTCGGCGTCGACGAAGTCGAGGTAGGCGTCGTTGCGCGGCCCGGCGTCGATGATGCCCTTCATCGGCATGAACCAGCTGTTCTCCTTGCCGAAGCCGGTCAGCGGGGTCCCGTCGACCGTGTACGCGCGGACGAACTCATCGGAGCCCGGCTTCACGCTCCAGGTCTGGTTGAAGTACGCCTTGAGGTCGCGGGCCTGCTTGGCCGCCTTGAGCGAGGTCTTGAGGTCGAGTCTGTCGAGGGCGAGATCGGCCAGGGCCTTGTACGCCTGGTACTGGGCGCCGATCGCGTCGCCGGCCTCGGCCAGCGGCTCGCCGCTGACCTCGTTGTAGCTGGCCGCGCCCTGGAAGATGCCCTTGCCCGTGCCCTCGGCGACCTTGACGGAACCGTTGGGGAGCTGGCCGTCGTGCAGGGTGACGAAGTCGTCGGTCGCCCGCTGGTAGTAGGACCAGAACACCGGGTCGTCGAGGTAGGCCCGGTCGCCGGTCCATCTGAACGCCTGGTTGGCCTTCTCCACCAGTTCGAACGTGGCGGGCACCTCGCGGACGAAGTTGGTGGGCGAGCGGTAGTCGATGGCCAGGTAGGTCTTGGCGTCGAAGTTCAGCGCCCAGACCGGGTAGTACTTGTGCTCCTCCGTCGCCGAGGCGGCGAAGGACCGGAGCATGTTCTTGTTCTCCTGGTCCAGGCCCAGGATGTGGGCTCCGGCCAGCTGGTGGGCGAAGTCGCGCGAGTAGTAGCCGGTGCGATGGGCGTATCCGGCCCAGTAGGTGGCGGCGTAGACACCCTCGCCGGTGCCGCCGGGCACCCGCTCGTCCACGTTGAGCAGGCCGGGGACGCCGTCCTGGTGCACCCAGCCGCCGGCCTTGGCCTTGGCCCACGCGAACAGCTCGACGATCTCGGCGTTGGAGGAGGTGACGCGCGGGTCGGCGGTGGCCCCCGGCGAGACCATGACGTCGTCGGCGTTCACCCAGCCCGAGCCGGACCCGAAGACGATCTCGATGCGGTCGCCTTCGGCGGCCGCCACGTCGGAGATCGTGTAGCGGGTGTAGGTCGAGCGGCTGGGCAGGGTGACGGTGCCCGCGTCGGCGCCGTTGCGCCTGACGGTGAACGTGCCCGCCGCGCCGCCGGTGGCGATCCAGGCCGAGATCGAGTAGCTGCCCGCCGCGGGCGCGGTGACGGTCTGGCTGATGCTCTTGCCTGCGCCGGAGTCGAGGTAGACGAGCTTGGCTCCGCCGTGCGGCCGGTTGGTGGCCACGCCGGTGCCCTCGGTGAACGTCCAGCCCGCGGCGTCCTGCTCGAAGCCGGGGTTCACGACGATCAGCGGCCCCCTTGCGGGGTCCGCGACCGCGGGGGTCAGGGCCACTGAGGCGAGCAACGAGGAGCCGATGGCGACGGATAAGGCCTTCCACTTCATGGATTCTCCCGATGATCGGATGAACTAACAGGCCGCAAAAAGACGAAATATCAGGACAAATGATTTCAGCGGCGCGGTGGCGCGGTGGACCCCCGCACCACCAGCTCCGGAGTGAACAGCAGCTCGCCCTTGGGCACCTCGCGGTTGCCCACCAGCGCGATGACGCTCCGCGCCACCTCCTTGGCCAGCCGGTCGATCGGCTGGCGTACGGTGGTCAGCGGCGGATCCACGAACTCCATGATCATCGACCCGTCGTGCCCCACGACGGACACGTCACCGGGCACCTGGAGCCCCTCCCTGCGCACCGCCCTGATCGCGCCGAGCGCCATGAAGTCGCTGGCCGCCACGACCGCCGTCACGCCGCGCCCGAGCAACTCGGCCGTCGCCGACTGGCCGCCCTCGACCGTGTAGTGCTGCCTGACCACCAGCGAGCCGGTGTCCTCGACGCCCCGGCGCTCCAGTGCGGCCCGGAACCCCGCCACCCGCCGGTCGGCCGGCCGGTTGCCGGCGGGACCCGAGGCCAGCCCGATCCTGCGGTGGCCCAGCGTCCAGAGGTGGTCGACGGCCAGCTCGGCCGACATGCGATCGTCGGTGGACAGCACCGGCATCTCGTGCCCGTCGAACCCGCCGTTGACCCCGACGAACGGGATGCGCCGCGCGGCCAGCACGTCGCAGGTCTCGGGATCGGCGTCGTCGAGCGTGTTGCTGGCCGACAGGAACACCACCGCGGCCACGCCGTGCTCGGCCAGCGCGGCGACGAACTCGCGCTCCTGGATGCCGCCGGGCAGAGCCGGGCAGATCACTCCCCTGAGCCCGTGCGGTGCCAGCGCGGCCTCGATGAGCTCGGCCACATCGGTGAAGAACGGGTTGGACAGCCATGGCGTGATCACCGCGACGAGCTGGCCGCGGGTGGAGCGCTCGTAGCCCAGCTCGGCCATGGCCCGCTCCACCGCCTCGCGGGTCTTCGCCGACACCCCGGCGCGCCGGTTGACGACCCGGCTGACCGTGGCCTCGCTCACCTCGGCCATGGCCGCCACCTCGGTGATGCCGATCTTCACCGCGTCACCTCCAGATCAGCCTGCCCCGAGGGCGGAACGCCGAGCACGCACAGGCCCGGCCCCAGCCGCCGGTCCGACGGCTCGATCCTAGAGCCGTCCGCCGCTGAGTCGTCCACCCTGGAGCCGTCCGCACGGAAGACCGCGGCCACATCGAAGGCCCCGCCGCCGACCTCCAGCACGAGCCGGTCCGACGCGGTGCCGTTGACCACGGTGATCTTGGCGTGCCGGGCGGCGTCGACCGTGACCACCCGGTCGGCGGTCACGCTGATCACGCACCGGTCGCCGAGCGAGGCGCTCACGACCGGGTAGAGCTCGTCCGGGCGGCCGGGCTCGACCTGACCGTCCAGCAGCACCGGCCGCAGCTCCCGCCAGCGCCGCAACCAGAACGCCACCATCCGGCGGTGCTCGCCGCTCAGCTCGCCCAGCCGCGCCGAGATCTGCGGCACCGAGTGCAGCGCGCCGATCAACTGGCGGGCGGCGGCTCGCGCAGGCGCGGCGGGGTCCCACATGAGCATGTCCGCGTGTACGGCGCCGGACCCGGCCAGGAGCCCGATGTCGATGGTCCGCACCCGGTTGGCCACCGAGTCGGCCGGGCAGTCGTTGGCGCGGAGCATGTTGCCGAACGGCGTCATGCCCGGCCCCACATACGGCTGGCGGAGCTCGATCAGCGCGCCGGGCCGCACCGCCTCGACCTCCGCGACCAGCTCGGTCAGCAGGGCCCGCATGGCGGTGCCCACGTCGGCGACGTCGCCCGGCGAGGGCGTGCCCGCGTAGGCCATCGCCCTGTCCAGGAAGTCGATCTTCAGCCCGTCCAGCCCGTACTCCCGGACGAGCCTGACGCAGGTCCGCACGACGTGCTCGCGGACCTCGGGGATGCGCGGGTCGAGCACATGCGCGCCGGGCACTCCCCCGGTCTCGGGGGCGTAGGCGGCGAGTGCGGGGAAGCACTCGGCCTCCAGGCCGAGCAGCAGCGGGGCCACCCAGGCGACGTAGTTCAGCCCCATCTCACGGACTCGGATGACATGCCCCGCGAAGTCCGGAAATTTCGTTAGATCGGGGCGCCAGTCACCCACGCCGTGGTAGCCGCGCCGGTTGCCCAGCTCCTGCCACCCGTCGTCCAGGATGATCGTCCCGCAACCCAGCTCGGCCGCCAGCCGTGCCTCCGCCTCCACGGCCGGCGCCTCGACCGCCTGGGTGAAGCCGTACCAGGTCGAGTAGACCGGCACCCGCGCCCCCTCCGGCACCGTGACCGGCCCGGTTCCCAGCGCGCCACGCAGCTCGCGCAGCGCCGTCGCGACGGTCGGCGAGGTGCGGGCGAAGGCCATCCGGTACGGCGAGCGTCCCGCGGGCACGCGCAGGTGGACCACGAACGTCTTGTTCTCCTCGGACACCCCGTAGCGCATGGTGGTCTCGGGCACCGGGTCCAGTGCGGCGAAGGCCAGCATGGACGCGCCGCCGCTGTCGTACAGGCAGCCGGCCACGGCGCCGCTCACCAGCGAGACCCGCGCGAGCCCCGCCCAGTCGGCGACGATCGTGCGGGCCCACTGGGCGTCGGGGTGCCAGAAGCCGGCCGCGTCGCCGAGCGGGACCGACAGCCTGATCTCCAGGTCGCCGTCGGAGTGGATCTCCAGCGCATCGGCCGACCACTCGTGACGGACCGTGGCGCCCGGGGTGTGCGTCAGGACGGCCAGCCGTACGTCGTCGAGCAGGGGCTCGGTGGGCGCGGGCGCGAGCCCGGCGGTCGTGACGCTCACTCTTTCACAGCTCCCGCGAGAAGTCCGGAGATGAAATGGCGTTGCAGCAGCAGGAACAGGATCGCCATCGGGATCGCGGCGACGGCGGTGCCCGCGAGGATCGCGCCGTAGTCGGTCTCGTTGGCGCCCTGCATGGACGCGATGGCCAGCGGGATCGTGTAGGCGTCACGCGTGCGCAGCGCGATGAGCGGCCAGACGAAGTCGTTCCACTGGTAGAGGAAGAGGTAGATGCCGAGCGCCGCGAGCGCGGGCCGCATCGGCGGCAGCACCACCCGCCAGAACAGCCGCAGCTCGCCGCAGCCGTCGACGCGCCCGGCCGAGAGCAGCTCGTCGGGCAGCGCCGACATCGACTGCCGCATCAGGAAGATCCCGAACGGCAGGGCCAGGTTGGGCAGGATGATCGCCTGGTAGGTGTTGAGCCAGTCGAGCGCCAGCATCATCTTGAACAGCGGCACCAGCGTCACCTGACTGGGGATGACCAGGCCCAGCATGAGCAGCCCGAACAACAGCTCCCTGCCGCGGAAGCGGTACTTCGCGAAGCCGTACCCGGCCATGGTGCACACGAGCCCCGCGAGCAGCGTGTAGACGGTGGCGATCAGGGTGGAGTTGAGCACGACCCTGCTGAAGCCGACGGTCGACTCCAGCGTGGCCAGGTTGTCCAGCACGTGCCCGCCGGGCAGCAGCGGCGGCGGGTTGCCGAACACCTCGGCCGTGCTGTGCGTACTGGCGACGACCAGCCAGTAGAAGGGCGCGAGGACCACGGTGACCGTGATCAGCAGTGACGACGTGAGCATCACCCGGCGGGTCACGACCGGTCTCCCAGGAAGCGGAACTGCGCGATGCCGAGCAGCCCGATGATCACGGCGAGAGCGTAGGCGATGGCCGAGGCGTAGCCGAAGTCGAAGTACTTGAAGCCGTTGTTGTACAGGTACAGGCCCACGGTCAGCGTGCTGTTGTCGGGGCCGCCGTTGGTCATGACGTACGGCTCGTCGAAGAGCTGGAGCGTGCCGATCGTGGACAGGATGAGCGTGAGCAGGATGACCGGGCGCAGTCCCGGCAGCGTGACGTGCCGGAACCTGTTCCAGGCACCGGCTCCGTCCACGGCGGCCGCGTCGTAGTGGTCCTGCGGCAGCGCCTGCAGCCTGGACAGGTAGATCACCGCGTTGTAGCCCGTGTAGTGCCAGGTCAGCGCGAGGCCGATGGCGATGCGGGCCCACAGCGTGTCGGTCAGCCACGGGACCGGAGAGAGGCCGATCAGCCCGAGCACCCAGTTGACCAGGCCGAACTGCGGGTTCAGCAGCACCGCGAAGAGCAGCCCGTACGCGACCAGACCGGTGACCATCGGCATGAAGAACCCGAGCCTGATGAACCCCTTCAACCTCAGCAGCCGCGAGTTGAGCGCCACCGCCAGCCCGATCGCCAGCGCCAGCATGATCGGCACCTGGACGAGCAGGATGACCCCGGTGTTGCGCAGCGCGGTCCAGAACAGCGGGTCGGCGGCCAGGCGCTCGTAGTTCGCCGCTCCCGCGAAGGTCTGCAGCGCGCCATCCGTCCTGAACAGGCTCAGCCAGAACGACCACACGATCGGGTACAGCTTGAACGTCGCGAACAGGGCCAGCGCCGGCAGCACGAACAGGTAGGGCGCGAGCCTCCTCCCCTGCCACCCGCGGGCGGGCACGCGATGGCCCGGCGGAACGGTGGCCACCCGCTCAGTGACGGCCGTCATCGCAGCACCTTGCGCCCGGTCTGCTGGGCGATCAGGTCGGCGGCCTCCTTGAGCACGGTGGCCGGGTCGGCGCCCTTGAGCAGCACCTTGGTCTGGGCGTCCGTGACGGCCTTGAGCGCGCGGGGGTAGTCGGCGGAGTAGTTGGTCACGTAGGAGGGCCGCTTGAGCGCGTCGAGGAAGACCTCGCCCTTCTTCTGGCCGCTGAAGAACGCGGACGTCTCGTGGAAGACCGGGTCGTCGTAGGCCGACATGAGGGCGGGTGCGATGCCTTTGCCGCGGTAGATCGCGACCTGGCTCTCCGGCCGGGTGAGCACGAACTCGGCGAACGCGTACGCGGCCTCCCTGACCTTGCTGGTGCCCGCCACGGCCAGGTGCGTGGAGTTGACCGTCGCCGACACCTTGCCGCCCGACGTGACGGCGGGCGGGAGGCGGACCTTCCACTTGCCCTTCTGCTCGGGCACGTTCTCCTCGACGACACCGCCGAACCAGGTGGGCATGGACTGGACCGCCACCTCGCCGCTCTTGAGCGAGCTGATCATCGTGTTCCAGCCGCCCGACATGTCGGCGACCAGACCGGCGTCGTTGAGCCGCTTGATGATCGTCATCGCGGTGACCGCCTGCGGCGTGTCGAGCGTGATGTTGCCCTGCATGTCGAAGTAGAAGGTGTCCTGGAGCTGGAGCAGCATCTGGAAGAAGTTGGCGGAGTCGGCCTGGGAGGCGGGCTTGTCGATGCCGAGCAACTGGACGCCGGCCTTGTTCTTGAGCTCGACCCCGGCCTCGATGACCTCGTCCCAGCTCCGCAGCGCCTCCCCGTCGATCCCGGCCTTCTCGAACAGGTCGGCCCGGTAGTAGAAACCGGCCGAGTTGGCCTCCCATGGCAGCGCGTAGACCTTGCCGTCGCGGCTGACGGTCTCCCACATCCCCTGGGCGAACTCCGCCTTGTGCCGGTCGGCGCCGAGCGGCACGAGGTCGGCCAGGCCGCCGGGGAACTTCTCGATGTAGGCGGGCAGATAGTCGACGCCGATGTGCAGGACGTCACCGAGCCCCTGACCGCCCGCGGCCATCCCGGTGGTGATCTTGTCCCAGATGGCCGGATTGCCGATGTCCTGAACGTCGACCTTGATGCCGGGGAACTGCTTCTGGAAGCCGGGCACGAGCTCCTTCATCATCGCGGCCGGGCCCTGCCAGCTCCAGACGGTGACGTTGCCCGTGGCGGCCGTACCGGTCGGGCCCGCCGGAGCGGCCGCCGGGGCGGCGCCTCCACCACCGCAGGCGGACATCGCGGCCCCACCGGCGGCCAGGGCACTGAGCTGGAGAAATCGGCGTCGGTCGAGGTGGGCCATGATCGAACTCCTGGGGGGATGAGGAGATGTGGCCTGTTGCCGCGTGACGTTACATCCGCGTTTCGGGCGCTTGCAATACTTCAGCGAAAACTTTCAGGCAGAAACCGGAAGTCCGGCGCAAGCAGCCGCGCACGTTGACGCGCCTGGCGGCGGCGCCATGACGGCCAGTGTCAGGAATAGACCAACGCCCGCTTTGTCGCTCGGCAAACCTCACCATTTATGGACCAACCGGACGCTGTCACCGTCAAGGTGCCCGCCCTCCTCGCCCCCGACGAGGCAGTTGCTCCCGTCCGAGGACGGCGGCAGAAGGGCCACCCCTCATGCACCTCAAGCGTGCGTTATCGGCTTCCTTCAGCATCACCTGCGCGACCGTCCTGACCCTGGCCATCACCACGCAGCCGGCCGCGGCGATCCCGCCGAACATCCCGTCCGCCGCCACCGCGGCCTCCCGGCTCGCGACCCTGACCGTGGCCGCCGAATCCCACAGCAGTACGTACGACCGCGACCTGTTCCCGCACTGGATCACCCAGAGCGGGACCTGCAACACCCGCGAAGAGGTCCTCAAGCGGGACGGCACCAACGTGGTGACCAACTCCGCCTGCGCGGCCGTCTCCGGCAGCTGGTACAGCCCCTACGACGGCGCGACCTGGACCGCCGCCTCCGACGTGGACATCGACCACATGGTCCCCCTGGCCGAGGCATGGGCCTCGGGGGCATGGGCATGGACGACCGCCCAGCGGCAGACGTACGCCAACGACCTGGGCGGCCCCGAACTGTGGGCCGTGACGGACTTTTCCCACCGCCCTGTCGGGCGTATGCCACGTTCGTAGAACAGCCTGCGAGAAGGCCATCACCCTCAGTAACCACTGTGGCGTTTGGCGTACGGAACGTGTGAGGCGAGAGGTTGCATGGGGCATCGACGGGTTATCGGGGATCTGCGGGTTCAGGTTCTGATGCGGCGGGGTGGGTGGCGGTCGTGGACGATCCTGTGGCCGGACGGGGCGGTGTACGGGGAGGCCGACAGGTTTCTGCAGAAGCACGATGGATCGGGCACGCAACGGACCTACGCTTATCTGCTGGTGGATCACCTGAGATGGTTGGAGCGCGAGGCTCTGGACTTGGGGTCGGTCCAGCTGCGCGATCTTGAGCGATATATGGGGCTCGTCGGTGCGCAGGTCAACGGGCCGCTCGGAGTGCCCTGGAGGATCGGCAAGCGTCCGTACGGGCACGAGACGTTGAAGACTGCGGCCGCCTGCTTGAAGGGCTTCTATCTGGACCTAGCAGTGCTGGGAAGCAACGCAGAGCTCGGTCGCCAGTTGGCGCTGACCCGTCTTCCAAGCCGTGCTGACCGGAACCGGGCACTGCTTGGGCATGTGAAGAGGTCGGCACCGGCCAACCCGCTGGCGCCGAAGGTTCGCCGGCGGCGTCATCCGAAGCTCCTGCCGGACGGTGCCCGTGATGCCTTGCTGGCGAACGCGACCACGGCCCGGGATCGGATGGTGGTCACTTGGCTGCTGGACGGTGGGTTTCGGATCGGCGAGCTTTGTGGTCTGCACCTGGCCGACCTGCATCTGCGTGAACGCGCTGCTTGCGCCCAAGCCCGAGTGCCGCATACTCACATCTGCCATCGCCGCGGGAACCGCAATCAGGCCAGTGCGAAGACCAAGTACCCCTGGGCGCTCGAGGACGGTGTCATCACGGGCGGGCTGATCAAACGCGTGAGCCCAGCGATGATCCACACCTACTTCGACTACATGACCAGCGAATATCCAACGGCCGCGGATCATGGGATGCTGCTGGTCCAGTTGACCGGGCTGGGTCGAGGCGACCCCTGGACCGCGGACGCCGCCCGCGGCATGTTCGCCCGCATGAGTAGGCGGGCCGGCTTGGGGCACATCACGCCGCACCAGTGCCGGCACCAGTTCGCCACGAACGTCCTGGACGCCGCGGACGGCAATCTGCTCATCGCCCGGGACGCCGGAGGCTGGGCATCGACCGCGACAGTCGCTGACATCTACGCGCACATCGACATCCACGACCCGGCCCTCACCGCGGCGCTGCAGACGGTCTGGGGCGAGAGATGACCTTCTCATCGCCGTTGTTGCCGGTCCTGAACCCCGCGAGGGAGTCCCGAGACCGGCTGGAACTGCTCACGGCCCTGATCAACGGCCCAGATTTCGAGCCGCTGCTGCGCGACGACGTCATCCATATCCCGCCGAACCACCCGGACTACGGTTGGGGCTGCCGGGTGGCCGACTGCCAGCGAGTCTCCGAGATCGGCAAGGGGCTGTGTTCGGCGCACGGGCAAGAGTGGGCTGCCCTTGCCGAGCAGGGCGGACAACTGGAGAAGTTTCTACAGACCGCACTACCACGCGAAGCGCTGGTGCTTACCTCACCGGGGAACTGCCTGGTCGAGCAGTGCGCCCGGCCAGCTCAACGACGCCAGCGGCGGCTGTGTTTCCGGCACAGTAACAACTGGGCGAGCGCCAAGCGCTCCAGCACCGCCGACACCGACTTCGACGAGTGGATCTCCCGCCAAAAACCGCTCCCCTCCTACGGGAACTGCCTGGTGGCCTCCTGCGATGATCTCGCCTTCAACCCGCTCGGCCTTTGTGAAGATCACTACGGTCTCTACCATCGAATGGGGCGACCGGGCGCGGCAGAGCTGCCCGCCAAATGGTTCTGGAACTTCGACCGGTACGGGCTCAAGACCCCGGTTCAGTTTGACGATGAGACAGCCTTTCGAACTTGGTGCCGCACCACACCCCCGCCGACCCGCCTCGGTGTCCTCAACCTGCGGGGAATGCATCCGCTGATGCAGGCCGAGCTGCGGTGGAGCCTGTTCAGCCATGCCCGCCGGAGCGACCGCAGCAACTGGCATCTCCAGGTCGTTCAGGGCGTCATCGCCGAATGCCGATCGGCCAGGTCCCTTGACCAGCTCGACACGGCGAGGATCACCCGGCGCGACCACCAGCAGATGATAGAGGGAATCCGCCGGGAACTACGGATCATCTACGTCACCCCCGCGGACACCCGCGAAGCGGGCTACCTCCAGCTCGATCATTTCGGCCGGCGCCCCACGCGCCTTGCCCCAGAACTCGATCTGACGATGCTGCCGCAGCGATGGCTTCGTGACCTCCTCTGGGACTATTTCGCTGACACACTTCGGTCCCCGAGCTCCACCCGCGCCGCGACCTTCTTCCACACACTTCGCCGAGCGTGCCAAGAACTCGCAGCCTTCCTCGATATGGCGGCCGAGAACCGGGGCCTTGACCCTCGGCTACTAGAGGAAGACGACGTTCACCGATTCATAGCCGATATGCGCCGACGCTCCCGAGACCGCCTTACCTCCCTGGCGACCGCCAGCCAGAAGAAGCCCACCACGATGACCGAGGTCACGCAGAAACGCATCCTCGATGACCTCAGGAAGCTCTTCCGCTGGGTGCTTGATCAAGACCAATGCGACTCGCGCGGGCTGAAGCGGAGCTTCATCAGGGCATTCCCGAGCGGTGTGAAGACCACCCCTCGCACACGCAGCCCCTTTAGTGACGACATCGCAGAGGCACTGGCCGACCCCGTCAACTTGGCGAAGCTCGATACTCACGATCCTGCCGACCGCGGCATGCGGGACATGTGGACGCTGATCGTGGCCACCGGGCGCCGGGCCAGCGAAGTCCGCGAACTACGGCTCGACTGCGTGCGCAGAGTGAACCGAGTCCCGCTGCTCTGGCACGACCAGACCAAGGTCGGGAACTACGACGAGGCCATTCGCATCCCCGAATACGCCCACCAAAGGGTCCTAGAGCGGCAGCAGCAGACCACCGCCCTGTTCGTGAGACGGTTCGGCAGAGCACCGATGCCACAGGAGCGGCCGCGGCTGGCACTCTTCTCCTCCAACGCCCGCAACCCGCGCGGCGAACGGGCGGTCTCCGCCAACTGGTTCAACCAGACCTTCAGAGACTGGGTCGCTGAACTGGATCTCGGCAGACAAGTTGTCCCGCACCAAGCCCGGCACACGCTCGCGACCAAGCTGCTCGCCGCAGGCGCCGGCCTGCACCACATCAAGCGCTTCCTCGGCCATGTCTCGGAGCGGATGACCGAGCACTACGCCAAAGTCGCCCTTTCAGAGATCGACGACGTCCTGCAGCACGTCTGGGTCTCCGGGCCCGGCGCTGGCCTTCCGGGAGAACTCCTCTCCGAAGGGGTAACCCTGCTCCCGCCCGAGCAAGCACAGGCGCTCGTCATCGACCTGAACCGGCGCAGCACTCCGACCGACGGCGGCATCTGCACCTTCCAGGTCGTCGTCGACGGCGGCGTATGTCCCTGGAAGCTCGACTGCGAGAACTGCGACAAGTTCGTCATGACCGGCGCTGACCTGCTCTATTGGCGGCGCAAACGCGACCAGTGGCACTCACTCGCCGAACGCGCGCCCACCGACGAGATGGCCGATTGGCTTCACCAGCAGTTCGAACCCACCCGCCGCGCCATCGAAGGCCTCGAGCAAGCCCTCGCCGGCCTCGGTCTCCTCGAAGACGCCCTCGCCCTCGACTTGCGCCGCCCTCAGGACTACTTCCACCGGCTCTGGAGCACCGGCTTCCGCACCACCGACCTAGCCGCCATCGGCACCCGACAGGACACCCCGTGACCCCCAGCACAAGGACCCGCGCCGCTAATCAGGCCCGCCAGCAGCACATCCAGACCAAGCTCATGGCGATCAAAGAAGCCCTGCGGATCATGCAGCGCGAACGCACCCCGATCACCTACCCAGCCGTTGCCCGCCGAGCTGATGTATCTCGCTCCTTCCTCTATCAAAACCCTGATGCCAGAACGCTCATGGAGACCGCGCTCGCCACCGCTGGCGATCAGCGCGGCCAAGACCGAGCAAGCCGCGACGCCCAAATCGAAGCTTCCTGGAGGGAACGCGCCCTCAACGCCGAAGATGCTCTCAGCATGGCGCACCGAGAGATCGGCACTCAACGAGACCGGATCGGTCTGCTTCTGGGCCAGATCCGCGACCTCGAAGCCGATTACACCGAACAAGCCGCGCAACGCATCGCCACCCAGAACGCCGACCTGAAGCGACAGGTCAGCGACCTCTCCCAGAAGAACCGGAATCTTGAGGAGAAGCTCGCAGCCTCCCGTTCCAACAACCGCTTCCTCGACAAACGCATCGCGGATCTTGAAGCTCGGCTGCTCGAAGACCCGGCTACGATTCCCGAGTGATCAGCACCGCAGGTTCCGCGCTCGGCACACACGCAGCTCACCGGCTGGCCCAGACGGGACTCTGGCCGATCGAGCCAGGGCTGACCGACGCGGAGTTCGCCCGCATTGAGCACCAGTATGGCTTCGAATTCTCCGACGATCACCGAGCGTTCCTCGCCGCAGGGCTGCCGACCGGCTCCCCTCCGCCCGAGCCGGGAGTGTTCCAGAGCGAAACACCCTGGCCCGACTGGCGCAATGGTGACCCTGATGAACTGCGCAAAAGGCTGAACTGGCCGGTGGATGGCGCTCTCTTCGACGTCAAGCACGGCTACTGGCACCACACTTGAGGCGAACGGCCAAACGACCAAGCCGAAGCAATTAGTGCAGCCCGCCTGAAACTCAGCGAAGTCCCGCGCATGGTCCCCATCTTCAGCCACCGATACTTGCCAGCCGGGCGAGGATCCTACGGACACCCAGTCTTGTCGATGCACCAAACAGACATCATCTACTACGGCACCGACCTCTTCGACTACATTCGGCAGGAGTTCGGCGGAGCCAGCCTCGACATCGAACCAAACTGGACTCCGCCGACAGTCGTCCCCTTCTGGAGAGACTTCCTCTGACCGGAGGCCGGTTCGGATTGGGGGGTGGTGGTGTCGGGTGTGTCCAGTTAACCGTACAGTCCCCCGGTGTCGGCGTACTTCTTGAAGTGCAGAGGTGCGTACGAGTAGGCGGGCGGAGGCTCAGGAGCGGGGTTTCCAAACTACGGGCACAGGGGTTCACCGTGAACGATGCGGATGTGGCCCGCCTGTCGCCTTTCATCCACGCCCACGTGAACATTTATCTGGACACGTTGCAGATTCGTTATCAACAAGCCGAAGACTGAGCCACTCTCATGAAGCGCTCGACTGGTAATCGTGCTCTTTGCAGCACGGAAGGAGATCGTCAGGTGTCACAAGTTCTCGTCATCCTGACGTCTCACGGGCAACTGGGCTCGACAGGGCAGGCAACGGGCGTGGGGTTGCAGACGTTCGCGTCGCCGTACTACGCACTGAAGGAGGCTGGCGTCGAGGTCGTCGTCGCATCACCACTTGGTGGCGACCCGCCGGTCGATCCTTTGAGCTTCGGCGAGGGCGTCGAGACGGTGGCTTTGCGGAGGTTGAACAAGGATGTCTACGCGCGAGCGCTACTGCATGCGTCGCTGCCCCTGCGGAACGCGGCAACGACTGACTACGACGGCCTCTTTTTCGCAGGTGGCCATGGCGGGATGTGGGACTTCCCCGATAATCCCGTGATCGGTGGCCTCATCGCCGCGGCGCTGAACGCGGGCAAGCCCGTCGCCGCGGTGTGCCACGGTGTCGCCGCATTGTGCGGGGTCGATCCGGTGAGCGGCCGACCACTTGTCGAGGGTCGGAAGGTGACGGCACTGACGAACCAGGAGGAGGCCGCACTCGAACGCGACGCTCTCGTGCCGTTCTTGTTGCAGGAGCGACTCATGAAACTGGGCGCCGAGTTCGAGGAGGCGGCCGAATTCACCTCGCACGTCGTGGTCCACGGCTCTCTGATCACCGGGCAGAACATGCGGTCGGCCGACGAAGCTTCGCGCGCCTTCCTAAGCGCGCTCGCCCCCGCCGCAGAAACGCCAGCAAAGCCAGCATGTGCGGCGCCCGGAAGTCCTGCCAGTCCAAGCCCTCCCGATCGAGGAAGGTGAGCAGGTACTTCAGGTCGTATCCGTACGCGGTCAGGGTGTTCGGCGAGAACTCCCTGTTCCGGAGGTGATCCAGGAACCGGCAGACCGGCCCCACCAGCTCTCCCTCATCGTCGACCAGTCGCACCCGGCGGACGATCCCGCCGTCTCGCTCCTTGATGACCCGCATCTCGGCCTCCACGCCTTGCGGCAGCAGGGATGTGGGTCAACGTATGCGACGAAGACGCGTCAAAGAGGAGAGACTCCAAGGTCATCCCAAGCGATTGTCCAGATAAGAACGTGCTGGGCTGTTACTCCTTCGCCCTGCCCGACCTGCCCGGAGGCCTGCGGCCCTTGGGAGACCCCGGCGATGTCCATGGCGATGAGATAAACGGCTGACAGGCCAGCCACCTCGCAATTCAGCCACGGATTGGCTGCGTGGACTCGACAGTGACGCCGCATTTAGCGTGTCTCCCGGGGCTGGTCACCCGGAGCGTCCTGGACCGGAGGTAGTGCTGGGTCTACCGGCGTTTCTCGCCTCAGCACCAATGTGCCAAGATCTCCGCGCCGGTTGGATCGAGGCATGACATCGACAGATATGGTCCAGTTGTGGTCGGTGAGCAGGGTGTACGGCTCCGGCGACCAAGCGGTGGCAGCGCTGGACGCCGTGACCACCGGATTCGCGCCGGGCACCTTCACCGCGGTGATGGGCCCGTCTGGCTCGGGAAAGTCCACGCTGCTGCACTGCGCCGCCGGGCTGGACCGGCCCAACGACGGCAAAGTCATCATCGATGGCACGGACCTCGGCGCGCTGACGGAGAACGAGCTGACGCTGCTGCGCCGCGCGCGGGTCGGGTTCGTCTTCCAGTCCTTCAACCTGGTCTCCGCCCTAACCGCGGAGCAGAACGTCGCCCTCCCCCTCCGCCTGGCGGGGCGCCGGCCCGGCGTGGAGCAGGTGCGTGCGGCGCTGGCCGAGGTCGGGCTGGCCGAGCGGGCCAGGCACCGGCCCAGTGAGCTGTCCGGCGGCCAGCAGCAGCGCGTGGCGATCGCCCGTGCTCTCGTCACCAAACCCGCGGTGATCTTCGCCGACGAGCCGACCGGCGCCCTGGACACCACGACCTCCCGATCCGTGCTGAAGCTGCTGCGCGGGATCGTGGAACACCAGAATCAGACCGTGATCATGGTGACGCACGATCCGGTCGCAGCCGCGTACGCCCACCGGGTGCTGTTCCTGGCCGACGGCCGGGTGGTGGACGAGCTCACCGGAAGCCCCGGCGCGGAGACCATCGCGGCGCGGATGGCGAGCCTGGAGGCAGCGGCATGCTGAAGCGGGCCCAAAAACAAGTATCAGCGCGGCGGGTCCAGGGCGCGACAGGCCGCCGGTGGCGCGGTGGCGGTTCACTCGCCCTGGCCTGGGATCTGGCGCGCGGCCGCTGGGGCAGCCTGGCCGGCACCTTCCTCGCGCTCGGTCTGGCGGTCGGCATCCTGTCCATGACGGGACTCGTCTTCGCCTCCGCCCAACCTCAGGTTCCCGCCCGGTACGCAGGGGCCGCCGTCCTGGTCAAGACACCCTCCACCGGCGGAGAGGCCAACGGCTTGTTCTACCCGGACAAGCCCTGGCCACCGGAGCAGGCCCGGTCCCTGGCCGAGCGACTCGGCCGGATCCCGAGGGTGGCGGCGGCCGTACCCGACCGGACCTTCTACGCCCAGGCGGTCATCGGCGGCAAACCCGTCGCGGGTGACACCCAGGGATACCTGTGGCCCAGCGCCGCGCTCGCACCGTACCGGCTGGCCGCCGGCAAGCCCCCGGCCGGCCCCGATGAGGTCGTCGTGAGCCGCGCGCTCGGGCTGGCACCCGGCCGGCAGGTGACGGTGCTCACCGCCACCGGACCGGCGTCCTACTCGGTGTCCGGCACGGTCGCGAGCCCCGGCTACTACTTCGCCCAGGCGCGGACCGGCGGGGTGCGGGTCATCGGGCTGGTGGCCGAAGCCGGTGCAGACGTCGCGGCGATCGAGCGTGCGGCCCGAGCCGTCGTCGGCGCCAAGGGGCTGGTCCTGAGCGGTGAGGCCCGATCGGCGACCGAACCTGTGGCAGACGTTCAGACACGGTGGTTCGGCTACCAGATCCTCAGCGGCATGGCGATCCTGGTGGCGTTCACGGCTGTGTTCATCGTGGCCTCCACCTTCGCGTTCGGCGTCGTGCAGCGGCGCAGGGAACTGGGGCTGCTACGGACGGTGGGCGCGACCCCGCGCCAGATGCGCGCCCTGATGCACGGCGAGGCGCTGGTGATCGGCGTGTCAGCCGCCGCGGCCGGGGTCGCTGTCGGTACGGTGTGCGCTCCCGGCTTCGGCCAGACCCTCGTCGATCTGGGATTCCAACCGCGGAGTTTTGCTGTGGAGGCCCGGCTGTGGCCGATGCTGGCATGCTTCGCCGCCGGGCTGGTGGTGGCCCAGCTCGGGGTATGGGCGGCTTCGCGACGGGCCGCGAAGGTGGTGCCGCTGGAGGCGTTGCGCGAGGCCGTGGTGGACGAACGCCCGATGACGGCCGGCCGGTGGGTGTTCGGAGCGCTGTTCACCCTCGTGGGAGTGGTGCTCGGTGTCTTCATCGCCGGTGAGTCCGACAGCGTGATCCAGTACTCCTTCTACGCGGCGGGGACGCTGATCGTCGGGCTCTCGCTGCTCGCGCCCGCGGTCATACCGCCGCTCGTGCGCGCCGTGTCGTGGCCGGTTCGCAGCGGAGCGATCGGCATGCTGGTGCGCCAGAGCGCACTGACCGCTGTGCGGCGCACCGCCTCGACAGCGGCGCCGGTGCTGGTCACGGTCGGTTTCGCGGTGCTGGTCACCGGAATGGTGGAAACCAACGTCGGGGCCAACGGGCTGCGCCGTGCCGCTGCCGTCCAGGCGGAGTGGGTGCTCGCGCCGCAGGACACACCGGGCCTCACTGACGCCGTGGTCTCGGCCGCGCACGGCTCCTCCTCCACGCTGCCGACCACCGTCTACACAGGCGACAGACCCTTCAGCGCGGCAGGCGTGGCAGGCCGGACCAAGGCGGACGTGATCGCCGGAGACCTGCAGAACCTACAAGGCGGCCAGACGATGGCCGTGGCCGAGTGGGCCGCTCGCGAGCGCGGCTGGCGCGTCGGCACCGCCGCGCCGGTGGCGTTCGAGGACGGACAGAGCCTGCGGCTCACCGTGGTCGCGGTCCTCAAGGAGGCCCCGGCCGACATCCTGCTGACCCGCCAGACTGTACGCGACCACGATCCATCAGCACTGACCGAGCCCGTCTACCTCCCCATCCCCACTGCTGTCCCGGCGGACACCGGAGCCGTCATCGAGAAGGTCACCGACCGGATGGCCGGCATCGAGGAACATGAAGACGAGCTGGTCTGGGTCTTCGTGCTCATCCTGGTCGGGCTGTCGGTGGGCTACAGCGCCATCTCCATCGCCAACACGCTGCTGATGGCCACCGCCAACCGGGCAACCGATCTGCGCGTGCTGCGGCTGTCGGGCGCGACCACCGGCCAGGTGCTGCGGACCGTCGCCCTGGAGTCGACCCTGGTGGTCGCGATCGGCGCGCTGCTCGGCATCGCGGTGGCCGTGACGGCGCTGGTCGGCATCACCACGGGGCTGACCAATATGATCGGCATGACCGTCGGCATGATCCTTCCCTGGCCGATCATCGGCGCGGTCATCGGCATCTGCCTCCTGCTCGCCGTCGCCGCCTCGGTCATCCCAGCCAGAACCGCGCTACAGCCGCCCCGCCCGTAGCGACGGTAACGCGCGTTATGTACCACAAAGTTCACTGCTGCTCGGGTCGGCCCCACCAGTAGGCCGACCCGAGTAAGTGAGCAGGCCGTCAAAACCACAGCGCTTGAGCACGAGGCGACACCACCTCAATGATCTTGTGTTTGGGCGACGGCGCACTCTCTGGACACGACTCCTGGCCTCCGTCGATACCGCCGGCTTCACCGCTTGCGCGGGGGGTCGCGCTCGACCTGCCAGCGCGCGAGACCCGGGCATAGCGAGCCAGCGAGGCGACCGAGGTATGCCCGGAGTAGGCCAGCAGGGTGGAGGTGTTGGCACCGTCCTCGGCCGCGTGGGTCAGGGCCGAGTGCCGCAGCTGGTATCTGCGGTCGATCCTTCGAGAGCAGGGCCGTCGCAAGGCTGCACAGCGATGACCTGCCCGGACAGGGCTTAGGGCTCCTAACAAAATGATGTGATGGCCCGGCGACGGCTGTGATCGCCCGAGTTCATCCTGTGGAAGGGCGCGTAGCTTCCTGCTTCGTGTCTGACCGCCTGTGGGAGCGGTGTCCTGGTCAGTCCGGCTGCGTTGCTCGATCGACTTGATACAGGTAGTGGGTTCGGTCGTCGATGGGGTTGTCTGGCTCGAGGTCGCCTTCTGCGACCCGACGTAGCCCGGCCTTCTCCAGTGCCCTCCAGGATGCGCGGTTGGCCGCCGAGACGGGGACCAGAACGCAGGTGGCGGCCGGGAGTTCTTCCCAGGTTCGCTCGATGATCGAGCGGATCATCGCCGTTCCGATGCCCTGGCCGACCTGCTGCGGATCGCCGATCAGGTAGTCGATGGTGATGGCGCCTTCGGGAACGGCGACGATGGCTTCCAGTTTGGCCTGATACTCCGGATAGTCGGCCAGGAGCGATCGCTGGACCAGGCCGAGCGGTCGGCTGTCGAGGAAAACTAGTAGATTCTCCCCCGGTTCCTCTCCTTTGGCGATGCCACCGAAGTCGCGCGCCACCGCCTCCAGCGAGGTCTGGTGATTCCACCAGCGAGCCACATGCGGTTGTTCCAGCCACTGCTGCAGGAGCGGGAAGTCTTGCTCGTCGAGTCGACGCCATGTGATCATCAGGACGCTCCAGGGGTGAGATGGCGACGGTAGTAGCGGGCCTGCCGGTCTCGGTGGCCGCATGAGGGGTGGCACCACTTCCGACGTGAGTGGTTCTTCACGAAGATCAGCGAGCAGCCCGGGCCTTGGCAGCGTCGTAGGTTGCCCGCCGAAGGCCCGGCCAGCACTTCGATGCAGCAGGTGGCGATACGGCCGAGCGCCGCGGTGCTGTCGGCGGTGGTGTCCCGCCACCGTGAAACCGGCTCATCAGCGCCGGCCCACTCCAGCTGCAGGTAGGTCGGCGAGGCCGCCGCGAAGCCGTTGACCCGTTCGACCATCACCGCCTCAGGGGCTCGCCGGTCGATGGCCGTCGACAGCAAGGAGTGCACGCCGTCGCGTAACTTTCGGACGCGCTCGGCTTCATCGCCCATCGCGACCGATGCCCCCGCGATCGTGTGCTGCCCGGCCACCAGCGCGAACCATTGGTCGATCCACTGCGGATGCCGCAAGAAGTCGATCTGTTGGTTCCCCATGCCGTAGAGGGTGTTGGCCAGCTCCACCGCGAGAGGTTCCGTCCCGAGAATCGGGAACTCCGGATCAAGCATGAGAATGACGGTAGCAGAGCCACTTATGCGTCAGCATCTCAATATTCGGCACCAGCTATCACTGACCTCTCGCGCCAGCACAGGCACTGAGGGGGTCATCTTGTTTTGGGTGCTGGGCCGGGCGATGCGTGGCTCTATAGGTCCTTACAAAGAGATCAGCGGACCAGGCGTCGCCGGCAGATGATCGCGGCGGCCAAAGTCATGAAGGCCTCGTGGATGTCGTCGCGGACTTCCCAGCGGATGCGTAGGCGGCGAAACCAGTGCGGCAAGGGGTGACGTCGTTGCGGTTGCCGCCGGTGAGACTGACGGCCAGCGGGATGCCGTTGCCGTCGGCGATGACATGGTGCTTCGAGCCCGTCTTGGCGCGGTCGACCGGGCTCGGACCAGTTTTTGGGCCGCCCTTGAGCGCCCGCACGTGCGAACTGTCGATCATCGGTTCCGATGTTCCTCAGACCCCGTTTACTTGTACGTGGCTCCGCAGTTGAGCCCGTACGCCGACAACTGGCTGCAAACACACGACACACACGTCCGCGACGTGAACCAGCAGGTCAAAACATAGATAGAACCGAGGGCGATCGGTAAAACGGACAACGTCAACCAGTCCAAGAGCGACAAGGACCCGGCCGAGTGGCAGCCGCCGCGCACCGCCGAGATCTGCCGCTACGCCCGATCCTGGATCCAGGTCAAGTGGTACTACAGCCTGAGCCTCGACAGCGCGGAGAAGACGGCGCTCAGCAGCATGCTCGCCAGCTGCTGACCCTCCGGCCTCAGGGCTCGCCCCTACGTCCTGGGGGCAGTCGCTCACGGCACAACGCCTCCGAGAAAACGGGGGCGTTGTGCCGCCCGCCGGGACCGCTGCGAAGCAGCCCGAGGCATGCCCCTAATCTGCAGGGCAGACAGCAGCTTGTGGGTGAAAGAGGTCAATCGTGAACAGCCGAGGCGTACTCGTGACCGGATCGTCGCGTGGGATCGGCCGCGAGGTCGCCAAGATCTTCGCCGCCGGAGGCGACCGGATCGCGATCCACCACCGGAACTCCCTTGACGAGGCGGAGGAGACCAGATCGGCGCTCGACGGCGACGGCCACGCCATCGTCCAGGGGGACATAGCGGATCCGGACGCCGTCGCCGCGTTCGTCTCGGCGGCGATCGACGCCCTCGACGGCATCGACGTGCTCGTGAACAACGCCGCCGTCTACCTCTTCCACGATCCGCTGACCATGGACTACGCCTCCTGGCAACGGACCTGGCGCAGGACCGTCGACGTGGACCTGATCGGTGCCGCGAACGTCTCGTGGTGCGTGGCCCGGCACATGGTGGAGCGCGGCCGTGGCGGACGCATCGTCAACGTCGCCTCCCGCGGCGCCTACCGGGGTGAGCCGCAGGCGCCGGGATACGCCGCCGCCAAGGCCGGCCTGACCGCGATGGGCCAGTCGCTGGCCATCGCGCTCGCCCCGCATCGCATCGCGGTCTCCTCGGTGGCGCCGGGGTTCGTCGAGACCGACATGGCGGCCGCCATCCTGACCGAGGAGAGCCGGGCCGGCGTCGAGGCGCAGAGCCCGTTCGGCCGGATCGCCCAGCCGGAGGAGGTGGCGGCGGCGGTGCGCTATCTCGCCTCGGCCGAGGCGGAGTTCGTCAGCGGCACGGTGCTCGACCTCAACGGCGCCTCTTACCTGCGCTGAAACGAGTGCGGTCCCGGATCGGCGATCCGGGACCGCATGGAGATCACGGCCGCGCCGGAAGGACAGCGGTCTCAGTCGTCCTCCGGCGGGGCCAGGAAGTCCTGGAGTTCGCGGTGCCGGAACTGGTAGGTGGCGCCGCTGACGCGCAGCAACCGTGCCTCGCACGCCCAGTCCAGAAAGGCCCACAACCGCAGCGGAAGCACACCACGCGCGGCCGAGACGACCAGGCCGATCATGGTGCGGGCCCAGGCGATCGCGCCGAAGGCGAGGCCGAAGGTCACCCCGCCGATGAGCGCGCACGCCAGCGACTCCACGACTCCCTGGTTCATGACGAACACGAGAAAGGCGGCGACGCCGCCGGTGAGGCCGAAGGCCACTCCGATCATCGGGTTGCGGCGCAGGGCCTCTCGCGGGTGGGCCAGCTCCGCGTCCTTGCTCCAGCCACCCGTGGCGATCTTGAAGACGACCCCGAGCGCGAAGGCCAGAGCGAAGGCCCCCGCGATCTCCGCGGCCAGTGGTAGCGGGCCGGCGCCGGCCAGGCGCAGCGGCGGCAGTCCGGTGAGGGCGCCGCACAGTCCGAAACCCAGCAGGATGACCGGCTCGGCACGGACCGCCTCGGATATGGACATGCGCTCGGCCCCCCGCCGCGCGGCGGCGGTCAATCCGAGGACCGCCCCGAACACCCCACCCCCAGCCGCCCCCGCGGCGACGGCGAACCCGGGGTCGAAGACCTTGCCGCCGGTCAGCACGTACCCGGCCAGGCCGCAGAGCACGCCGATCGGGCCGCCCGCCAGGGCACCGAGCAGACCACCGATCATGCGCCGCCGGTGCGGAACGTTGGCCCGCCCACCGGCGGCGGCCGGCCACGGCGACAGCGACAGGCCGGTGGCGATGCCCACCCAGCCCGCCATGAGCGCCAAGGTGAGCCCCTCCCCCACGTCGAGCCAGTCGCGCGGGTCACCGGGCCGGTCGACCGCCGACCCCGCCCAGAACGCCAGCATGGCGATGACGGCGAAGATCACGCAGAACAGACAGTGCAACGCCCGGACCAGCCGCCGGCCACCGATCGGCCACAGCAGGTGCGGGACGATGTCGATCGGCGTCAGACCGGGCGGCGGCCGATCCGTCTCGGCGGTGTAGGCGGCCTGCCAGCGCAGGTGAGAGGCCAGGTTCTCCAGCCAGGACCGCACCTGTTCGGGACGGTACGGCGTGCCGGGGGCGGTGCGTGGGGTCAGTCCGGTCGCCGCCGGGACGTACGCGTCGAGCAGCCTCCGGGCGATCCGCGCCGCCGCCACCCGCGGGTCGGGGTCCGGGCCGGCGCGGAGCAGCTCGGCCGGATCGGCGCCGGACTCCACGGCGGTGACGGTCAGCAACAGCCGCCACGGTGTGGCCAGGGCGGTGCGGATGGCCGTCCCCGACGTCCCGGACAGGGCCGCATGGATGCCGTCGCGGTACGTGTCGCAGGGATGGCCGTCCGGCCAGCGGGTGCGCAGGTACGCATTGATCTGTTCGATGGTCAGGTCATGCAGATGGATCCGGGTGGCGTCGTCGAGCCCGGCGCGGGCTTCGGACAGCTCGGTGTAGCGGTCGGCTCGGCAGGTCACGACGACCGCCCCCGGTCGCCGTCCGGAAAGGTCGCTGTACCGGTTGAGCGCGGCCAGCAGGCCGATCGCCCGGCGGGGCGGTCCCGTGGACGGCTCGGGGTCCAGTTCGTCCAGCCCGTCCAGCACCGGCAGCACCTGGCGGTCCCGCACCAGCCGCTCCGCGTCCTTGGCCGCGAGTCCGAAGTCCCGCACCAGTTGTTCGGCCAGCCATGGTTCGAACGGGCTGCCCAAGGTCCATCGTGCGGCGTTCAGGCGTACCGGCACCAGTTGCCGGTGATCGGGTCGTCCGCCGCTGGTCAGGAGGGGCTCCAGCAGTCGCAGCACCAGTTCGATGGCGAGCACCGTCTTGCCCGCTCCTGACTCGCCCACGACCAGCAGGCGCTGCGGGTGCAGCCCGCTGAAGAACGTCCCGATCGAGTGCAGGTCGTCCTTCACCTCGCCGGTGGCGTCGTCGTGGCGGATCGGGTCCGCGTGCGCCGCGAACGAGACCGGCGCGATGCTGTAGCCGCCGAGCAGCCCTTTACGCGCCCTGTCCTCCTCCCGGGCCACGCGCCGCGCCAGGAGTTCGACGGCCGGGTCCCTCCCGGTGGTCTCGACGTGAGCCTCGGTCCCTGTGACCGCCACAGACGCATCCGCCGCGGACGCCTCCGCCACAGGCGCCTCCGCCAGGGTCTCTGTACGAGCGACCGGCTCGGTCAAGGCGGTCCTGGCCACCCGCCAGCGTTCGAGCTCAGCGGGAACCAGCTCGCTCGGATAGTCGCGGTAACGCAGGCAGGCGGTGACGAAGGCCTTCACGAAATCCCACCGCGGCAGCCTGTCGGTCTGCCGGAGCACCTGCGAGGTCGTGCTCTTGGGCAACGCGTCGATCGTGACGCCATCCGAGGTCACCGTCTGGCCGCCGAGAGAGCGCAGCCTGCTCAAGGATGGCTCGCCCGCCCACTGCTTCAGCCGGACCAGCGACCGGACGAAGTCCGCGGCGCTGCCGGCCTCGGTGGGATCGGGCGGACGGGGGTGGTCCGCGGTCATCAACGCGTCGTCCTCACCAGCGACCACTCGAACACCGCCCTCCCGCGCCGGGGCCGCCGGCCATCCCAGCACGTGCCCACCAGTGTCTGGACATGACGTGACTCCATCAGGAAATTGCGCGCCTCATCGGACTCCACCAGCTCGCGGCCGACCGCGATGGGCACGAACCCGTGCCGGGGAATGTAGACCCATCGGCCGCGGTCCCAGTCATAGGGATCGAACCAGTGGTGGCGGACCGTACCGGACGCCCGCACCTCCGGTCCGGTCCGGGTCAGGACGAACGAGCCCTGCGAGCGCAGCAGGCTCATCCGGCTGACGTAGAAGAGCTCCGTGCCGATGAACGCGTTGACCCGCGCGTCCCAGTAGTCGTGCAGCCAGGTGGAGCCGCCGTCCCGTAACAGCCCCGCCTCGCGCGTGAGCTGCCGTTCGAAGCGGCGCTGGTTCTTGCGCTCGGCTTTCCTGATCGCTTTGAACGAGCGGAGCCAGCGCGGTGACATCGTCCTGGAGGCACCGACGCCGTCCATGAAGTGTTCCAGGAAATCGGACGCCATCGGGTGGACCTGCCGGCCGTCCGCGACGATCGAGCGGAACAACGCGGCCAGTTCCGGGACGGGCTTGCCCGTCCGTCGCCGAAAACCTCGCAGGAACATGCTCGCTGCCTCCGTGGTGGGGTCCAGGGTCACGGACACGTCTGCTGGTAGTCCTCCTCCGGTACGTAGTTCTCCCATTCGTCGCGGGTGAGGGAGCGGCCCGCGTTGGCGCACGCCGCGGCCACCAGGTCTGCGGGGGTGGCGACGTTCCACAGCCGCGCGGTCCCGTCGCCGGCCACCGTGGCGACGGCCGTCCCGTCCCGGCCGTAGGCGAGCGCGGTCACGCCACGGGTGTGGCCGACCATCAGAGCACCGAGCGGCCGGTAGGTCAGCAGGTCCCAGAGCTGCACATCGCCGCCGGTGGAGCCGGTGGCGAGGACCTGGCTGTCTGGGCTGAACTCGAGCACGTTGACCGGGCCGTCCTTGACGATCAGGCCGATGCCGACCTGACGGCGGCGCGCCACGTCCCACAGCCGGACGGAGTAGTCGCCGGCCGTGAAGGCCAGCCACCGGCCGTCGGGGCTGAACGCCAGATCGTTGACGAACCCGCCGTCGGCCGCGGCCGCCGGGCCAGCGAGCTGGCGGCGGGTGGCCACGTCGAACAGCCGCACCCGGTTGTCGAAGCCCGTGGTCGCCAGCGTCGCGCCGTCGGGGCTGATCGCCATCGCCGTGATCACGTCGGTGTGGTCGGTGACGCGGATGCGCGGCCCGCTCTCCCGGCGGCGCGCGACGTCCCAGAACGCGATGGCCTTGTCCTGCTGGACGGCGACGAATCCGCCGTCGGGGCTGAGCTTGGCCACGCCCGTGAGCGTTGCGTCATGGGCGAGCTCGCGGCGGCTCGCGACGTCCCAGAGCCGCAGGCCGTCCGAGCTGGACGTCAGGAGCGTCCGCCCGTCGGGGGTGAATCCGATCGTGGCCACGGAACGGCGAGCGCCTTCAGGACGCAGCGGGGGGCCGATCGGATGCTGGGTGGCCACGTCCCATAGCTGGATCGCGGGGTCCTTCTCGTCGCCCACGCCGGCGGCCAAGGTCCGTCCGTCAGGGCTCAGCGCGACGGCGCCCCGTGCCGGCATCGGGGTCCCGATCTGCAGGTGGACCTGCGGGTCGGCCAGCCGTACCACGCCGTCGTCACCGGCGGCGGCGAGCAGCTTCCCGTCCGGGCTGAACGCCACGCGCTCCACACCGCTGAGGTTGTCGGCGAGCGCGACCAGTTGTTTCCGGCCGGCCGTGTCCCACAGGACGGTGCGACCGCTGGCTCCGGCGGTGGCGAGCCGGGTGCCGTCCGGGCTGAAGGCGATCGCGTTGAAACCGGTGAAGCGGTCCTTGAGGACACCTGTCTGCTTCCGCGTGGCCATGTTCCACAACCGGGCGGTTCTGTCGTAGCCCACGGTCGCGAGGGTGATGCCGTCCGGGCTGAAGGCGACACCGTAGACGCCCTTGGCGTGCCGGGCGAACGGGGTGCCGATCTGGCGGGATGTGGCGGTGTCCCAGAGCCGTACGGTCTCGTTGCCCGCGCTGGCCAGGGTCTTTCCGTCCCGGCTGAAGGTGACCTCGCGGATGATGCCGGCGAGTTGCGGCCCTTCGTCGGGGCGGCCCATGGGAGTCCCGTGCGGACGGTGCGTGGCCGCGTCCCACTGCCGGACGACCCCGTGGAAGTCGCCGGTCACGAAGGTCTTCCCGTCCGGGTTGTAGGCGATCGCCGACACGACCTCCTCGTGCTTCAGCGGTACGCCCAGCTCGCGATGGGTGGCCACGTCGTAGAACCGGACGGAGTTGAGACACGCCGTGGCCAGCGTCCGGCCATCGGGGCTGAAGGCCAGCTCGACGCTTGAGCAGTCGTATTTCGGCCGGGTGATCGGGGCGCCGAGCTGCCGCCGCGACGCCGTGTCCCAGAGCCGCGCGGTGCCGTCGTCGCTTCCTGTCGCGATGATCGAACCGTCGGGGCTGAACGCCAGTGCCATGACGCCTCGCGTGTGCCCGGTGAGGGTCCCCCGGCCGGTACGGGTCGCCGCGACCAGAACGCGGTTGCGGGCTTCGTTGGTGCGAGCGACTCGCCACGAGGCCACGGCCAGCATCGAGGCCAGGGTGGTGTCGCCGGTGACCTCGCTCTGTGCCGCCAGCCGGCGCGAGACCGCCACCCTGCGTTGCTCAACGGCGTCGTTCGCCGCGTTGACGGCGGCACCGGCCGCGAGGAGGGCGAGCACCGACAGCACCGCGAGGCCGGCCATGACGAGGCGTCGGCGGCGGCCGGTTCGTCGTGCCGCCCCCGTGGATGCCGTGATGAAGCGCTCCACCGTGGGTCCGGGCGGCGGGAAGCTGTCGGGGTCGCGGTCCCAGCGAGGCCGGCTGTCCTGGACCGCCAGCAGCCGAGCGCCCCGGTAGAGGAAGGCGGGATCGCGATGGTAATCGGCCCATTGGGTGGCGTCGTCGATGAGCCGGTCGTACACCGTCTGTGCGGTGAAGTCGGGTTCGAGCCATTGACGGAGGGTCGGCCAGGCGATCAGGAGCGCGTCATGGGCGATCTCGGCGGTGTCCTCGTGCAGGGTGAGCAGGCGCTGGTCGGCGAACGCGGAGAGCAGCGCCTCAGCTCGCTCTCGCCGCTCCGGCGAGTGTGCCGGCGCGGCGGCGTGGATCTCGGTCAGCGTCGCCCTGCGCCGCGCCACCCGCCCGCCCGCGGTGATCAATGTCATGCGCCGGAAGAGTCGGAGCGCGGTCTTGCGGTCCTCGGCCGGCAGCCGCCCGAGGACCTCGTCGGCCGTGCGCCGCACGGAGTCGCGGACCCGGCCGGACTCCTCATAACCCCGGACGGTCAGCCGGCCGTCCGCACGTCTCTCCCAGGTGTTGCGCAGAGCCTGCGACAGCAGGGGCAGGGCCCCGGCCTCGTAGCGATCGCCGGCGGCCTGCCCGGCGCGTAACTCCCCCAGGATGGTCTCCACCAGGCCGGGTTCGATCTCCAGGCCCACCGCTGCCGCGGGGCCGGTGATGGCGAGCCGTAGGTCCGGCTCCGCCATCGGCTCGACGATGACCTGGCCGTCCTGGATGGCCTCGGCGAACTGCGGGTAAGCCGCACAACGGTCCCAGTAGTCCGCGCGCACCCCGATGATCACCCCTGCGCCCCGCGGGCCTTCGGCCAGAGCGTCCAGGACCCGCACGAACGCCTGGCGCTCCTGCTCGTCGGTCACCAGAACGAACAGTTCCTCGAACTGGTCGACCACCAGGACGAGACGGCCGTCCGGTGAGAGAGCCCCCGACAGCGTCCGCCGCGGATCGTCCCGCAGGTGCTCGTACACCGTCTCGACGCGCCCGCCGAACGCCGCCGCCCACTCTTCCGCGAGTGCCCGCAACGGCCTTGAGGTCGGTGTGATGAGCAGGCGGCGCCAACGCTGCGATCCGGCGACCGGCAACATCCCCTTCGCCAGCGCCGGCATCAGCCCCGCCCGTAACAGCGACGACTTGCCCACACCCGAGGCACCCGAGATCAGCAGGATGGACCCGTGCTCGTCCAGGCGCGGTCCCAGGCGCTCCAGAAGGCTGTGGGTCGCCCGCGCACGTCCGAAGAAGAACTCGGTCTTCTCGGTCTCGAACGGCACCAGCCCTTGGTAGGGGCACACCTCGCCACCGTTACCGGACGGCGACAGCAGGGCGCCGTGGCTCCTCAGCGGCCGGAGACCCGGCTGTACCCGCGCGCCACCTTCGTCACCCTCACCCATGACCTTCATTCTGGCTAATTACGCCGATGCTGATCAAACGTGATGATCCGCCCTTCTCAGGCCGTCCGATTCCGTGCGCTTTCGTCTGACCGGTGGCTTGAACAGCCCGAACGCGCTTTTGATGGATCAGGCACAGACCACCAAAGGCGTGCAGACGCAGGGACGACACTATCCAACCTGATGAGTTCGGAGTTGCCGTGACCATCTCCACCGCTTCCGCGCCGACGGAAGTCATACGGTGTCCCGATGCCGTTCTTTCTTTGGGAACGCTGCTGCGCACGTGGCGGAAGCGCGCGTTGCTGACTCAGGAGCAACTGGCCGAACGGGCCGGCCTGAACGTCCGGACCGTCCGCCGGTTGGAACACGACGGACTCCAGCAGCCTCGTACCAGGTCGATCCTGCTGCTGGCGGAGGCGTTGGGGCTGGACGGTGAAGAGCGCGCGATGCTGGTCGCCGTGGCTCGCGGTCCGCAGGCTTCCCCTGAACGCGATGATGCGGCGGGGACCGGCCCACCGCCGATTCCGCGGCAGCTACCGGCGGGCGTGGCGGCATTTGTTGGCCGACGGCGTGAACTGATGGCTTTGGTGGATTACTACGAGAATGCGAACGCGATGACGGTCGTCGCCATTGACGGCATGGCCGGAGTCGGTAAGACGGCACTGGCCGTTCATGCCGCCCATCGTCTTACGTCTCGTTTTCCCGACGGGCAGCTGTTCGTCGACCTCCACGGCCATACCGAGGGAATGTCACCGGTCGATCCAGGTGACGCGCTCGCCCGTGTCCTCCGCACACTCGGCGTCCTTGACGAGTGCGTCCCCGAGCACGTCGATGACCGCGCCGCGCTGTATCGCAGCGTGCTGGCCGAACGCGAAGTCCTGATCGTGCTGGACAATGCCGCCGATGAAGATCAGGTCCGCCCGCTGCTTCCGGCCGGCCCGGGCTGTGGGCTGATCGTCACCAGCCGGCGCCGACTGATCGCCCTGGACGGCACCCGAACCTTGTCGCTGGACGTCCTGCCGCCGAAGGAGGCGGTCGCCCTGTTCACCCGGACGGCAGGGAAGGAGCGGGTCACGGATGCGCCGTCGACGGTTCTGGTGGAGATCGTGGAGCGCTGCGGGCTGCTCCCGCTCGCCATCCGCATCGCCGCCGTCCAGCTTCAGGCGCGTTCCACCTGGAGCGTCGGACATCTGCTGAACCGGTTGAACGATGATCGGCTGGCCGAGTTGACGGCCGGGCCGCACAGCGTCGCCGCCGCCCTGGACCTGTCCTTTCAGCGGCTCTCCGAGGACCAGCGACGGGTGTATCGGCTGCTGGGTTCGCACGTCGGCACCGAGTTCGGCGTCACCGAGGCCGCCACCGCGCTGGACACGACCGTGGTGCGCGCGAGGCGGCTGCTGGACCGGCTGCTGGACGCCCACCTCCTACAGGAGTCCACCCCCTGCCGGTACCGATTCCATGATCTGGTCCGCGACCATGTTACGTCCCTGCTTCACAGAACGGATGCCGTTGATGATCTTCAGGGTGTCAGATTCCGCGTCGTCAAGGGGCTGGGTGAACGGGCCAGCCGGTCGTGCGTGTGATGGGGCGAGTCGGTTGGGCCGGGCCGAAACCCGTGTGCGCTCGGTCGGGCGGATCTCGTAGGCTGCGCCCGTGCTCCCCGACGTGCCGTGGCCTTCGATGACCCACCGCGAGGCCACGGCCGAGCTGGTGCTGGCGGGCTGGACGCCGTGCGGCGTCGGCGACTGGGCGATCGGCCTGCGCTCTCCCGACGGGCTGTGGGCGGCCAGGGTGTGCCCGTTCGATCCGGCCTACGCCGCCTTCCTCGAACTGTGTCGTCGCCGGCGCGGCAACCCCTACCTGCCGCGCGTCGCCTTCGACAGCCCGCTGGACGGCGGCGGCACGCTGGCCGTGCTGGAATTCCTGGCACCGCTCGAGACGGCGCGGGCCGAGGAGGTCGCCCGCCAGTGGCGGGCGGGCGACGGCGATGTGGCCCTGGCCGAGGTGCGGCAGGCCGCCGCCGCGGTCGACGCCGAGTTCCGGGCCCGGACACCCTGGTGGGACGGCATCGACCTGAACCCCGGCAACCTGCGGCAGGCCCTCGATGGGCGGGTGGCGGTCATCGACGTGTTCTGCATGGACGGGGCCTCGGTCTACGCGCAGATCCTCCAGGACCCCGGGGTGGTCCGCGCCAAGTTGCCCGGCAGCCGCCACATCCTCGACATCCCGTACATCGCACGGGAGAGCACCCCCGAAGAGATCCAGGCCCTCCGCGCCGCATGGCACGGCACACCATCTGGCGCCGGTGCCGACTGACATTCGGCGACTTGAGGCGAGCACAGCCTGCCGTCACAGTAAGTGTTGGCAAGATTACTTTCCGTACATGATGGGGGACGTCCTGCGGCGAGCCGAGCTTGCCGAGCAGAACCATGCATCAAAGGAGCATTGTGAAGAGAATCCTCCTCGTCCCCGCCCTGACAGCGGGAATCATCGCGCTCACTGCCAGCGCCGCCTACGCCTCGCAGTACGTCGCCTATGAGGGCCGGGGCTTCACCGGCAGGTCCGTCGTCCTCGACGCGTGCGGGGTGTCCAACATCCCCTTCCACGGGTCCTACAAGTGGTATGGCGACGGCCAGTCGGGGCGCATGTACAACCAGCCCAACGCGCAAGGCGTGATGCATTTCGAGCTGGCCTCCAACCGCAACGCGGAGCAGCGGACGCCTGTCGGCTGGCAGAGCATCTTCATCGTGTGCTGAGCGTGACCGCTTACTGATCGGTGCCCGGTGAGATCCTCACCGGGCACCGCTTCATGTGCCGCCCTCAGCGCTCCACGAGGATCCGCACGTCCCAGGGGCCGAGCGCCAGTTCCGCACCGGCGTCGTGGTCGCTCCCGTCCAGGACGTCCCGCACCGCGACGGGCAGCCGGACCGCGACCGGCTCCCACGACCAGTTGTGCACGAAGCGCACCTTGCGTCCGTCCCGCGAGGTGGCACCCGTCGCCGTCACGCTCGCGGCCCCGAACCGCCACCCTGACGGCTCGGCCGGGACGGCCCAGTCGAACAGCGCGCGGGCCAGGACGGTGTCCGGCACGGTCCCCACGTAGGTGATCCGCCCGTCTCCGTGCGCCCGGCTGGTGACAGCGGGCCACTGACCGTAGTGCGGGTGCTCGTAGCGGGCGAGCACCTGCGCGTTCTCCGCGCGCACGCCGTCCGCCCAGCGCGTGGCCGTCGCACCGGGCGGCAGCGCCAGCGGCGAGCCTTCGGGCGCGTGTACGGGGAGGTCGGCGTCCAGGTTGGCGAATTCCTCGTACCAGATGCCGGCGGGCTCGGCGAGACGGGCCGGCATGACCTCGGTACGGGCCCGCGCCTCCAGATCGCCGTACCCGGTGCGCGGCCCGAGCACCAGATGACCCCCGGCGGCGGCGTAGCCGGCGAGCCAGTCGAGCGTGGCGTCGTCGGCGACGTACAGCGCCGGGACGACCAGGACGGGATGCCGGGCGGCGGCGACCGCCGCGTCGGCCGCGGTGAGCTGTCCGGCGTGCATGATCCGCACCTGCAGGCCCGCGTCGAAGGCGCCCCGGTAGAACGGGTCGAAGATGCCCTCGTACGAGCGCCGGTCCGGCCCGCCCGCGCCGTCCGCCAGCGGCGGGTAGAACTCCAGCGCCCACTTGCTCGGCGCGGAATAGAGCATCGTGACGTCGGCGTCGGGTGTGAGCCCGGCGACCAGCTCGCCGGCGGTCCTGAGCTCGGCGCCGATGCGCGCGATCTCCTGGTAGACGCGGCCCGGCCGGCCGCTGTGCGGCAGGATGCCGCCCCAGTACGTCTCGGCGCCGAAGTGCAGCGAGTGCCAGTGCCAGTACTCGATCATGCCGGCCCCGCGCGACACCAGGGCGTAGGCCGCCTGGCGCCACTGCCCGTCGTAGGCGGGCCGGTTCATCCAGGGGTAGCCGATCGACTGCGCGTTGGTCTCGGTGACGAGGAAGGGCTCCTGGCGGGAGGAGTACATCCGGTCGGCACTGTGGTAGAGCGCCCAGGTCCCGCTGGTCGTCCAGCCCTGCGGGCCCGCGCCGGAGCCGGGGAGGGCCAGGCCGTCCTGCATCGCGTAGTACGGGTTCCCGGCGGCGACGTCCAGGTTGCGGGTCAGCTGGTCGTCGGCCAGCGCGGGCCGGTTGTAGGAGATGCAGGTGGTGACGAACTGGCCGGGCCGCGAGTACTCCCGGACGATGCCCGCCTGCCAGTCGATGAACTCGGCGGTCTGGTCGGCCTGGAAACGGCGCCAGGCCAGGTCGTACTGGGCCTGGATGTTGCCGTCGGGCGTCCACAGATCGGCCCAGGTGGACAGGCGGTGCGACCAGTAGACCAGGCCCCACTCACGGTTCAGCGTCTCGACGTCGCCGTAGAGGCGGCGCAGGTGGTCCACGAAGCGCTGGAAGACACCGTGGTTGTGGAACAGCTCCAAGCCCGGCTCGTTGTCGACCTGGAAGCCGATGACCGCGGGGTGGTCGGCGTAGCGGGCGACGACCTCGCGGATCACCCGTTCGGCGTGGAAGCGGAAGGCCGGGTGGGTGAAGTCGACCTCCTGCCTGGCCCCCCACGGGATGCGCTCACCGGTCGCCCGTTCCCCGGCGATCTCGGGGTACTGGCGGGCCAGCCACGGCGGCACGGCGTACGTCGGCGTGCCCAGCACGACGTGGATGCCGCGCTCGTGCGCGCCGTCGAGCACCGGCCGCAGCCAGTCCAGGTCGAACCGGCCGTTCTCCGGCTCCCAGGTGGACCAGACGGACTCGCCCACGCGGATGACCGAGAAGCCCGCCCCGGCCATCAGGTCGAGGTCGGTCTTCAGCCGCTCGTACGGCTGGTACTCGTGGTAGTAGGCGGCGCCGAAGAGCACCTGCTCGGGAAGCACACGTTCTCCCTTCCGGGTCATTGCTTGACCCCACCGGTGGTGAGGCCCGACTGCCAGTACTTCTGCAGCAGGAGGAAGGCCGCGACGAGCGGCACGATGGACAGCAGCGAGCCGGTGACCACCAGCGCGAGCAGGTCGCCGGTCGCGCCGCCGCCGGCCGCCGACTGCGAGGACCAGGACGCGAGCCCCACGGTCACCGGGTAGAGCGACGGGTTGTTCAGCATGATCAGCGGCAGGAAGTAGTTGTTCCAGGTGGCGACGAGGGTGAACAGCAGCACCGTGACCACGCCGGGCATGAGCAGGCGCAGCACCACCTTGAAGAAGATGCCGAACTCACCGGCCCCGTCGATCCTGGCCGCCTCCAGCAGGCTGTCGGGGATGGCGTCCTCGGCGTACACCCGCATGAGATACAGCCCGAACGGGCTGACCAGCGACGGCAGGATGATCGCCCACGGGGTGTTGACCAGCCCGACCTTGCTGAAGAGCAGGTAGGTCGGGATGGCCAGCGCCGTGGTCGGCACCATGATCGAGCCGAGAACCAGCCCGAACAGGGCCCGGTTGCCCGTGAAGCGGTATTTGGCGAAGCCGTACCCGCCCAGGGCGGCCAGCAGCGCCGCGCCCCCGGCGCTGGTCACCGCGTACAGCAGGGTGTTGAGCAGCCAGCGGACGTAGACGCCGTCGTCGTACGTGAGCGTGCCGCGCACGTTGGACAGCAGCGAGAAGTCGTCGGCGAACCACAGCCCGAAGCTGGAGAACAGGTCGCCGGTCGTCTTCGTCGAGGCCACGAACAGCCAGAACAGCGGCATCAGGAAGTAGATGAGGAAGGCGAGCATGGCCAGGGTCAGGACGTTCCCGCGCCGGCGCCTCGCCGTGATGGTGGTCATGGCTTGCTCCGGCGGTTCGTGGCCAGCAGGACGGTGTAGGCGAAGATGACGATGACCAGGCCGATCAGGAACGACACCGCCGCCGCGTAGTTGACCTCCTGGCTGGTGAAGGCCAGCGAGTAGGCGTACAGGTTGGGCGTGTAGGAGCTGTCGATGACGTTGGGCGCGAGCCGCTGCAGCAGTTGCGGCTCGTTGAAGAGCTGGAAGCTGCCGATGAGGGAGAAGATCACGGTCAGCAGCAGCGCGGACCTGATCGCCGGGATCTTCACGCTCCAGGCGGTACGCCAGGGACCGGCGCCGTCCACGGCCGCGGCCTCGTACAGCTCGGGCGGGATCGCGCGCAGCGCGGCGTACAGGATGATCATGTTGTAGCCGGTGAACTCCCAGGTGATGACGTTGGCGAGCGACCCGAGGGCGAAGTCGCCGCTGAGCAGGTTCAGTGAGGAGATGCCCAGTTTGTCGGCGAGCTGGGCGAGCGGCCCGAAGTCGGGGCCATAGATGTAGCCCCACATCAGGGCGGCCACCACGCTCGGCACCGCGTAGGGGACGAAGATGCCCAGCCGGAAGAGCCGCACCAGCCGCAGCACGCCGCTGTCGAGGGCCAGCGCGAAGAACAGCGCCAGCCCCAGCATGATCGGTACCTGGGTGAGGAAGAACCTGGCCATCCGCCACACGCCATCCAGCAGCCGCGAATCGGACAGCGCGCGCACGTAGTTGTCCAGCCCGGCGAACACCGTGCCGCCGATGAGCTGATCCTTGTAGAGGCTGAGGTAGGCGGCGTACCCCAGCGGCACCACCAGCATCGCGACGAACACCACGAGGAACGGCGCGACGAACAGGTAGCCGGTCCAGTTTTTCGCGGGTCTCACTTCGACTCGACCTTGAACCCCTGGTTCGTGGCGTAGGTCGTGGTCCGTGACTGCCACTGCCCGAGGCCGGCGGCGACGTCGCCCTTGTCGCCCAGCGCCTTGCCGACGGTCTCGTCCCAGTCGTTGACGACCTGGTCGAGGAAGGGCGGCCACGCGAATTCCTTCGACACCGTGTCGCTGATGGCGGCGAACTCCTTGTTGACCGTCTGCCCGCCGTAGAACTCCGGCTTCTGCCCGACGAAGGCCGGGTCGGACAGCAACGCCTTCGTCGGCGGGAAGAGGAACTGCTGGGTCGCCAGCATCTTGGTCGACTCGGGATCGGTGTTGAGGAACTCGGCGAACTTCGCCGCGGCGATGGGATTCTTCGAACCCTTGATCACCGCCGAGGTCGAGCCGCCCCAGTTGCCGGAGACCTGCTGACCCGCCTGCCACTGCGGCAGCGGCGCGGCCCGCCACTTCCCGCTGGTCGACTTGGCGCTGGTGGTCAGGAAGGCCGGCGCCCAGGCGGCCGTCAGCCAGGTCGCGTACTTGCCCCGGTTGAGCGACTGGAACCACTGGTCGGTGAAGTCCGCGTCGGTGGAGACCACGCCCTCCTTGACCAGGCCGCCCCAGTAGGAGGCGAGCTTCTGGGCGTGCTCGTCGTTCAGGTCGACCGTGACGCGGTCCCTGGCGGGCGTGGCGAACGGCTTGGCGCCCGTCTGCCACAGCAGGCCCATCCAGGCGCCGTTCTGGTTCGAGGCGAGGTTGGTCAGGTAGACGCCGGGGTCGGCGGCGTGCAGCTTGCGGGCCGCCGCGGCGAACTCGTCCCAGGTCTTCGGTACGGCGATGCCGTGCTTGTCGAAGATGTCCTTGCGGTAGAGCATGCCCATCGGGCCGGAGTCCTGCGGGATCGCCCAGACCTCGCCGCCGTCACCGGTGACCTGGGACCAGGTCCAGTCGACGAACGTGTCCTTCAGCTCCGCCGCGCCGTACGGGCGCAGGTCGAGAAGGCTGCCGGTGATCGTGAAGGTGGGGATGTACTGGAACTCGATCTGGGCGACGTCCGGGGCGCCGGTACCCGCTTTGAGCGCGGTACGAAGCTTGGTGTACTGCGGCTCTCCCTGACCGGCGTTGACCACTTTCACGTTGATCGCCGGGTACTTCTTCTCGAAGAGCGCGACTTCCTTCTCGATCTGCGGCACCCAGGTCCAGAAGGTCAGCTCGGTGGGCGTCCCCATGGCCTTGTCGATGTCGGCCTGGGCGGCGTTCTGCGCTGCGGGGGTGGTGGTGGGTGTGGGGCTACCCGCGCAGGCGCTCAGGCCCACGCTCAGCCCGGCCAGTACGGGAAGCCAGCGCTTGCTGATGATCATTGATAGACTCATTTCTCGTGTGTTGAAGCACAAGGAGCAGGACGTCGCAGGTCCATGCTCCGAGCAGGCCGAGGCCGGGTGTGGCGAGACGGTCGCCCCGGCTTCGGCCAGGTCAGCGGCGCGCCGTCGCAGAGCGCGCACACTGTGAGGGATCAGGGTGTCAGCCGGTCACCTCGATTCCCGGGGGGGCGCGGTCGAGCCGCGCACGATGAGTTCGATCGGTGGTTCCTGCGGCACCGGCGTGCCCGTGACGCCCTCTATCCGCTCCACCAGTAACCGGAGGCCGCGGACCGCGGAGCCCTCGAAGTCGCCGCGGATGGTGGTCAGCGGCGGGACCAGGTAGGCGGCCGACGGCGTGTCGTCGAAGCCGACGATGCTGACGTCCTCCGGCACGCGCAGCCCGGCCTCGGCGAGCGCCCGCATGACGCCGATGGCCATGTCGTCGTTGGCGACGAACACGGCGCTCACCCCGCCGGCCGCGACCAGCTCGAGGCCGGCGGCATAGCCCGAGGCGGGGTACCAGTCGCCGTGCAGGACCGGCGGCTCGGGCACGCCGGCCGCGGCCAGCGCCTTCCGCCAGCCGGCCAGCCGATCACGCGAGACCCACCAGCGCTCCGGTCCGGCGACATGCCAGACGGTGGGATGGCCCAGGGACAGCAGGTGCTCGGTGGCCACACGCGCGGCGGCGACGCCGTCACCGCCGACGAACATCCCTTTGTCGGCGCACGGCTGGGGCAACTGGTTGAAGCTCACGACCGGCACGTCCGGGTCGAAGGCCACGTCCTGTCCCTCGTCGATGGGCTCCGACAGCACGATGCCGTCCACACCCTGGCCGATCAGGGAGTCGATGGCCGCGTTGATGCCGCCCGGCTCGCCTTCGAGCGTGCACACGATGCTGAGCGAGTAGCCGGTGCTGCGGGCCGCCCGCTCCAGCGCGACCAGCGTCGAGGCCGGGCCGTACAGGGTGCTGCCGAGCGTGACGACCCCGATGCGGTGGAAGCGGCCCTTGATGAGCGCCCGCGCGGCCGTGTTGGGGCGGTAGCCGAGCTCTCTCGCGGCCTGCAGCACGCGCTCGCGCAGGTTGTCCCGGACGTTGGGCTCGCCGTTGATCACTCGCGAGACGGTCTTCTGCGACACGCCGGCCAGACGCGCGACGTCCGTGCTGCCGACCGGGCGGCGAGGGCCGCGACCTGTTTCGGGCATGGGTCACGCTCCGGAAAAACCTCGTTGACTACGTAGTCATGCAGTCTCCATGGAACTCAAGAGCACGTCAACGGCTTGTTACCGGAACGTTGCCACCCCCGCACGATGGCTCGGCAGCGGTGGCGGGACACCAGCCGCTGCCGAGCGGGTCAGCCGCTCCAGGGGATGATCTAATCCACCTCCGCGACGGCCTGGGCGAACTGGGCCGAGTACAGCTGGGCGTAGGCGCCGTCCGCGGCCAGCAGTGACTCGTGCGTGCCCTGCTCGACGATCCGCCCGTTCTCCATGACCAGGATCAGGTTGGCGTCGCGGATCGTGGACAGCCGGTGGGCGATGACGAAGCTGGTACGTCCCTCGCGCAGCGAGCTCATCGCCCGCTGGATGAGCACCTCGGTCCGGGTGTCGACCGAGCTGGTCGCCTCGTCCAGGATCAGGATCGCCGGCTCGGACAGGAACGCCCGGGCGATCGTGATCAGCTGCTTCTCCCCCGCGCTGACCGTCGCACCGCTCTCCTCGTCGATCACCGTGTCGTAGCCGTCGGACAGCGTGTGCGCGATGCGGTCCACGTGGGCGGCCTCCGCGGCGGCCTCGATCCGTTCGGGCGTGGCGCCTTCCGCCCCGTAGCCGATGTTCTCCGCGATCGTGCCGGCGAACAGCCAGGTGTCCTGCAGCACCATGCCGATGTTGGCGCGCAGCTCCTCCCTGGACATCTCGGCGATGTCGACGCCGTCGAGCGTGATACGGCCGCCGGTCACCTCGTAGAAGCGCATGATGAGGTTGACCAGCGTCGTCTTGCCCGCTCCCGTGGGGCCGACGATGGCCACGGTCTGGCCGGGCTCCACGGTCAGCGACAGGTTCTCGATCAGCGGCCTGTCCGGCGCGTAGCGGAAGGACACGTCCTCGAACGCCACGCGGCCCCTGACCTGCGCGGGCCGGGCGGGCTTGGCGGGCTCCTGGGACTGCTCGGGAGCCTCCAGCAGCTCGAAGACCCGTTCGGCCGAGGCGATGCCCGACTGCACCAGGTTCGCCATGCCGGCCACCTGGGTCAGCGGCTGGCTGAACTGCCGCGAGTAGTGGATGAAGGCCTGCACGTCGCCCAGCGAGATCGAGCCCGAGGCCACCTTGAACCCGCCCACCACGGCGACCAGCACGTAGTTGAGGTTGCCGATGAACATCATCGCCGGCTGGATCATCCCGGAGATGAACTGGGCGCGGAAGCTGGAGGTGAACAGGGCCTGGTTGTGCTCGGCGAAGGTCTCGGCGGCCTCCTTCTGCCTGCCGAACACCTTGACCAGCGTGTGCCCGCCGTACATCTCCTCGATGTGGCCGTTGAGCTTGCCCGTCGAGGACCACTGCTTGATGAACTGCGGCTGCGACCGCTTGCCGATGATCGCGGTGACATAGACGGACAGCGGCACCGAGACCAGCGCGATGAGCGCCAGGATCGGCGAGATCCAGAACATCACCACCAGCACCCCCACGACCGTCAGCACCGACGTGATGAGCTGGCTCATCGTCTGCTGCAGCGTCTGCGCGATGTTGTCGGTGTCGTTGGTGGCGCGGCTGAGGGTCTCGCCGCGCGGCTGGCCGTCGAAGTAGCTCAGCGGCAGCCGCGCCAGCTTGGCCTCGATCCGCTCACGCAGCCGGGACGCCGCCCGCTGCACGATGATCGTGGTCAGCCGGAACTGCACGATCCCGAGCAGCGCCGCCAGCAGGTAGATCGCCAGCACCCAGCCCAGCACCTTGGCCAGCGCGGTGAAGTCGACGCCGTGACCGGGCACCACGCTCATCGACGACACCATGTCGGCGAACGTGCCCTGGCCCTTGGCGCGCAGCCCCGCCACGGCCTGCTCCTTGGTGACCCCCGCGGGCAGCCGGGCCCCGATGATGCCGGAGAAGATCAGGTCCGTGGCGTGGCCGAGGATCTTGGGACCCGTCACGCTCAGCGCGACGCTGGCCGTACCGAGGGCCAGGACGATCCCCAGCAGCGTGCGCTCGGGGCGCAGTAACCGCAGCAGGCGGCGGAGCGAACCGCCGAAGTCGAGAGCCTTCTCGGCGGGCCCGGACATCATCCGTGCCGAGCCGAAACCAGGCTGAGGGCGGCGCGGGGGCGCCTGGGTGGTCATGAGCCCTCCTTCGTCGGTCTCATGACCGAGGTGCTGTGCTTATTGATGACCTCGACAAGCTCGGTCATGCCGCCTCCTGTTCGGTGAGCTGGGACAGCACGATCTCCCGATATGTCGGGCAGCTGGTCATGAGCTCGGCGTGGTTGCCGCTGCCGACCACGCGGCCGTCGTCGAGCACGAGGATGCGGTCGGCGTCGCGGATCGTGTTCACCCGCTGGGCCACGATGACGATCGTGGCGTCTGTGATCTTCTCGGCCAGCGTGGCGCGCAGCCGGGCGTCGGTGGCGTAGTCGAGGGCGGAGAAGGAGTCGTCGAACAGGTAGATCTCGGGCCGGTGCACCAGTGTCCTGGCGATGGCCAGGCGCTGGCGCTGGCCGCCGGAGACGTTCGTGCCGCCCTGGGAGATCGGCTCCTCCAGGCCGCCGGGCATCGCCTCGACGAACTCACGGGCCTGGGCCACGTCGAGGGCCTGCCACAGCTCCTCGTCGGTCGCGTCCGGCTTGCCGTACCTCAGGTTGGAGGCGACGGTGCCGGAGAAGAGGTAGGGCGACTGCGGGACCAGGCCGACCGCCCGGGAGAGCGCGGCCGGATCGAGGTCGCGCACGTTGACGCCATCGACCAGCACCTCACCGCCGCTCGCGTCGAACAGGCGCGGGATGAGGTTGAGCAGCGTCGTCTTACCGCTGCCCGTGCTGCCGATGATCGCGGTGGTACGGCCCGGCCGCGCCGCGAAGCTCACGTCGCACAGCACCGGCTCCTCGGCGCCCGGATAGCGGAAGTCCACGGAGCGCAGCTCCAGCTCGCCGAGGTGCCTTTCCGGGGTGATGGGGCTGGCCGGCGGGTCGAGGGTCGGCTCGGTGCCGAGCACGTCGTCGATGCGCTCGGCGCAGACCTCGGCCCGCGGGATCATCATGAACATGAACATCGCCATCATCACCGACATCAGGATCTGCATCAGGTAGGAGATGACCGCGGTCAGCGCGCCCACCTGCATGGTCCCGTCGGCGATGCGGTGGCCGCCGAACCACACCACGGCGACGCTGGACAGGTTCACCACCAGCATGACCGAGGGGAACATCAGCGCCATCAGCCGCCCGACCCGCAGCGACACATCGGTCAGCTGGTCGTTGGCCACGGCGAAGCGCTCGCGCTCGTGCCGGTCACGGACGAAGGCCCTGATGACCCGGATGCCGGTGATCTGCTCGCGCAGCACCTGGTTGATCCGGTCGATGCGCTCCTGCATCGCGCGGAACAGCGGCCGCATCCGCATCACGATCACGCCCACGATGACGATCATCACGGGCAGCACGACGAGCAGCAGCGACGACAGCGTCGCGTCGATGCGCAGCGCCAGCACGATGCCGCCGACGCACATGATCGGCGCGGCCACCATCATCGTGAACGTCATCAGCACGAGCAACTGGACCTGCTGCACGTCATTGGTGGTCCGGGTGATCAGGGACGGCGGCCCGAACCGGTTGACCTCCTGGGCGGAGAAGTCCTGTACCCGGTGGAAGATCGCGGCCCGCAGATCCCGGCCCAGGGCCATCGAGGTCCAGGCGCCGTAGTACACGGCCACGATCGAGCAGGCGATCTGGATGAGCGTCACACCGAGCATCACCAGCCCGATGCGTGCGATGTATCCGGTGTCGCCTTTGACGACGCCGTTGTCGATGATGTCGGCGTTGAGGGTGGGGAGATAGAGGGTGGCCAGCGTCTGCACGAACTGGAAGAGGACGACTAACGTGATCTCTTTCCCGTACGGCTTGAGCTGGGCCCGCAGAAGACGGAGCAGCATCACGTAGGGCTTTCTGTAGGAGGAGGAGTGGAGGACGGCCGGACGAGCAGCCCGTCGAGCAGGACGGAGACGATCTCCTCGTCGTCCATGTCGCCGAACTCGCCGCCCAGGCCGAAACCGCGGTGCACGCTCACCGCGATCAGCATGAGGAGCATGTGCGCCGCGCCCTCGGGAGAGCGGCGCAGCCGGTCGCGGTCGGGCGCGATCAGGGCGGCGAGCGCCGAGCCGATCCGGCGCCGGTTGTCCAGCATCCGCTCGCGGAACTCGGGATCGTCGACCAGTGGGTCCCCGGGCGCGGCAAGGAGCTTGGCGTTGGCGTTCATGCCCGCCCGCAGCATCGTGACGGCCTCGCGCAGCCGGGCGCGCAACTCGGTCCGCGTGCCGATGGCGGCCAGCGCGTCCATCGCCGGCTGCGCGTCGAACGCGTTCATCAGCGCCGCCCGCAACAGCGAGGCCTTGTCGGGGAAGACGCCGAAGATCGTGCCCTCGGCCACGCCCGCGGCCTCGGCGATCTGCCGGGTGCTCACGGCGGTGCCGTATTCACGCAACAGGGGGAGCGTGGCGGCGATGAGCGCGGCCCGTCGGTCTTCTGGCGCCATGGCCGGCACCCTGCGCCTCTTTGTCACAGGGCGAGCATAATGAGCGAGTACTCACTCGTTCAAGTGGTTATATGTCACGGCTTCAGGCGGTCCTGCTCCCCTGGGGGCGGAGGACCGCCTGAAGCAGCCGCCTCCTGCGGCTCGCCCTTCGCTCGTTGCCGAGGGCGGGCGAGCCGGCAGGAGGTCGCGCCGGTCAGTGCACCGGCGTCTTCCCCACCAGCCAGGTCCCCGGCTTGGCCGGATCCGAGCTGGTGAGCAGCGCATGCGTGCCCGCGATGAGCTCCTGGCGGGAGATCGTGCCATCGCCGTCGGTGTCCAGCTTGTCGAAGGCGATCGAGATGGCTTCTTCGGGGATCTCCACAGCGTGGTAGAAGCGGACGAACTCCTCGCGTGAGATGTGACCGTCCCCGTCGCCGTCGGCGGCGTCGAAGACGGCGCCGGTCACCCGGTCGACCGCCGCGAGGAAGCGTGGGTCGCGGCCCGCGCCCGAGAGCATCGCCGCCACGAACTCCTCCCGGCTCACCCTGCCGTCGCCGTCGCCGTCGATGTCGTCGCGGAGTTGTTCCCACCAGGCGGCGAAGGCGGACTGAAGGGCGTCGTGGTGGGGGGAGCCGACCTCTGGCGCCAGGGCATCGCAGAGATGACCGGCCCGCGATGTGAAGTCCGACCCGCTGATGTGGCCATCGCCGTTGATGTCGAAGACCGCGAAGACGCCGGCAATGTTCGCCTCGACCAACTCCTGGGACACAGCTGCCTCCTGTACGCCTGCCATCACTGTCGCTACATAAAGTACCCATGCAATTACTTAGAGCAACCATCGAATTGTGGGGCGGCGATCTACTCGGCGTTGCCCGCTCCAGGAGATCGGCGCGACCTCCTGAGCGAGCTCGCATAGACTACTGTCGATATAGACATGAATCGATATTGAGGAAGGCCGATGGAGCTGTTGCAGATCATGGGGTGCAGCCCGCCATTGGCGCGCCGGCCCCTGGACACCGAGCAGGCCGAGGGCGTGGCCCGGGTGTTCAAGGCGTTGGGCGATCCGGTACGGCTGCGCATCCTGTCCATCGTGGCCAGCCACGCGGGCGGTGAGGTGTGCGTCTGCGACATCAACGACGCCTTCGACCTGTCGCAGCCGACCATCAGCCACCACCTGAAAGTGCTCAAGGACGTCGGCCTGCTGACCAGTGAGCGGCGGGCTTCCTGGGTGTACTACCGGACCGTGCCGGACCGGCTCGCCGAGCTGTCGGCGCTGCTCGCGGCACCCGCTGAGGTGGTCGGGTGAGGCGCCGCCTGCTGGCCGAGTTTGTCGGCACCGCGCTGCTGGTGACCGTGGTCGTGGGGTCGGGGATCATGGCCCAGGCCCTCTCCCCGCGCGACGTGGGCCTGCAACTCCTGGAGAACTCCACGGCCACCGTCTTCGGCCTGGCCGTGCTCATCGTCGTGCTGGGCCCGGTCTCCGGTGCCCACTTCAATCCGGTGGTGTCGCTGGCCGACTGGTGGCAGGGACGGCGTACCGGAGCCGGCCTGTCGGTGGGCGAGCTCAGCGGTTACGTCGCCGCCCAGGTGCTGGGCGGGATCGGCGGTGCGGTGCTGGCCAACGCGATGTTCGGCAAGCCCCCGGTCACCTGGTCGAGCACGCAGCGATCGAGCGCGCACCTGTGGCTGGGCGAGCTCGTCGCGACCGCGGGCCTGGTGCTGGTGATCTTCTGCCTGACCCGATCGGGCCGTACGACTGCCGCCCCGCTGGCGGTGAGCGGCTACATCGGCGCGGCCTACTGGTTCACCTCCTCCACCAGCTTCGCCAATCCCGCCGTCACCATCGGCCGCGCCTTCTCCGACACCTTCGCCGGCATCGCCCCCGCCTCGCTACCCGGCTTCGTCGCCGCCCAGCTGATCGGCGGCGCCGTCGGACTGCTGCTGGTCCACGGCCTGTTCGGCCGCCCCAAGGCGGGCACAGCCGAGCCGGTCATCCCTCATCTCGGCTCCCGCTGACCGATGGAAAGGAGTCACCCTTTGAGTGACAAGCCCAGCGTCCTTTTCGTCTGCGTGCACAACGCCGGACGCTCTCAGATGGCCGCAGGATGGCTCGCCCACCTGGCCGAGGACCGCATCGAGGTGCGCTCCGCCGGATCGGCGCCCGCCGACCAGATCAACCCCGTCGCCGTCGAGGCGATGCGCGAGGTCGGCGTCGACATCACCGGCCGGCAGCCCAAGATCCTCACCGCCGAGGCCGTGCGGGCCTCCGACGTCGTCATCACCATGGGCTGCGGCGACGCCTGCCCCATCTTCCCCGGCAAGCGGTATGAGGACTGGCAGCTCGACGACCCCGCCGGGCAGGGCATCGAGGCCGTCCGCCCGATCCGCGACGAGATCCGCACCCGCATCGAGAAGCTGATCAAGGAACTCCTCTTGCCTAGAATCGGGTTCTAGAAGCAGGGTTGGCCCCATGATTATCGAGTACGCCGAACGCGTGTGGCGCGGCGAATCGGACGACAGCGTCGTGGACGCGGGCATGCAGGGCAAGGGCGTACAGCCGATCACCGAAGGTCTCGGCTGGTGGCCAGGGTTCGGCAACGTGACCGCATTCGAGACCGAAGGCGAGCTGGTGTTGTTCGACACCGGCGGCTCGTTCTCGGCGGCGAAATTGCACGAGGACGTCCGGGCCTGGACGCGGGCACCGCTGACCGCCGCGTTCTACTCGCACGGGCACATCGATCACGTCTTCGGGACGGGGCCGTTCGAGGAATCGGGGCCGTCTGCCACGATTTACGCCCATAAAGCGGTTGTTGATCGATTCGAGCGTTATGTATTGACAAATGGCTACAACTCGGTGATCAACCAGCGGCAGTTCCAGGCCGCCGGGCTCCGCTGGCCCACCGACTACCGCCGTCCGGACGTGACCTACACGGACACGCTGACCGTGCGGCGCGGTGGGCTCACGTTCGACCTCCTGCACGCCAAGGGCGAGACCGACGACGGGACCATCGGCTACGTGCGCGAGCACCGGCTGCTGCTGCCCGGAGACCTGTTCATCTGGGTGACGCCCAACTGCGGCAACCCGCAGAAGGCGCAGCGCTATCCCCGGGAATGGGTGCACGCGTTGCACCGGATGGCCGCCATGGACGCCGAAATCATGCTTCCCGGCCACGGCGCCCCGATCTTCGGCCGCGACCGCATCCGGCAGGCGTTGCTGGAAACGGCCGAATGGCTGGAGTCGCTCGTCACGCAGACCCTGGAACTGCTCAACGCGGGCGCGCGGCTCGACGAGATCGTCCACTCCGTGAAGGCGCCGGAGCATCTCGCCGACCGGCCCTATCTGCGGGCACGGTACGACGAGCCGGAGTTCGTCGTACACAATCTGTGGCGCCTGTACGGCGGCTGGTACGACGGCAATCCGGCCCATCTGAAGCCCGCCCCCGAGGCGGTGCTGGCGAAAGCGGTCGCGGAACTGGCGGGCGGGGCGCGAGCCCTCGCGGACGCGGCGCTCAAGGCCCTTTCCGGCGGCGACGAGCGGCTGGCCGGGCATTTGGCGGAAATGGCCGCCCTGGCGGCTCCGGACGACGCGGGGGTGCATCGCGTACGCGCGGAGGTCTTCTCCACCAGGGCGGCCGGCGAACTGTCCCTCATGGCGAAGGGCATCTTCGCCTGGGCCGCCGCGGAGTCCAGGCAGCGCTCCTGAGAGCGGCGCCCTCACCTCCAAGCAAGTCAGCGGCGCTTGGCGACGGTCAGCATGTGGCGGGCGCCGCGCTGGAACTCGTACGGGACCTCGCGGACCGCGCACGTCAGCCCTTCGGCTCGCAGATCCGCTCGAAGCGCGTCGAGAAACGGGACCGGCTCGCCGTCGCCCATGCGGACCAGCGGGAAGATCCTTACCTCGCGTCGGCTGACCCGGCTCATTTCCATGATCGCCGCCCGGTGCCATTCCTGATCGAGCCGGTCTGCCCAGGTGAACAGCAGGTGTGAGCAGAGCACCAGGTCCACGCTTCCGTCGGCCAGCGGGAGGTGTGGCAGGCAGGCGGCGAGATACGCGCCGGGCCGCCGGTGGATGTCGGCGATGAACGCGCTCCTGGCGCGCAGCCGCATCTCCCGGCGGCGTTCGGCCGAGCCGTACCACCCCCAAACGAACCGGTCGGCGTTCTCGCTGATCATGGCGTTGCCCTGGTCCAGGTCGGCCGACAGGCGCTCGGCGAGCACGGCGGCGCCATCCGCGTAAAGCGGGTCCGCCGCCAGCGCCCGGACGCCCATCGCGCGGGCCTCGGCGACGAAGCCGGACGCGCCCCCGGCGCAGTCGAGGAGGACCCCGTCCAGGTCACGTTCGTCGAACGCGAACATGGCCCGGTATTCGAGGAAGGAACGAGAGGACATGATCATGTCTGGAACTCCTGCGTGTACGGTGAGCCGAGGTCATTCTCGAGACGGTGCTGGGTCACCACAGTTCGATCGAGCGGGCGAAGATGCCTGCCACGTCATCCTCGGTCACCGGCAGCGGAGCGGTCGCGAGCAGGCGCTGCTGTCTCATCGCCCCTTCGACGAGTGCGTCTATGTCGCCCGTGCCGTACCCGACGGCGCCGATCCCGTTGGGGAGGCCGATGTCGCGCATGAGGTCGATGAGGACGGACGGCAGGAACTCGGCCGCCTCAGCCCGCCTCCGGCGCCGTGAGCGCGACCGACATCCCGTGCGGAACCATCGGCTCGTGCCCGGGATACCCCTTCGGGTGGAAGTCGCGCACCTGCCCGGCGATGGGATAGGCGTTGGCGTGCGGAATGTGCACGCCGGCGTTGCCGAAGCCCATCCCGGCGAACGTCGCGGCCAGGGCCATCTCGCCGCGGGCCGCCGCGTCGTCGCCGTGGCGCACGGCGCGCCGGAACGACCTGGCCAGCAGCCGCATGGCCTGCTCGGCCCACATGTCGGAGATCGGGTTCGCGCCGCAGTAGGGCACTCGCTGCTCAGGGCGTTTACGCTCGCCGCCGGTGTACCAGCGGGCGGTGTAACTCTCGACCGCGTGGCAGACGATGTCCATACCGGCCGAGGCGGTCACGGGCGCGGGCTGGGTCAGCGTCAGGTCAGGGTCGACGACGGCGAGTGCGGGGCGCAGCCCGGCGTGGCTGATACCGGTCTTGACCTTGAGTGACAGCACGTCGAGCCCGCGCCGGACGCCGCCGTACCGGCTGAGGTCGAAGCCGATCTCGTCGGAGGCGCCGTTGCCGAACTTGAGCTGGGGCGCGCCGTAGGTGAAGACGGTCTCGGGGTTGACCGGAGGCGTGGTCGTCATGCTGATCCCCTTACCCGTTCTGGAACATCACGCATGCGGGCGGGTGCCGGGCTCCGCCTCCGGGAGGGAGCCCGGCGCTCGGGGTCAGCGCTCGCTCGGCTCCCCGTTGAAGGTGCCGGACGCGGGCACGGTCAGGCCTGCGCCAGCTCGGCGACGTACGGGCGGCGCTCGCGCCACGCCGCGACCTGGTCGGGCCGGCCGAACACCTCCAGGTACTCCTCGACCTGCCGCTTGGCCTGGTCCCACAGCAGCACCGGCTCGTAGTCGGAGCCCTCGGGGCCGGCGAACGGGGCCAGCGGCTCGATCACCGTGTCCAGGCTGGGATGCCAGAACACGCCGGTCGAGCGCCTGGTGACCGAGCCGCCCGCGACCACTCGGTGCGTGCCCGCGGACAGACGGCCGTTGGTCCACTTGGTGAGGATGTGGCCGGAGAAAACCTGCAAGGCTCCGGGCACGATCGGCACCGGTATCCACTCGCCGTCGGGGCCGCGGCCCTGCAGCCCGGCGTAGTCGCCGCGCTGGTGCAGCACCGTGAGCGCGGAGCCGTCGGCGTGCTCGAGCAGCAGCAGCTTGTCCTCGTCCGCCTCGCCGCCGTCGTGGGTCCAGGTCGGGTAGTCGTTGACGACGAAGCTGGTGTAGTAGGGGCGTCCGGAGGTGGGGAAGGTCTCGGCGGGGACGCCGAGCAGCCGCGCGTACAGGGTGAGCACTTTCTCGGCCACTGCGACCGAGGCGTCGTGGTAGCGCGCGGCCAGGTCCTTCAGCCCCGGCTCCTGCTCCGGCCACACGTTGGGGTGAGCATAGAGCTGGGCGTACTCCTCGCCGAGTCCGGCCGCCTGGGCCTCCTCGACGCTGCCGAACTGGCCGATGTTGAAGCGTTCCAGCTCCAGGCGGCCGAAGTCGTCCGGCCACTGTCGCCAGCCGCGGTAGGGATGGCCGGTGGGGCTGGCCAGCTTCGCCTTCTCCTCCCGGGGAAGGGCCAGGACACGGCCGATGGAGTCGTGGAAGCCGTCGATGAGCTCGTCGGGCACTCCGTGGTTGGTCACCTGGATGATGCCGATCTGCTCGGCCGACTCGCGGGCGGCGGCGAGCAGTTCGGGCGGGGCGTCGTCGCTGAGGGCGAGCTCGAGGTCGATGACGGGGATGCGGACGGTCATGCGGTGCTCCTTGTGGTCGTGCCGGTCAGCAGGAGGTCGGCGAGTTCGGCGGCGGTGTCGAGCCGCCCTGCGGGGAGGAGCCGCGCGGCGGGGACGCGGTCGCGGAGCTCGGCCACAGCGGCGTCGGACAGGCCGGCTCGGACTACGGTGATGGGCGTTCCGGCGGCGGCCAGGCCGGACAGGCCGTTCCAGAGGTACTCGTCGTCCGAGGGATCGGGGTGGCCGGGCAGGGTGCCGATCAGGATCAGCGCGGGAACCAGGTGGGGATGCCGGGCCGCCAGCGCGACGGCGGTGAGCGCGCCGAGCCCGGTCCCGGCCACCGCCTTGGTCTTCGGGGCGAACGACTTGATCGCCTCGGCGACGGGAAGGACGAGCTTGCGCGGCGTGTAGACGGCCGCGCGGCGGCTGGACCTGCCGTGTCCCGGCAGGTCCAGGGCGAGCGTGGGGCGGCTGATCCCGGACAGCGGGCCGTCCCAGTCGCGGCCACTGCCGCCGGCGGCGTGCAGCAGCACGGCCTCCGACGGGCCGGATCCCCAGACGACGCCGCTCACGTGCTCGCCGGTGGAGACGGTGACCCAGCGGCGCTGGACAGGTCCGGGCAGGTCTGCGAATTCATTGTCGGACAGGGCTGATGTGGACATGCTGCCTCCTGGAGAGAGGGTTACGGCGCCGTGCTGCCTTGGGTGCGGTACGGGAGGTGGGCGGGGTCGAGGTGGCAGTGGACGAGATGCTCCTGGCCGAGGTCGCGCACGGGGGGCGCGCTCGTGTCGCACAGCCCGTCGACGCGGCTCGGGCAGCCGGCCGCGAACCGGCAGCCCGTACCGCCGCCATCCCCCTGCCGCGGGGGTGCGGGCGGGCGGCTGCCGACGAGGACCGCCGTGTAGGGGTGGTGCGGGCCGTACAGCACCTGCTCGGCCGGCCCTTGCTCGACGACCTGGCCTCGGTACATCACCGCGATCCGGTCGGCGAGATAGCCGACGACGGCGAGGTCGTGCGAGATGAACAGGTACGACGTGCCGCTCGCCCGCTGCCGGTCGTCGAGCAGCCGCAGCACCCCGGCCTGCACGCTCACGTCCAGCGCGGACACCGGCTCGTCGCACACCACCAGGTCGGGAACCCCGGCGAAGGCGCGGGCGATGGCCGCCCGCTGCCGCTGCCCGCCGGACAGCCGCTCGGGCCGGGCATCGAGAACGTGCGCGTCGAGCCCCGCCTCATGTGCCAGCCCCGCCGGATCGAGCGGCCCGCCGAGGCTGCGCGCGGCCTTGGTGAGGATCGTGCGGATGGTGTGGCTCGGGTTGAGCGAGGCGTAAGGATTCTGGAACACCATCTGGATGGCGCGCCGCTGCTCGGGCGCCCGCCGCGTCGCGGAGGGGTGCAGCGGCCGGCCACGCAACGTGATCGTTCCCGGTCCGCGTCCGCCCAGCCCGGCCACCGTCCTGGCGAGGGTGGTCTTGCCGCTGCCGGACTCGCCGACCAGCCCGACCACCTCACCCCGCCGGATCACCAGATCGACGCCGTCCACGGCAACGGTCTTGCCGTAGCGGCGGGTCAGCCCACGGACCTCCAGCAACGGCCCGCCGTCCGGCGGGAGGGGCGGGGGCTGGGACACGGCGGGCTCCGGCCGACGATCCGACCCGGCCGACCGCAGCGCAGCGCCCGACGCGGCCGGCCGCGGCAGGGAGACGGCTTGCGCGGTCTGCCCCGGATGGTGGCAGCGCACCAGGTGAAGGCCCGCTGTGGCTTCGTCGGGCGCGGTGGACAGGGTGGGCGCGGTGGATCGGCACAGGTCGTCCGCCTGTGGGCAGCGTGGCGCGAACGAGCAGCCGTCCTGCTGCTCCCCCGGCGCGGGCGGGTGGCCCGGGATGGCCGTCAGCGGGTGCGTGCGCCGGTTCCGGCCCAGCCCAGGCGTACTGGCCAGCAGTGCCGCCGGGTACGGGTGCGCGGGATCGGACAGGACCTCGCCGACCGGGCCCTCCTCCACCAGGCGGCCCGCGTACAGAACCCCCACCCGGTCGCACAGCCGCCCGACCAGGCCGAGGTCGTGGCTGATCAGCACCACCGCCGCCCCGAGTTCGGTGCGCAGCTCTCCGATGAGGTCGAGGATCTCCCGCTCGACAGTGGCGTCGAGACCGGTCGTGGGCTCGTCGAGGACGAGCAGCCGAGGGCGCGCGGCCAGCGCGGCGGCGATGACCACCCGCTGTTGCTGCCCGCCGGAGAGCTGGTGCGGGTAACGGCGGGCGATCGCGGCGGGGTCGGGCAGCCGGACCCGCTCCAGCAGCTCGGGCACCTCTTGGCGCGCGGCGGCGCGATCGCGTCCCCGTGCGCGCAGCGCCTGCGCGAGCTGTGTGCCGATCCGCATGGTCGGATCGAGCGCGGCGCTCGCCTCCTGCTGAACGACGGCCAGCGCCTCGGCCCGCCAGCGCCGCAGCGCCGCGGGGGACAACGCGAGCACGTCCACGCCGTCAACGACGATCCGGCCCCCGGTGATCAGACCACTCCGCGCGACCTGGCGCCCGAACGCTCGCCCGATGGTCGTCTTGCCGCACCCCGACTCCCCCACGAGCCCGTACGTCTGACCGGGCGCCACTGTGAACGACACGCCGTTCACCGCGACCTTCCCGCCATAGGCGACGGACAGCTCTTCGACGCGAAGCCCGTTCACGATCGCCCCGCCTCCCAGCGCCCGCGCAGGGCGTCGGCGACCAGCGCGATCCCGACCACGAGTGAGGCGATGGCCAGCGCCGGCGCGAGCACCGTCCAGGGCGCCAGTTGCAGCCACAACCGGTTGTCCGACACCGAGGCCCCCCAGTCCGGTGAGCCGGGCGGCTGCCCCAGCCCGAGAAACGACAGCGTGGCGGCGGCGAAGATCGCGTCGCCGAAGCGGGACGTCGCCTCCACGATCACCGTCGAGGAGACGTTCGGCAGGATCTCGCGTACCGTCAGGCCCCAGGAGCGCTCACCGCGCAGCCGGGCCGCCTCGACGTACGACTTCTCCCGCTCCACCAGCGTGGCCGCGCGCACGCTGCGTGCCACGATCGGCACGAACGACGCGGCGATGACCAGCACCATCACCGTGACCGACCGTCCCGCCAGCGCCACGACCAGCACGGTGGCGATGATGGAGGGGAAGACCACGACGGCGTCGAGCACCCGCATGACGATCTCGTCCACCAGGCCGCCGTAGGTTCCGGCCGCCAGCCCCACCAGCGCTCCGGCCACGACCGCCAGCGCGGTCGCCGTCGGCGCCACCAGGAGCACCGGTCTGGCCCCGGCGAGCAGCCGCGAGAAGGTGTCCCTGCCGAACTGGTCGGTTCCCAGCCAGTGCGCGCTGCCCGGCGGGAGGAAGCGGCTCGCCGGATCCAGCAGATCCGGCTCGTACGGCACGAGCTGCGGCCAGAACGCCGCGACCACCGCCCATGCGACGATGATCGCCGCACCGATCCCCAGGGCGGCCCCGTGGCGCCGCCGCGCGTACGGGAGCGCGATGGCGGTCACGATGCCACCCCGAGCCGGATCCGCGGATCGAGCAGCCGGAACCCGACGTCGGCCGCCAAGACGATCAGCATGTAGAGCAGGCCCAGCACCATCGCCGTCGCCTGCAGCGTCGGCAGGTCCTTGTCGACCGCGGACGACAGCAGCAACGCCCCGATGCCGGGATGGTTGAACAGCAGTTCCACCGTGACCAGCCCGCCCAGCAGGAACTGCAGCTGCACGCCGAGCGCGCTGGTGGCCGAGATGGTGGAGTTGCGCAGCACGTGCCGCCGCACCACCTGCCACCTGGTCAGACCGCGCAGCTCGGCGGCGCTCGCGTACGGGCTCTCGATCGCGGTCACCGCGCCGGCGCGGACGTGCCGGGCGACGTACCCGGTGCACAGCACCACCAGCGAGAACGCGGGCAGTGCCAGGTGGCCGAGCCTGGCGAGCAGCGAGGAGCCGTCCGGCGCCTTGGCCGAGGCGGGGAACCAGCGCAACCGCACGGCGAACACCACCAGCAGAATCACACCGGTCACGAACTCCGGGGTCGCGCCCAGCGCCAGCCCCGTCACGCTGACCAGCCGGTCCATCGGCCGGTCGTGGTTGACGCCCGCGACCAGACCGAGCGTGACCGCGACCGGCACGAGCAGCGCGAACGCCAGCGCGGCCAGCAGCATCGAGGCCGACAGCCGGTCGAGCACGAGGTCGCGGACCGGCACCCGCAGCGTGTAGGACTCGCCCCACCTGCCGGTGACGAAGCCGCCCAGCCAGTCCGCGTACCGCTCCGGCAGTGGCCGGTCCAGGCCGAGCTGCCCGCGCAGCCGGGCGACCGACTCCGCGCTCGCCTCGCGGCCGAGTATCGTGCGCGCGACGTCGCCGGGCACCAGCTCGGTCGTGACGAACACCAGCACCGACACCCCGAGCAAGGTGAGCGGCACAGCCGCCAGCCGGCGCAGCAGGAACCGCATCACACCACCTGGGAGACCGAGCTGAAGTCGACGTAGCTCGACGGATGCGCCTGGATGCCGGTGAACTTCCCGGCGTTGTAGGCCCGTACGGTGCCGCTCCACACGGACACGATCAACGGCACGTCCTCGTGCAGCGCCTTGGCGATGATCTCAGCCTGTGCCTTGCGGTCGTCGTCGGTCCGGGCCGCGTCGTAGGCGTCGGCGGCGGCGTCCAGGGCGGAGTTGGCGTACTTGGAGCCGTTCCACACGCCGCCGCCCTTGACCATGGGGATGACGAACTGGCTGGGGGTCGCGCGCCCGGCCCAGCCGACCAGGTTCGCGGTGGAGAACAGCCACGGCGTGTCCTTGTCCTGGTCGCCGCCGTAGAAGTCGGCCGAACTGCGCTGGTCCAGCTCGACCTGGATGCCCGCCTGCTTGAGCTGGTTCTGGACGGTCAGCGCGTAGTCCTTGCTCGGCGGGTCATACGTCAGCGTGAACGACAGCGGCTGCCCGCCGAGCAGTTCGGCGACCTTGGCCGGGTCCTTCGCCCGCTGCGCGACATCGCCCGGCGTGGCGGGGAACAAGGGGGCGAACAGATGGTCGTTGCCCAAGGCTCCGATGCCGTCGTAGACCGTGGCGTTCACGCCCGGCCGGTCGAGCGCGTACGCGACGGCCTGCCGCGCCTCCTTGCGGTCGAACGGCGCCCGGTCCGTCCGCAGCGTGAACGCGGTCAGCCCCGTGCCCTGGACCTGATCGACGGTGATGTCGCCGATGCCCTTGAGCGGGCCGACGAGCTGCGGGCGGCTGAGGATCTGCGCGTCGATCTCACCGCTCTGCAGCGCCAGCAGGTCCGCCTGGTCGTCGGCGTAGAACTTGATCTGCACCCCGTCGAGATACGGCTTGCCCGGCTCCCAGTACTTCGGGTTACGGGTGAACGTCGCCCCCGACGCGGCGTCGTACGACTCCAGCAGGAAGGGCCCGGTGCCGATCGGCTTCTTGGTGAAGTTCCCCGCGTAGTCCTTCTTGAGGATCACCGCGTTGTAGTTGCCCGCCGAGACCAGGTACGGGAAGTCGGAGAAGGCCCGTTCGAGCGTGAAGACGACCGTGGCGGCGTCGCGGACGCTCACCCCTCCCTTGCCCAGCACCGTGTCGAACGCCGACAGGGCGGCCGACTTGGAGTCGGGGTCGAGCAGCCGGTCGAAGCTCGCCTTGACGGTCTCCGCGTCGAGTGGCGTGCCGTCGGAGAAGGTGACGCCCTGGCGCAACGTGAACGCCCACCGCTTGCCGCCCTCCTCGGACTCCCACTTCTCGGCCAGCCTCGGCTTCAGGCTGAAGTCCCGGTCGAGCCAGACCAGGTAGTCGGCGACGAGCTGCACGATGGCGATGGCCGACCCGTCGTACATGGTGACCGGGTCCACGGCGGTGGGCGGCGGGGGCGATCCGGCGCGGAGCGTCCCGCCGGGGCGGGGTGGTGCGGACGCCGCGGCAGTCACGTCCGCACCGGTCTGTGTGGCCACGCCGTCGCCTGTTCCGCAGGCGGCCAGCAGCAGCGCGAGAGCTCCGCCTCCCGTCCCGGCGAGCAGGGTCCGCCGGGTCATGACGTGCTTCGCCGTGCCGGGTGGGCCGGACCGGTCGAAGGGACGGGGCAATTCCCTCATTGGAGCTCCTAGGTAACGTTCGATATCCCACTATTCAGGTAGGAATAGAATGTTGTCAATGGAGGGCTCTTCGCGATCGGCGAACCACAGGGGACGGACCGCGGTTTCCCGCGCGGTCCGGAGGATAAGTTTGCTCGCCATGCGACACTTCGAGCTGGACATCCTTGCCATCGCCGACGAACTCACCGAGGCCTACGTCGAGATCTTCACCGCCCCGCCCTGGCAGCACCGGGAGGCCGAGGCCACCCGGACGGCATTCCGCGAGCGGATCGAGTCGGACGCGCACCGCCCCGGCTTCCGGGCCATGCTGGCGATGTCAGACGACGGTGAGATAGATGGCTTCGTCACGGGCTGGATCACCCAGGCCCCGTTCCGCACCGACCGCGCCTACGGGAAGGTGACCAGGCGGCTCGGCGCCGACCGGGTGAACGATCTGCTGGTGGGCACCTTCGAGGTCGACGAACTGGGAGTACGGTCACACACCCGCGGCACCGGTTTAGGGCGGCGGCTGCTGTCCGCCCTCACCGCCACCGCACCCGGCGGCCGGGCGTGGCTGCTGGCCTGGAACCAGGCGCACGACACTCTCGCGTTCTACCGCCACCTCGGCTGGCAGGAGCCCGAACCCCTGCCGGGCAACGAGACGGACGTCGTCGTGTTCCTGTCGCCAAGCTGATCCTGGAGATCCTGGAACTGCACCACGCCAAACACCACGCCGCCTACGTCAAGGGCGCCAACGACACCCTGGAACGGCTGGCCGAAGCCCGGGACAAGGGAGAGTTCGGCGGCCTGGTAGGGCTGGAGAAAACGTACGCGTTCCACCTGTCCGGCCACGTCCTGCACACGATCTTCTGGCAGAACCTGTCCCCCGACGGCGGTGACCGCCCCGACGGCGAGTTGGGCGATGCGATCACTGAGCACTTCGGCTCCTTCGACGCCTTCGCCAAGCAGCTCACCACCGCCACCGCCACCGTTCAGGGCTCCGGCTGGGGCGTGCTGGCCTGGGAGCCGCTGGGCCGCCGCCTGGTGGTCGAGTAGGCAGTCCTGCTGCCCTTGGCGGTGTTCGATATCGACCGCCGCGACAGCGATCTGGGGGCGACGGTCAGCGGGACATCGGCAGCAGGCGGGCGCCGGCGCGTTTGACGTGGCGGGCGATCAGCGCGGTCTCCACCTTCAGCACTCCGGGCAAGGCGCCGATACGGGTGGCGAGGTAGTCGTACAAGGCGCCGGGGTCGGCGCACACCGTGAAGGCGATCATGTTGGGATCGCCGGTGGTGGCCGCCGCGAAGGCGATCTCGGGGTGGCCGGCCAGCGCTTCGGCCACCGCGGTCAGTTCGGAGGGGGCGACGGTCAGCCACAGCACGGCCTCGGTGGCGTACCCGAACAGCATGGGGTCGATCTCGACCTCGAAGTAGAGCACGTCGGTGCGGCGCAGTTCCTCCAGGCGGCGGCGGACGGTGGACTCGGACCATCCGGTGGCGGCGGCCAGGGCCGGGTAGCCGGCGCGCCCGTCCGCGGCCAGCACGGGCAGGAGCCGCTGGTCGGCCTCGGTCAGCTCCATGGGTGAGTGGCCGTCCAGCGTGGGTGGCTGAGGGCGCAGGGTCTCGATCTGCCGCGGGTTCAGGGCGCTGGTGCGGCCGGGCCAGCCGCTCGTGCCGGCGACCGCGCGCAGCATGCAGTGCGCGGTGACCGCGGTGATCCGTGCCGTACGGGGCAGCTTCGGCAACAGCACGTTGTCCTGATCGGACCGGATGTGGGCGCGGATGATGCAGGTGACCTCGGTGGCGCCGGAGGTGAGCGTGACCCAGGAGGTGTCCTCGCGGCGGGCCAGCGCCGCCGCGACTGTGGTGACGGCATCGGGCGTACACCGGATGCGCACGAACCAGTCGACATGCCCCAACGGCCGAACATGGGGCAGACCGACCACACGGAGCAGGCCCGCCGAACGCAGCCGGCGATAACGGCGGGCGAGCGTCCGATCGGATGTGCCCAGCACGGCGGCGATCCGGCTGAACGGGGCGCGGCCGTCGATTTGCAGAGCGTGCACCAACTGCCGGTCGAGATCGTCAAGGGTGAGTGGATCCACCGGGGAATGGTAGCTGTCTGTCAGAAAACGCCGCGTATCGCAGATTCAGCGTCTGTGGCAATCAGCAGCAGAGAGTCTCGTTCGTGCAGCCCGCGAACGAGCGTTCCGGGTCTGCCTTCTGCCGCCCCTGGACCCTGGAGCTATCGATGCGGAAATGGTTCCCTCTCCTGACCGTCTGTCTGGCCACGCTCATGTTGCTGGTCGACATCACCATCGTCAGCGTGGCCGTACCGGCCATGACGACCAGCTTGCACTCATCGCTCTCGGCCCTGCAGTGGACGGTCGATCTGTACGTTCTGGTGCTGGCGGCCCTGCTGATGGCGGCCGGTTCCGCCTCCGACCTCGTCGGCAGGCGCCGGGTCTACCTCGTCGGCCTGGTCGTCTTCGCCGGGGCGTCGCTCGCCTGCGGCCTGGCGCCCACCAGCGGTCTCCTTGTCGCCGCCCGCGGCGTTCAGGGGCTCGGCGCCGCCGCGATGCTCTCGACCAACATCGCGCTGCTCGCCGGAACCTACAGCGGCCGGGACCGAAGCGTGGCCTTCGGCATCTGGGGAGCGGTCAACGGCATCTCGGCCGCCGCCGGGCCGATCCTGGGCGGGCTGCTCACCCAGCACATCGGGTGGCGGTCCATCTTCCTGGTCAACCTGCCCATCGCGGCGGTCGCATGGGTGATCGCCCGGCGTCATGTGGCCGAGTCGAAGAACCCGGCCGGCGGGCGCGTCGACGTCCCGGGCACCATCACCTTCACCCTCGCCGCCACATTGTTGATCTTCGGGCTGATCCGGGTCGGCGACGACGGCTGGACGGCCCCGGTCCCCGTCGCGCTCTTCGCGGCGACCGCCGCCGCGCTGGTGGCGTTCGTGCTCGTCGAGCGCCGCCGGCGCGATCCCATGCTGGACCTCGCCCTGGCCCGCACCCCGTCGTTCGCCGCTCTCATGCTGGGCGCGTTGGTCCTCAGCGCGTCCGCGTTCGCCAACCTCGTCTTCGTGTCGATCTGGGCGCAGTCGGTGCTGCGCTTCGACCCGGTCGCGGCCGGACTGGTGCTGACGCCTCTGGGCGCCGCGGCGTTCGTGGTGTCCGGTTTCGCCGGGCGTTTCATGAACAACGTCGCCCCCCAGTGGCCCATCGGGATCGGGTTGCTGCTCATCGGCGTCGGCGGACTGTTGGACATGCTCGTGACCGGCGACTCGGAGTGGACGGCGCTGCTGCCCGGGCTGCTCGTGACCGGGGCCGGGGTCGGAATCTCCTCACCGACGCTGGCGGCGGCCGCGGCCGCCGCCGTCCCGCCCAGCAAGGCCGGCATGGCCGGCGCCGCGGTGAACACCCTGCGCCAGTTCGGGTTCGCGCTGGGCATCCCGATCATGACCACCGCGATGGCCGGTGCCGTCCGGCCGGTGCTCGCCGGCAGCGGCCTCTTCCCCGACCTGGACTCGGCGACCGCCTCGATCATCGGTGGCCAGGCGGACACCGTCGTCGATGGCCTGGCCGCAACGGTCCACGACGCGGCCGGACACACGGTGCGGGCCGCCTTCGTCTCCGGTCTCGACCAGATCTTCCTGCTCAGCGGGATCAGTGCCCTGATCGCCGCGGCCATCGTCCTGCTGCTGGTCCGCAGGGCCACTCCGGATGACCGCCAAGCCCCTGAAGACCGTACGGCGATCACCGTCGATCCGATAACCCCCTGAGAGCATGCCTTGACGCCGGCCCTTATTTGAGCGATCGTTCGACTACTTAAGAACTGAGGGGCAGCGGTACACCCTTGGCACGATGGGCGGTTTCAGATGCAAGGCTGGCGAAAGCGGAGTATCGCCACCGGAGTGGTGGCGCTGGTGATGATCACCTCGGGCTGCTACCGGGACGGCGGCGACGTTGCGGGCACGGCGGCTCCGGGGAGCACCCCCGAACACGATCTCGTCACGACGACCCCCGCCGGGGTCGGGCAGGTCGACAAGGTCACCTGGGCGCTCTACCGGGGCACCACCTCGATCGACCCGATCACCGCGGGCGACTATCCCGAGATCACCGTGACGAGCCTCATGTGCGAGTCGCTGTTCCGCCAGGCGCCGGACGGATCGGTGGAGCCCGGCCTCGCGACGCGGCTGGACTTCCCCGACCCGAAGACCGCCGTGCTGACGCTCCGCAAGGGCGTGACGTTCTGGGACGGCTCCCCCATGACCGCCGAAGACGTCGCCTTCAGCATCGAGCGCAACCGCGACCCCAAGGGCGGCGGCTACTGGGTGCCCGTCCTGAACCGCGTGACCTCGGTCGAGGCCACCGGACCGCTGCAGGTCACCCTGAAGCTGAAGCAGCCGGACTACTGGCTGCGCAACGTCCTGTCGTACATGCCGGGCATGGTGGTCTCGAAGAGCTACGTCGCGGCCAAGGGCAAGGACTACGGCACGGTGAAGGGCGGTGCCATGTGCACCGGCTCCTTCAAGCTCGGTCAGTGGCGCACCGGTGACGTGCTGTCCGTCGTACGCAACGACGGCTACTGGAACCGCGCGGAGTCCCCGCTGGTGCGGCAGATCGACTTCAGGGGCATCCCCGACGAGGCCACGCTGACCGCGGCACTGCTCACCGGAGAAGTGGACGGCGCCTACCTCGAACTGCCGCTGTCGACGATGGACCAGATCCGCGCCGGCGGCACGGTGAAGGTCTACCACGGCCCGTCGTACCTCATCGACGCGCTGATCGTCGCCGACGTGGGCAGGGGGACGCTCTCCGACGTGCGCGTCCGCCGCGCCCTGTCGCTGGCCATCGACCGCGAGGCGTACATCAAGACGCTGTACAAGGACAGCGCCCGGCCGGCTCGCGCCCTCGGCACCCCCGGCACCTGGGGGTACGAGCGGCAGACCTTCCAGTCCGCCTGGGACGGCCTGCCCGACCCCAAGACCGACCTGGAGACCGCGCGCAGGCTCGTCCAGGAGGCCGGCGCGACCGGCAAGACCGTGACCTTCGGCATGAGCAACGAGCTGAACAAGCTCGCCACCGAGGCCAACCTCTTCAAGACGGCGGCCGAGAAGATCGGCCTCAAGGCTCGGCTGAAGGCGGTGTCCACCGACGCCTACAGCGGGTTCTTCCTGGATGCGCAGGCCCGCGCCGACGTGGACGGGTTCTTCACCACCAACTACCCCAACTGGGCCGATCCCGGAGCCCTCTACGCGACGCTGTCCCTGCCGGGCGGCCCGCAGGACTACGGCCGCTACCGCAATCCGGCGGTGGCCGGCCTGCTCGAACGAGCCCGCGGCACCGAGGACGCGCGGCAGCGGGCCGAGAGCACCGTGCAGGCGCAGAAGATCGTGACCGGGGACCTGCCGTGGATACCGATCGTCGCCCCCGACACGGTCCTCGTGCTCAACGCCAAACTCACCGGCGCCACGGTGTCCTCGCAGCACCTGTTCGCGCCGTGGGCCGGCAAGCTCGGGGCGGTGGGCTAGGCGCATGGCCGCGTTCCTCATGCGGCGGGCGATCATGCTGGCGGCGACCCTGCTCGTGTCGAGCTTCGTGGTGTTCGCCGGGCTGTCGGTCGCACCGGGCAATCCGCTGGCGACCCTCTCGGGCGGCCGCTCGCTCCCGCCGGAGAGCGTCGCGGTCCTCGTGCAGCGCTACCACCTGGACGAGCCGTTCCTCGTGCAGTACGTCACCTGGCTGGGCAACGCCGTACGGGGCGACCTGGGCGTGTCGATCACCCTCCGGCAGGACGTGTCGGAGCTCATCGGCTCCCGCTCCGGGACGACCATCGCCCTGATCCTCTACGCGGCCCTGATCGTGCTGCTCGCCGGCGTGTCGCTCGGGCTGCTGGCGGCGCTGCGTCCGGGGATCGTGGACTCCCTCGTGGTGATGTCGACGGCGGTGGTGGTGGCCGTTCCGCCCTTCGTCGCCGCGATCGTGCTCATCGGGATCTTCGCGGTGAACCTGCGGTGGCTGCCGGCACTCGGCAACGGCTCCGGGCTGTGGGACGGCATCCGCCACCTCACGCTTCCGGCCTTCGCCCTGGCGGCGGCCTCCACCGCAGCCGTCGCCCGGGTGACCCGGACCACCGTACGCGCGGAGCTGGGCCGCGAGCATGTGCAGACGGCGGTCAGCCGCGGCATTCCCTATGGGGCCGTGGTACGCCGCCACGCCCTGCGCAACGCCGCCGTCCCGATCAGCACGCTGGCCGGCATGACGGTGGCGTCGATGATCGCGCTGGCGGCGGTGGTGGAACGGGCCTTCAGCCTCAACGGCCTGGGCTCCTACCTCGTCAGTGCCGCGCTGTCCAAGGACTTCGCCGTCGTGCAGGGCATCTCGCTCGTACTCGTCACGTCATTCGTCCTCGTCAACACCCTGGTCGACGTCGTGGCAGCGATGCTCGACCCCCGGATCAAACTGGGGAGACGAGCATGACCGCGGTCACCGTGCCCCTGGGAAGCAGGTGGGGACCACTCGGCACGACGGCTGCCGTCGTGATCGTCGCGGCGGTCGCCCTGTCACTACTCGGACCGGCGCTGTCCGCCGACCCGAACGCCAGCGACTTCGCCAGCGCCTACGCGGCCCCCGGGGCGGGACACCCGCTCGGGTACGACGGCCAGGGACGCGATCTTCTCGCCCGCCTGCTGACCGGCTCGCGAACCTCGCTGCTCGGCCCCCTCTGGGTCGTCGCACTGAGCATGGCGGCAGGAACGATCATCGCGATCGCGGCCGCCTGGGTCGGCGGATGGCTGGACTCCGTCGTGTCGGCGGCCCTCGACGTGGTGTTCGCCTTCCCGGGAGTCCTGCTCGCGATGCTCGTCGCCGCCGTCTTCGGTCCGGGCCTGAGCGCGGCGGTGCTCGCGCTGTCGGTGGCCTACGTCCCGTACATCGCCCGACTGCTGCGCAGCGCGGCGCTGGCCGAGCGCCGCAAAGCCTACGTCCAGGCGCTGGAGGTGCAGGGATTGGGGGCGATGGCGATCTGCCTGCGCCACCTCGTGCCCAACCTCATCCCGCTCATCGCCGCCCAGGCCACGCTCTTCTTCGGCTACGCCATGGTGGATCTGGCCATCGTGTCGTACTTCGGCCTCGGCGTGCAGCCGCCCGACGCCGACTGGGGCGTCATGGTCGCCGGCGGGCAGTCCGGTGTCCTGCAGGGGTACCCGGCCGAGTCGTTGCTGGCGGGCGGCTGCATCGTCGTCCTGGTCGTGGCGTTCAACGTGCTCGGCGAACGGCTGTCCGACGGCTCCGGGCAGGGCGGGACGTTCGGCCCGTCGCGCTGGTGGCGTCCCAGGCGAGGAGGTGCCGCGTGAACGACCTGCTCCGCATCAGCGGCCTGACGGTGCGACTGCCGCTCGACGGCGAACCGAGGACCGTCCTCAGCGACGTGTCGCTGAGCATCGCCGCCGGGGAGGCGGTCGGCCTGGTCGGCGAATCGGGGTCGGGAAAATCCATGACCGCCCGCTCGATCGTGCGGCTGCTCCCTCCCGGCGCGCTCGTCGAGGGGACGATCCGCTACCGCGGGACCGACGTCCCATCTCTGCGCGGGCAGCCGCTGCGCGACCTTCGCTCCAGCGTGTCCATGGTCTTCCAGGACCCGCGCGCCCACATCAACCCGGTACGCACCGTGGGCGACTTCCTGACCGAGGCGCTCCGCGTCAACCAGCGGGTTCCCCGGCGGGAGGCCGAGGGCCGCGCGGTCCGCGTCCTCGACGAGGTGGGCGTGGCGGACGGCCCGCGACGCTTGCGGCAATACCCGCACGAGCTCTCCGGAGGACTGCTGCAACGCGTCATGATCGCCGCCGCGCTGCTCACCGAGCCGCACCTGCTGCTGGCCGACGAGCCCACCACCGCACTCGACGTCACCACGCAGGCCGAAGTGATGGCCATCCTCGACGAACTACGCCGCGAACGCGGTCTGGCCATGCTGTTCATCACCCACGACCTCGAACTCGCGGCGGCCGTCTGCGACCGGACGGCGGTGATGTACGCGGGCCGCGTCATGGAGGTCCGCGCGTCGGCGCTGCTGCACGACCATGCGCTGCACCCCTACACGGTGGCGCTGGCCGCCGCCCGTCCCTCCCTGGAGCGGCGGGCCGAGCGCCTGGTGACCACCCCGGGCCGGCCGCTGTCGGCGTTCGAGGCGCCGGACGGCTGTCCGTTCAGCACCCGGTGCCCGCACGTACGGCAACGCTGCCACGACGAACGACCGGACCTTCGTCCCCTGGACGGCGGCCAGGTGGCCTGCGTACGGGCCGAGGAGCTGGCGGTGTCCCATGACTGAGGCGATCCTCGAGGTCGAGGGACTCCGCAAGGACTTCGGGGAGGCGACCGCCGTACGGGATGTGAGCTTCTCGCTCCCCCCGGCGGGCGCGCTGGCCATCGTCGGCGAGTCGGGATCCGGCAAGACCACCGTGGCCCGCATGATCGTGGGCCTCGAACGGCCGACGGCCGGGCGCGTCACCGCCTGCGGGCGCGACCGTTCGCAGCCGGCCCGCTCGGCGCGGGAACGCCGGGACCGCGGCGGCCAGGTCCAGATCGTCTTCCAGGATCCCTACTCCAGCCTCGACCCCCGCCAGAGTCCCGCCGCCGCGGTGGCGGAGGTCCTGCGGCTGCACACCCGTCTCGATCGAGAGCGGCGGCGCGCCAGAGTGGCGGAGCTCGCCGACCTCGTCGGGCTCGACGAACGCCAGATGGCGGCACTCCCGTCGCGGCTGTCGGGCGGGCAGCGCCAGCGGGTGGCCATCGCCCGGGCGCTGGCCGCCGAGCCGCGGATCCTCATCCTCGACGAGTCCGTCGCCGCGCTCGACGTCTCCATCCAGGCGCAGGTCCTCAACGTGCTGGCGGACGTACGCGAACGCACCGGCGTGGCCTACCTGTTCATCAGCCACGACCTCGCCGTGGTCCGCCAGGTCACCGATGACGTCGTCGTGATGCGGCACGGCGCGATCATCGAACGCGGGCCGACCGGCCGGGTGCTCGACGCGCCCGAGCACCCGTACACGCGGCTGCTGCGCGCGAGCGTCCCCCGCCCCGGCTGGCAGGTGCGCGAGACACGATGACCTCTCTGGCGAACCCCGATGGTGTGGTCCGAAACATGCCGGTGCCTGCGGCTCTGTGACTGCTTGGCTGGTTGCCCTGCTCCACGCGCTCCGGTCTGAACGGGAACCATGTCCACGATCACGCCCATCCGAACACGCTCGCCACTCATCGACTGGCTGGCGGTCATCTCGCTCACGCTGGGCATCTTCGCGATCGTCACCAGTGAGATCCTGCCGATCGGCCTGTTGACCACCATCGGCGCCGACTTCGGCCTCTCCGACGGCATCACCGGGCTGACCATGACCCTGCCCGGCATCGTCGCCGCGATCGCCGCGCCCGCCGTCACGCTGGCCACCGCCCGACTGGACCGGCGGGTCATGCTGTGCGCTCTCATGGCGGTCCTCGCCATCGCCGACGTGCTGGCGGCCGTGGCCGGCTCCTACTGGATCATGCTGATCTCCAGAGCGCTCGTCGGCCTCACCATCGGCGGCTTCTGGTCGATCGGGGCCGGGCTGGCCGCCCGCCTGGTGCCGCCGCCGTCGGTCGGCACCGCCACCGCCCTGATCTTCTCCGCCGTGCCGCTGGGCTCCGTACTCGGTGTGCCGGCCGGAACCTTCATCGGCCACATCGCCGGCTGGCGTACCGCCTTCCTCACCCTGGCCGCGCTGGCGATCCTCGTCCTGATCGCCCTGCTGGCGCTGCTGCCACCGCTGCCCGCCCACCAGGTCACCAGCCCTCGCGTCCTGCTCGACCTGCTACGCCACCGGGGTACGAAGATCGCCTTGCTGGCCACCTTCCTCATCGTCCTTGCGCACTTCGGCACCTACACCTACATCACGCCCTTCCTCCAGCACATCACCCACCTGTCCCCCACGGCCATCAGCGGGGCGCTCCTGGCGTACGGCAGCGCCGGAATCGCCGGCAACTTCCTGGCGGGCAAAGCCATCGCCATAAGCCTGCGCGGCACCTTCGCGGCCACCGGCTGCTTGATCGCACTCACCACCTTGATGCTGCCCGTGGTCGGCAGCACAACCGTCGGCGCTGTCGTGCTGCTGGTGCTGTGGGGTCTGGCCTATGGCGGGGTGCCCATCTGTTCCCAAGCCTGGTTCCTCGACTCCGCCCCCCAATCGCCGGAAGGCGCCACGATCCTCTTCACGTCCTCCTTCCAAGCGACGTTCGCCCTCGGCGCGCTCTTCGGCGGCAGCATCATCGACGCCTTCACGGTCTCCACCGTGATGATCTGCGGCGGGCTGACCGCCCTCCTCATGGCGGCATCCCTGTGGTCGCTCAACAAGCCGCGCTGATCCGGCGGGCGCGAGACCCGAGACCGCCACGGGTCTCGCGTTTCAGCATGAGGAGACTTCATCTTTACGTGTCGCCACAGTCACTTCATGTAGTGAAAAAACTACAGTGAGTGCTGGCTTTGGAACGGCCGGCAGCTCATCGCCCGGCCCGATGAGAAGCCTGTCCCGTACCGTTCCTTGCTCGAAAGAGAGCCGGCATGCCGCGCATCAAGAAGACCACCATGGCCATGGCCGTGACCCTGACCACCTGTGCCGGCGCGCTCGGCGCCTTCGCCCTCCCGGCACTGGCCGATCTCGGCGGCGCCTCCGGCCCGGGTGTCCGCGCCGCCGCCATCGTCAACGCCAACGGCTCCGTCGTCCGCTCCAAAGGCGTCACCGCCGTCCGCAGGATCGCCGTCGGCCAGTACTGCATCCGGCTCGACTCCGACATCAACGCCATGAACACCGTCCCGGTCGCCACCAGCCAGTGGACAGGCGCGCCCTGGGACTCCAGCATCTTCGTCCGCCCCGACGGCAGCGTCCCCTGCGGGGACTCCCGCGACGTGTTCGTCGGTACCGGTAGCGCCGCCGGCGCCCGCGACACCGGCTTCCACGTCATCGTCCCCTGACCCGTCCTTAGGCTGTCGGCCAGTTCGCCCAGGCGGCCCACCGCCTGGGCGACGATTCTTTCCGTGCTCGGGAATGGCCCGCTGAGCTGCGGCGTCGGCCGCAAGATCTCGCCGTCAGGTCGCGGTCCGCGGCGAGCCGTCTGGAGGGGCGGTGGAGCGGCGGATGACCAGGCGTGGGTTGACGGAGAAGCGCACCGCCGAGGTGCGGCCTTCGACGCGTTCGAGCAGGAGCCGTGCGGCGGTGCTACCCATGACGGCGCCGTCCTGGTCGACGCTGGTCAGCGAGATGTTGGGCAGGTCGGCCAGCTTCGTGTTGTCATAGCCGGCGACCGAGATGTCCGCCGGGACCGACAGGCCGGCCTCGTGGACCGCGGCGAGCGCACCGAAGGCCGCCTGGTCGGCTCCCGCGAAGATCGCCGTCGGGCGGGGGGACCGGCTCAGCAGTTCGCGGGCGCCCTGGTAGCCGCCTTCCTCGTTGTAGTAGGCCTTCGCGATGGCTGTCTCGTCCTGAAGACCGTGCTCGTGCATGACCCGTTTGTAGGCTTCGGCCCGGATGATGTGCAGCAGGTCGGCAGGCCGCGCGCTGCTGTTGTCCTGGTGGGTGATGTGCACGATCCGCCGGTGTCCGAGTGAGATCAGGTGCTTGACGACGAGTTCGGAGCCGGCGTCGTCATCGTCGACCACCGAGTCGTAGACGGCTGAGCGCTCGTGACGTCCGAGCACCACGGTGGGCATGTCGTGCCCCACCTCCTCCAGTCGTGTTTTAGCGGCGAGGGGGCCGACCATGAGGATGCCGTCGACCTGCCGATCCATCAGTGCGTCGACCGCCCGTTTCTCGGCCTGACGGGTGACGCCTCCCTGGATCATGATCGCCTGGTAGTCGGTCCCCTCGAGTTGTTCGGTGAGCCCGTCGAGGATGTCGGCGAAGAACGGGTTTCTGATGTGCGGCAGCACCACGCCGATCGTGAAGGTCCGCCCGCGCATCGCCCGCGCGGCCGCCTGCGGGCGATAGCCCAGCTCCTGGATGGCCGTCTTGACCCGGTCTTTCATGGCCGGGCTGACGCCGTAGGCGTTGCGGATCACCTTGGACACCGCGGTGATCGAGACCTGGGCGTGGCTGGCCACGTCGGCGATCGTCACCCGGCGCCGTCGATTGGGCGTGACCATCAAGCTCCCTTTCACAAGGCGGGATCCGATTGTACGGGGCCGTGACGCCGGTCAAGTGGGTAACGTTATCCATTTTCGGCGCAAGAAACCACGGCTGTGAGCTGGGTGACGCGTGGGAAACGTTACCCAAAACGACTCTTGACGCTTCGGCGAGGTAACGCCTACGTTAAGTCGCATCGGGGGCCGTTAAAACGATTCAACAAACCCGGAGGGCGTTGTGCAGACCTCTCACCGCATGTTGGGAACGGCCCTGGCCGTACTCACGACAGCGGCCCTGACCTCCTGCGGCTCCGGCTCGCAGCCGGCCGCCGACGGCAGCGTCACCCTGTCCTTCATGACGGGCAGCGACCAGTCGACCGTGGACACGACGAAGGCGCTCGCCAACGCCTTCATGCGGGCCAATCCCAAGATCAAGGTCGCGATCGAGACGCAGCCCGGCGGCAGCGAGGGCGACAACATCGTCAAGACCCGGCTCTCGACCGGCGAGATGACGGATGTGTTCTGGTACAACTCCGGTTCGCTGCTGCAAGCGCTCAACCCGGCTCAGACCCTCGTCGACCTCACCGGCGACCCCGTGCTGGCCAACGTCCAGCCGGACTACCTGCCGGTGGTGACCCAGGGCGACCACGCGTACGGCGTGCCGGCCAGCGCCGCGTCCGGCGGTGGCATCCTCTACAACCGCAAGGTCTACGAGAAGCTCGGCCTGCGGGTGCCCACGACCTGGGACGAGTTCATGGCCAACAACGAGAAGATCAAGGCGGCCGGGATCACGCCGGTGATCTCGACGTTCAAGGACACCTGGACCTCGCAGCTGTTCGTGCTGGCCGACTTCTACAACGTCCAGGCCGCTGTGCCGGGCTTCGCGAAGGACTACACCGCGGGTAAGGCCAAGTTCGCCACCACCCCGGCAGCGCAGGCGGGCTTCCAGCACCTGGCCGACGTGCACGCCAAGGGCTACCTCAACAAGGGTTTCGGCTCGGCGACCCTCGATCAAGGACTGAAGTTGCTCGCCGAAGGCAAGGGCGCGCACTACCCGATGCTCACCGCGGTCTTGCCGCCCGTACTGGCGACGAGCCCGCAGGCGGCCACCGACGTCGGCTTCTTCGGTGTCCCGGGCACCGACGCCGCCAAGAACGGCGCCAGCGTCTGGGAGCCGCCCGCGATCTACATCCCCAAGACGACCAAGCACCTGGACGCGGCCAAGAAGTTCCTGGCCTTCGTCGCCTCGCCGGCCGCCGCCGACGCGATCAACGAAGTCGTGCAGCCGACTGGGCCGTACCGGGTGAAGGGCGCCAAGCTGCCGGACAACGCTCTGCAGGTGGCCAAGGACGTGCAGGCGTACATCGACAAGGGCGCCACCGCGCCCGCGCTGGAGTTCGTGTCCCCGGTGAAAGGCCCGTCACTGGAGCAGATCACCGTCGCGGTCGGTTCCGGGCTGACCTCGCCGGCCGAGGCCGCCGCCCAGTACGACAAGGACGTGGAGAAGCAGGCCAAGCAGTTGGGGCTCACGGGGTGGTGACCAAGCAGGCCGTCGGACCCCGCACGGGGTCCGACGGAGTACCCGACCAGCGCCATGCCCGCGCCTTCTACAACCGGCAGCGCTCGGCCTACCCGTACTGGCTGTACCTGCCGGCCGCCGTCGTCTACCTGGTGATCTTCCTGGTGCCGACGGTGATGGCGTTCTACTTCGCGCTGACCCGCTGGACGCTGTTCGACAGCACCTTCGTGGGGCTGCAGAACTTCCGGGACTTCTTCGCCGAGCAGAACCTGCGCATCGGCTTCGCCAACACCGTCATCTACGCGGTGCTGACGAGCGGGCTGAAGGTGGTGCTCGGACTGCTGCTGGGTGTGCTGCTGACCAGCAGGCTGCGGATGCGTGGCTTCATGCGTTCGGTGGTGTTCTTCCCGGTGCTGGTCTCCACGGTGGCGGTCGGCATCACCTTCAGCGTGCTGCTCAAGCCCGACACCGGGCTGGTGAACCGGACCCTCGCCCTGATCGGCGTCGAGGGCCCCGACTGGCTGGGCGACGCGAACACCGCGCTGCTGTCGGTCGCGCTGGTGGACGTGTGGAAAGGCGTCGGCCTGGCCACCGTCATCTACATCGCCGGCATCCTGTCAATCCCGCGCGACTATTACCAGGCGGTGGCGGTGGACGGGGGCGGCGCCTGGCACCGGTTCCGGCACGTCACACTGCCGCTGAGCCGGCCGGCGACCTTCTCGGTGATCATCCTGTCGTTCATCGGCGGGCTGCGCTCGTTCGACCTGATCTGGACGATGACCCGCGGCGGGCCCGGCTTCACCAGCGACACCGTCGCCTCGATCATCTACAAGCAGTACCAGGCCGGCTTCTTCGGCCTGTCCACCGCGGGCAACGTGATCCTGTTCGTTCTCGTGACCGCCCTCGTGCTCCCGCTCAACCACTTCCTGGGCAGAAGGCAGGTCGCCCTATGAGAGCAGTCAAAAGGCTCAGTGCGGAAGTGATCGCGCTGGTCCTGGCCACCGTGATCTTCCTGATCCCGTTCACGTTCATGCTGCTCACCGCCGTGAAGGACCAGGTACAGGCCGCCGACCTGGACTTCTCCTGGCCGGTCGACTGGCGGATCATCCAGAATCTGACGGAGGTCATCGAGGCGCGCGACTACGTGCTGCTGCGCGCCTACGTCAACAGCACCATCCTGACGGTCGCCTCGGTCGCGTTCATTGTGATCTTCGCGGCGATGGCCGGCTTCGTGCTGCAGCGCCGCTCCGGCAAGCTCGGCTCGGTGGCCGGCTTCCTGGTGCTGTCCGGGCTGATCATCCCGCCCGCGATCGTGCCCACCATCTGGCTGCTGCAGGCGCTCGGCCTGTTCAAGACCCTGCCGGGGCTGATCCTGGTGGAGGTCGCGTTCGGTCTGCCGTACGCGGTGCTGCTGTTTCGCGCGTTCATCGCGGCCATCCCGCGCGAACTGGACGAGGCCGCCATGATCGACGGCTGCACCGGGCTCTCCCTGTTCTTCCGGGTGATCTTCCCGCTACTGCGGCCGGTCACCATCACCGTGATCCTCACCGGCTCGGTGGCCGTCTTCAACGACTTCGTCAACCCGCTGTACTTCACGCCGGGCGACGAGAACGCCACCGTGCAGGTCACCCTCTACAACTTCCAGAGCCAGTACAGCACGCAGTGGAACCTGCTGTTCATGGACATCGTGCTGATCACGATCCCACCGCTGCTGGCCTTCGTCTTCTTCAACCGCAAGATCGTCGCCGGGATGACCGCCGGCGCCGTCAAGGGCTGATCCGAAGGAGCACCCGGTGATCCTCAACCACGACTTCCATCACAACGGACTGACCCTGCGGTCCACCGTGCACCTCCCCCAGGGGTCCGCGGGAACGCGCCGGCCGACCGTGGTGCTCGTGCACGGCTTCAGCGCCAACCGGTTGGAGGCCGCATCCTTCGTCCACATGTCCCGGCTGCTCGAAGGGGAGGGCATCGCGTCCGTACGGGTCGATCTTTCGGGTCATGGAGAAAGCGACGGCGACTTCTTCGACGTCACCATCACCGGAGAGATCGCCGAGGTGCGGTCGGTCGTCCAGGACGTACGGACGCTCGACTTCGCCGACCCCGATCGGATCGGCCTGGTCGGGATGAGCATGGGCGGCGTCGTCGCGAGCATCGTGGCAGCCGAGGAGCCCGGTATCCGGGCGCTGTGCCTGTGGTCACCCGCCGCCGTCGCGCCTTTCGAAGTCGGCGGCGGCTTTCTCAAAGGTCGCGATATCGCCGCCGAAATCGCGGAGAAGGGATACTTCGACGCCGACAGCCACCGCATGAGCCCGGCCCTCGTCGAGGACATCGCCCACCTCGACGTGTACGGCCGCTCCCGCTCCTACACCGGCCCGGTCCACATCATCCATGGCGACAAGGACGACATCGCCCCGGTCTCCTACGCGCACCGCTACCTTGATCACTACAACGGCAACGCCGAACTGGAAGTGGTCCCGGGCGCCGGCCACGCCTGGGCCACGGTCCCGCACCGCACCCGGCTGCATCAGTCCACCCTGAACTTTCTCCGCAAGCACCTGTCGCGATGACGATGACGTACATGCGCCGATGTCCCACTGAACCGTGGCCTGGCAGGAACGCGCGGCGGACGTGGCACGCGAGGCCGGCGTGTCGCGCGTCACGGTGTCTCGCGTTCTGAACGACCATCCCTGGTCATCGCCTTACCGTCATTCCCTGACATGTCACACAACCGCCACTCGGCCGTTCATTTCCTCAGGCGATCATCCGGGTGTGTATCGCTTCCCCATGGCCGTCGTGCTGGCGGCGGGCATCGGCCTGACGCCCCCCGCCCAGGCCACGACCGTCCGCGACGCCGGCTGGCGGATCGGCTACCGCTCCGGCCCGGACACGGTCGTCAACGACCTCGCCGCCACCGGACCGAGCAACGCATGGGCCGCGGGCGCGCGCAGCACCAAGGAGCGGGATCCGCGTTCCGGCTCGTTCTTCACCGCTCCCCTGATCATGAGGTGGAACGGCCAGGTCTGGACCGAGATGCGCCCGAAACCGTCCGGCCCCCAAGGGTTCCCGCTCCGCGAGCTCTCCCGCATCGAGGCCTCCTCACCGGCCAACGTGTGGGTCGCCGGCACCGCCGAGGGCGACCGCTCCGTGTTGTCCCGCTGGGACGGCAACCGCTGGCGGCTCATGGGCTGGGGCCGCACCACGATCACCGATCTGGACGTCACCGGTGCCGATCACACCTGGGTGGTGGGCCACGACGAGCGCTCCCAAGGCGCGTTCGTCAAACACTTCCACCGCGGCCGTTGGACGAGCCTGCCCGCTCCGGCCGGCCTGAAGGAGATCAGCGTACGGTCGGCCTCCGACATCTGGGGACTGGCACCCGGCACGGTCACGCACTGGAACGGCAAGACGTGGCAGCCGGTGAACCTGCCCGCGGTCACGCCGCCGTCCGCGCCCACTCCTGCCTATGGCCCTGTGCGGCCCACATTCAACGAGGTGCTCGTCACCGGGCGAAACGAGGTCTGGATCGCCGTGGGCTTCCAGCAGGGCGACTGGTCACAGCCGGGAACCGTCCTCCTGCACCAGCAGGCCGGCACCTGGCGGCAGATCCGGCTGCCCGGCGACGTCATCACGGCGCTGTCCGGCGATGGGGACGGGCCCGTGTACGCGGCCTCCACCCGCCAGTCGATCACCGCGACGCCGGAAGGGCAGGACCCCTACGCCTACACCACCGTGTCCATCGACACGCTACGCCTGACCGGCGCGAGCCTGACCCGGCAGAACGTCACACCGGTCACGACCGGGTTCCAATGGTCGAACGTGACCGCCCTCCCGGCCACCGGCACGGCACTGGCCGCCGGCTACACCTGGAGACCACCTCAAGGCAGCATCATCCTCCATGACGACGGGCGTGGTATTCCTCGTCGCTGACCGGCTCGCCCCACGTGGTCTCGGGGACGCCGTCCTCACCGGCGCCTTCCCACATGGCCAGATGGGTCATGAAGTGGTCGGGGCGGCGCCGTGCCAGTGCCACTCCCCCGGCGGTGTGTGGACGGTGTCGCCAGGGCGCATCACGACGATCTCGTCGCCGCGCGCCCGCACCACGCCACGCAAGATCACGCGCAACTCCAGGATCACAACCGCTCCACCAGCATCTGACGCCCCTGGCTAATGGGGCGCCGCGTGAAGGATGGCGAGCCGGTTGCGGTGCTCCAGGCGTCTGACGGCCGCCGCGGAGGCGAGGCCGGCGGCGGCCAGGAGCAGCCAGGGCAGGTTCGCCCAGCCGGACGAGCGGGCCACGTCGACCATGGCGCCGGCCAGCAGGTTGCCTGCCAGGATGCCGACGCCGGACAGCAGGTTGTACACCCCGTAGTAGGTGCCGATCAGCCGGTCTCCCGCCATGTCGGCGATGGTCGCCATCTCGAAGGGAAAGGCGATCAGTGTGCCGAGGGTGAGCAGGATCGTGCAGGTGATCGCGGGCAGCATGGACCACGGCGGTGGGAGAGGTAGCCGTCCCGCCACCGCCAGTGGCGCGAAGGCCAGCCCCATCAGTGCCAGCCCGCGGGAGATCGCCTGGCCCCGGGTCCAGCGCGCGGCGCACCAGGCGGTCAGGCGCACCTGTCCGGCGATGCCGAGCAGGGCCGACAGGGCGTACAGCGCCGTCACTCCCCCATCGCCGCCGCCGACGCGCTGCACCTCCAGCGGCAGTCCGAGGTACATCTGGTAGGATAGCCCGTAGGAGGCGATCATCGCCGTGGCGAAGGACAGGAAGGCCCGATCGCTGAACGCCCGCTTCCAGTCATGCAGGACCGGCTGGCGCTCATCGCCGGCCAGGACGCGACGTTTGGGCAGGTATCTCCCCTGCAGAACCGTCAGCGCCGCGAAGATCGCCGCCGCCGACAGGCACACGGCGGTGAAGCCGACGCTCAGCAGGGCCACGCCGACGAGCGGGCCGAGCAGGATGCCGCCCTGGTAGAACACGTTGAACACGGCGAACGCCGCCACCTTGCGCTCCCCGGCCTCGCAGGCGAGGTAGGCGCGCGCCGCCGGGTTGAACAGCGCCCCGGCGAAACCGGTCAGCAGTGCGGCCAGAACCAGCAACGGAAGCGAGGTGGTCAGCCCGAACAGGGCGAACCCGACGGTACGCAGCGCGCACCCCATCATGATCATCGGTTTGTAGCCGAGCCGGTCCGACAGGCTGCCGCCGACCAGGAACATGCCCTGCTGGCTCATGTTCCGCAGTCCCAGGATCAGCCCGATCGCCCAGGCCGCCAGCCCCGCGCCGGTGGCCAGGTGATGGGCGAGGTAGGGCATGAGCATGTAGAAGCCGAGGTTGATGCCGACCTGGTTGATCTGCAGGAGCTGGATCGGGCGGTCGAAGGAGCGGAACTGCCGCACGACACCGATCACCGCGTGCTCCCCAGCGGGTCGCTGACGTCGGCGCAGCGTGTCCACCGGTGCACCTCGCGGTCGGCAGGGGTCTCCAGCAGGTCCGGTTCGTCGTTCGGAACGGTGCCGAGCAGGGCGTTCTCGTGGCAGTACTCGTCGTCGTAAATGGTGTCCCAGTACCGCCAGGGTCCGTCGGGGAAGACGGCGACGATGGTCTGGCCGGCAGTGGTGCGGGCAAGCCAGCCGGCCACCAGCGTGACCGCGCCGGTGCTCCATCCGCCGGAGATGTAGTGCCGTGCGGCGAGGGTACGGCAGGCCCACACCGCCTCGGCCGGGCTGACCCAGTGCACCTCGCTGAAGGAGTCGTAGGCGACGTTGCGGGGATGGATGCTGCTGCCCAGCCCGCGCATCAGCCGTGGCCTGCCGGGCTGGCCGAAGATCTTGGACCCGACCGTGTCGACGCCGACCAGCTTGAGGTCGGGGAAGTGGCGGTGCAGCACGTTGAAGATGCCGGCGCTGTGCCCGCCGGTGCCGACCGAGCACACCAGGACGTCGATGTGGGGCAGCCGGGCCAGCAACTCGTGTGCCAGCCCGGCGTAGGCGTCGACGTTGTCGGGGTTGTTGTACTGGTCGGGGCAGTAGGAGCCGGGTATCTCCGCCAGCAGGCGCTGTACGTGCTCCCGGCGGGCCTGCTGCCAGCCACCGACGGCATGCGGCTGGGCCACGATCTCCAGGCGGACGCCGTAGGAGGTGAGCAGCCGCCGCATGAGCGGCTCCATGCCCGGATCGCCCACCAGCACGACCGGGTGGCCGAAGACGATGCCCGCCAGCGCCAGGCCCAGCCCGAGCGTGCCGCTGGTGGACTCGATGATGGTCGCGCCGGGTTCGAGGTCTCCTCTGGCGCGTGCCTGGCGGACCATGTGCAGTGCGGGCCGGTCCTTGATCCCGCCCGGGTTGAAGCCCTCCAGCTTGGCCCAGAACCCGCTGCCTCCTGGCACGCGGGGATCGGCGATGAACGCCAATGGTGTGTTCCCGACCGCGAGGGAGAGTGATGGATAACCGGCTGATGGCGCGTTCTGAAAGCGTACGGACGTTGATGGCATGTGGTTGATCCCCGATGCGAATGATGCTGTCCGGGCATGACGAAATAACCGCCGGGCCGACGGAAATGGACGACGACAATAGAAACGCCGGCGTCCTATATGCGCAGGGCGCAGAATTCCGCGAAACCGGGCACGGCCGGTGGCGCCATGTCCCCCGAGGCCGCCGGAGATCTCCCGGCGACCCGCGCCGGGGAAGCGCATGCGCCCGCCGGCATGTCGAAGGACACCGACACGCCGACCGGGTTGATCACCGAGCAGTCCTGTTCGGTCCCGTGATGATGGCCGAGCGGCAGTTCGCGATGCAGACACCGCGCATCCAGCGAGCTCACCGACGTGATCGGGGTGAACCGGGCGCTGTGCTTGGCGTGCGCGCCCGCTTCCGACAGCATCACGGCCGCGCACCCGCCGCCATGGGCGAACACCACACCCATGATCATGGCGAGGACGACCAAGGCGTTCGCGAGCAGCCGTCCGGCGCTCCACAGGGCCGGACGGCGAGAACGAACTGATCGTGTCGCGAGCATCACTGGCAATGATGCCCGGCGAGCGGCAGGACGCGCCCAGCGAAGACAAAGGTTTCCGTAAAGCGGCGTTCCCTGTTCGCGACATGCCGCATTCAGCGAAATACATTTCCGCCAGACCGGTTATCCTGCCGACTTACGTGGAGTCTTTCTATGAGCCTGTCTCGACGCAGAATGGTGGCCGGGCTCGGCGCGCTGGCCGCCGGCCCCGCCCTCGGCGATCCGCTGATCGTTCCCCCGGGCACCGCGCCCGAGCGACTGGCCCGCGACGAGCCCTTCTGGGCCGCCGTCGCCCGGCAGTTCCGGGTGAGCGCGGAGTTCGTCAACCTGGAGAACGGCTACTACGGCATCATGCCCGAGCCCGTACGCCGGGCCTATCACCGCAACGTCGACCACCTCAACGAGGTCAGCTCCTACCTGCTGCGCACCACGTACAAGGCCCAGGCCGACCAGGTCAGGCAGCGCATCGCCGCCCTGCTGGGCGTCGCGACGGAGGAGATCGCGCTGACCCGCGGGGGCACCGAGGCCCTGCAGAATCTGATCGCCGGCTACCGCGGGCTCCGCCCCGGCGACGCGGTCATGTACGCCGACCTGGACTACCACAGCGCCCAGTACGCGATGAACTGGCTGCGCGAGCGCCGCGGCGTGCGGGTCGAGCGGCTCGTCATCCCGGAGCCGGCGACCCGGCAAGCGGTGCTGGAGGCCTATGCCCAAGCCCTGCGCGAGCACCCGGGAGTCAAGCTGCTCCTGCTGTCGCACATGAACAACCGCACCGGCCTGGTGCTGCCGGTCAAGCAGATCACCGCGCTGGCCCGCGCCCATGGCGTCGACGTCATCGTCGACGCCGCCCACTCCTGGGGACAACTGGACTTCACCATCGCCGACCTCGACGCCGAGTTCGCCGTCTTCTCGCTGCACAAGTGGATGGGCGCGCCCTTGGGAGCCGGGTTCCTCTACATCCGCCAGGACCGCCTGGCCGACATCGACCGCGTCTTCGCCGATGAGACCTATCCCGCGCAGGACATCCGCTCCCGGGTCCACTCCGGCACCATGAACGTCGCGCCGATCCTCACCGTCGGCGCGGCCCTGGACTTCCACGACGCCCTCGGTGCGGCGCGCAAGCAGGCCCGCCTGCGCTACCTGCGCGAACGGTGGGTTCACCAGGTGCGTGACGTCCCCAACGTGGAGATCCTCACACCCGAGGACCCTGCCATGTACGGCGCCATCACCGCGTTCCGGGTGAGCGGGCGGACCAGCGAGGCCGACAACGTCGCCATCACCGACCAGCTGATGAGCCGCCACCGCATCTTCACCGTCCGCCGCGGCGGCGTCAGCGCGGGCGACTGCGTCCGGGTGACTCCCGCCCTGTTCACCTCCACGGACGACGTCGACCGGCTCGCCCTGGCACTTCGCGACATCGCCGGATCGCACCTATGGTCTACACATGAACGCATCTTCAAGTAATCAGGTGACGGACGTCGACAGCTGCAGCACCAGAGTGGTCGACGCGGAGCGCGTCGCGGCCGTGCAGGCGCGCATGCCGGTGGACACCGACCTGACCGACACCGCCGATGTCTTCGGGTTGCTCTCCGATCCCGGCCGGTTGCGACTGCTCATGGCGCTGCTTGAGGGAGAGCTCTGCGTGTGTGATCTGGCGGTGGTGAGCGGGTTGAGCGAGTCCGCCGCCTCCCACGCCCTGCGCCTGCTCCGAGCGCATCGCGTGGTCTCGGTACGGCGCGCGGGCCGGATGGCCTACTACCGGCTCGACGACGCGCACGTCCGCATGCTGCTTGACCTGGCCGCGGCCCACACAGCCCACACCCAGGCGATCCACCCCGAACGAGAAGCGTAGGAGAACGATTGACAGATCGACGGCAGTCCTGCGACTCTCACATCTGAGCATATGTTCATGTATTGGCCTGAGAGGACATCATGGCGGAAGAGCATCACCACGGCGGACATGGTCACGGGCACGGTCACGGGCACGCCGTCAGCGTGGACGCCGACAGCCGTTACCTGGGCGGCGCGCTGGCACTGATCGTCGGCTTCATGGCGATCGAGGTCGTCATCGGCCTGGTGGCGCAGTCACTGGCGCTGATCTCCGACGCCGGGCACATGCTGACCGACGCGGTGGCCATCGTCTTCGCCCTGATCGCGATGCGCATCGCCGCCCGGCCCCCGCAGGGTGGCTTCACCTACGGACTGAAGCGGGCCGAGATCATCTCGGCACAGGTCAATGGCATCACGCTGCTGCTGTTGAGCGCGTACTTCATCTACGAAGGCATCCACCGGATCATCGAACCCGCCCAGGTGGAGGGCCTGTACGTGGTGGTGACCGGACTGGCCGGGATCGCCGTCAACCTGGCGGCCACCTGGCTGCTGTCGCGCGCCAACCGCTCCAGCCTGAACGTCGAGGGCGCCTACCAGCACATCCTCAACGACCTGTTCGCCTTCATCGCCACCACGGTGGCGGGCGCGGTGGTGTGGCTGACCGGCTGGGCGCAGGCCGACGCGATCGCCGCCCTGGTGGTGGCGGGGCTGATGCTCAAGGCGGGCTGGGGACTGGTGCGCGACGCCGGCCGAGTGTTCATGGAAGCCGCGCCCGTGGGCATGAACCCCGCCGAGATCGGCCAGCAGGCGGCCGCCCTGGACCACGTCGTCGAGGTCCATGACCTGCACGTCTGGGAGGTCACCTCCGGCTACGCCGCCCTGTCGGCGCACATCCTGGTCACACCGGGCGCCGACTGCCACGGCGTACGGGTGGCCGCCGAGCGGCTGCTGCACGACACCTACGCCATCGAACACACCACCCTGCAGGTCGACCACGCCCCGCCCGAGCTGCTGACCATCGGCGAGGCGGACGCGCACTGCGCCGACCCGCACGGCCCCTCGCACAAGGGAACCTCGGTGCCACAGCCGAAGGATCTGCCTGTCGACCCGTGATCAAAATGTTTGGGTTAGTCGGAGATCACCGCCCATATCCCGACTTACGCTACGACGGACGGCGTACGGGGACAGGGGATAGGGGATCGCATGGGGACGTTGATGACGCGGATGGCCGCGACCCTCAAGGGGGAAGTCCGGGCCGACGAGCTCGAAGCGTACCGGCGGGCGGGCGGGATCGTGTACACCGAGCTGGAGCAGGCGGAGAACCTCCGGCGCCGGTTGGCCCAGGACGGGGTGAACCTGTGGCACGGTCCGCAGGGGGCGGCCGGGCAACTGCTGTGCGTGTGGAACGCGTTCGTCCTCCAGGCCATCGGCGAGCACCTGCTGGACGCCGACTACGCCGCCGACCCCCGCACCTCCGGCTTCGTGCCGCCGGTGACCGCCCACCAGGTGGGCGCGTGCTTCGCGCAGGTCGAAGGCTGGGTGTCGCGGGCGCGGCAGGCGGCGGGCAATCCCGGCTATCTGGTGGAGAAGGAGTTACTCCTCCCGGCCGACCTGCCGGAGTGGGCCGAGGCCAGCCCATGTCCGCTGCCGCACCTGCACGGCATGCTCGCCGCGTCCCGCTCGATCCGCCAGCACGCCGAGGTCGCACTCGGCGTCTTCGAGCAGACGGTCGCCGACGCCGACCGGCACCTGAACGCGTTGCAGCGGCTCAGGCAACTCGTCGCCGAGGCCGCGACCGCCGCCGACTACGCCGAAGGGCTGCTGCACACCGCCCCGAACGCGCGGATGCACGAGGCGATCGAGCAGCGGCTGCAGCGGGCGCTGGAGATCTACTACCACCTCGGCCAGCTGACCGCGATGCCGCAACTCATCGCCGGCTACCAAGGGGTGGACGCGAGACGGGCCACGCCTCCCGCCGCGGTGCCGCCGGTGAACGCCCGCAATTTCGACCCCTGGTGCCTGACCGACCCGCAGAAGCGCGGCGTATGGCAGGCGGATCCCCGCGCCCGGCAAGCGATCAAGGAGATGTGGGAGTACGACCCCGACCGGGCCCGCACCCTGCGCATCCAGGCCGAGATCGACGCCGCGTTCACCGGTGGCGCCATCACCTACGCCACCGACGCCGGGGGCAGGCCGTACGGCAGCTACTACTGCTGCCCATGGGCCGCCATCTACCTGGTCCGCAGCCCGGTCGTCATCGGTGGCACCCGGCTTCGAACGATGCAGCAGTTCACGTACGAGGTGTCGGCCGAGGACGTGCCACGCGGCGGCCCGTTCAAACGCGAGATCATCGTGTCCAACTTCAAGCCGACGAACCGAGTCGACTACTGCGACCCCGACGGCCTGCACGGAGACTGAGCAGGACCTCGGGGACAAGCCCTGATCCGAGCAGAGCCGGCCACGCAGGGTGTCGAGGACCCACCGCACCGGCACGGCTCACCGACGCCGTCCATCGCATGACCACCGCCCTGGCCAAATAGGAGTGCGGCAGTAGGTCAAGGGAAGCGCGGCCGCCCGCGGAGCCACCGGGCAGGTCGCGTTTCAGAGAGATGATCCACGGGTCTAAGTTGAACACATATGTTCAAGTTCATCGGAAAGTCGTCTACGATAACTCGTACATCACTGTTCATATTAAGGAGATCTCGTGGCTCATCTCGCCCACTCGCCGGACCAAGCGGAGGCGACGGACCCGCGGCGCTGGCCGGCTCTGGTCCTGCTGTGCGTGGCGCAGTTCATGCTGATCCTGGACGTCACCGTGATCAACGTGGCGCTGCCCAGCATCGGCGCCGACCTGCATCTCGACCGTGTCCCGCTCACCTGGGCGGTCACCTCGTACACGCTGTGCTTCGGCGGGCTCATGCTGCTGGGCGGGCGGCTCGGCGACACGTTCGGGGCCCGCCGCATCCTGCTGACCGGGCTGATCGTCTTCGTCCTCGCCTCGCTGGTGACCGGCTCGGCCACCGGTGGCCCCATGTTGATCGGCGGCAGGCTCGCCCAGGGCGTCGGCGCCGCCCTGCTGTCCCCCTCGGCGCTGGCCACGCTCACGCGGACCTTCCACGGAGCCGAGCGGAACAAGGCGCTGGGCATCTGGGCCGCTCTGGGCGGCGTGGGGTTCGCCGTCGGCGCGATCCTCGGCGGCGTGCTCGCGGCCGGGCCGGGCTGGCGGTGGGTGTTCTTCATCAACGTGCCTGTCGGGCTGGCCGTACTGGCCTGGCTGCCACGCGTGGTCGCCGCCGATCGGCCGCAGGTACGGCGGCGGGTGGACCTGCCTGGCGCCGTGCTGGTCACGGGGGCGACAGCGGCGCTCATCTACGGCCTGGTCAACGCCGGAGAAGCGGGCTGGGGAAGCCTGGCCACGCTGGGCGCGCTGGCCGGGGCCGTGGTCGGCTATGCCGCGTTCGCGCTGGTCGAGCGGGCTGTTCAGGAGCCGCTGATGGACGTGCGCATCCTGGCCCGCCGTCCCGTCGCCACCGGCGCGTTCCTCATGCTGATCGGCACCGCCCTGCTGCTGGGCTCCGTCTTCCTCGGTTCGCTGTACATGCAGCGCGTACAGGGGCAGTCCGCGCTCACCGCCGGGATCCTTTTCCTGCCGGTCGCGGTGGGGACCGCCGTCACCGGGCATCTGGCGGGTCGCCTCATCGGGCGGCTCGGCGCACGTGTGTCCGCGGTGGGCGGGCTCGTCGTCGCCGGGGCCGGTGCCGTGGTGCTGGCGCTGTCGGAGGGTACGGCGGGCATCGTGATCGGGCTGACCGTCGGCGCCGCCGGAGTGGTGCTGGTGTTCGTCGCCGCCACCACCACGGCGCTCGGGTTCGTCGCGCACCACGAGGCCGGGCTGGCATCCGGCGTGGTCAACACCTTCCACGAGGTCGGCGGGTCCATCGGCACGGCGGTCGTGTCCACGATCGCGGCCGTCGGCATCGAGCACGCTTCGACGGCCGGATTCACCGCCGCTTACACGGCATGCGCCATCGGCGCGGGGGCCGCCGCGATCATCGCGCTGGTGCTGGTGCCCAGGGGCAAGGCCCAGGTTCCCGTCGGCGTACACGCCCACTGATCACAAGGTTGGGACCGTCATGAACATCCAGTTGAGAGTCAACGGCATGTCGTACGAGCTGGATCTGGATCCCCGGGTGAGCCTGCTCGACTGCCTACGCGAGCACCTCGGCCTGACGGGCACGAAGAAGGGTTGCGACCAGGGCGCCTGCGGTGCCTGCACGGTGCTGGCCGACGGTCAGCGGATCAACTCCTGCCTCGCGCCGGCCGTGCAGTGCGAGGACATGGAGATCACCACGATCGAAGCCATGGCCGCTCACGAGGTGGGCAGCCGGGTGCAGGACGCCTTCCTGGCCCATGACGGATTTCAGTGCGGATACTGCACGTCGGGGCAGATCTGCTCGACCGTCGCCATGCTCGCGGAGCACCGTGCCGGAATGCCGAGCGCCGTGTCAGCCGAACACGGCGGTCCTGTGGCGCTCACCGACGCCGAGATCAGGGAGCGGATGGCGGGGAACCTGTGCCGCTGCGGCGCCTACAACGGCATCGTGGCCGCCATCCGCGAGGTGGCGCGGTCATGAGGGAGTTCTCCTACGTCCGGGCCGCGAACATCTCCGACGCGATCGAACAGGCAGCGGGGTCCGCCAGGTATCTCGCCGGCGGAACGAACCTGGTCGACCTCATGCGGGAGGAGGTGGAGCGCCCGGAGCGGCTCGTGGACATCACCCGGCTGCCGCTCGCCGACATCGAGGACCTGCCCGACGGCGGCCTGCGCTTAGGGGCGCTGGCGCGTAACTCGCGGGTGGCCCACGATGACCGGGTCCGTCGCCGCTACCCGCTGCTCGCGAAGGCGATCCTGAACGGCGCCTCGCCCCAGCTACGCAACAAGGCGACGGTCGGCGGGAACCTGCTCCAGCGGACCCGGTGCGGATACTTCTACGACGCCGCCGCGGCCTGCAACAAACGCGCCCCCGGCACCGGCTGCGCCGCTCTCGGCGGCTTCAACCGCACGCATGCCGTCCTGGGGTCGAGCGAGAGTTGCATCGCCGTGCACCCGTCCGACATGTGTGTCGCCCTGGCCGCCCTCGATGCCGTCGTCAACGTCCAGGGCCCCGGCGGGGTGCGGCGAACCGTACCGCTCACGGATTTCCACCGGCTGCCTGGCCGCACCCCCGACGTCGAGACGGAGTTGCGGGACGGCGAGCTGATCACGAGCGTGGACCTGCCACCGGGCCCGCCGGGGCAGGCGGCCTATGTGAAGGTCCGCGACCGTGCCAGCTACGCGTTCGCGCTCGTGAGCGTCGCCGTACTCCTGCGGGTCGAGCAGGGCAGGACGGCGGCGGTACGCATCGCGCTGGGCGGGGTGGCGCACAAGCCGTGGCGGGCGTACTCGGCCGAGGAGATGCTGACGGGCGCGGTGGCGGAGGAGCCGGCGTTCCGCCTGGCCGCCGAGGAGGCGGTCGCTGAGGCGCGCCCCCGGCGGCACAACGGCTTCAAGGTGGAGCTGGCCGAACGCCTGATCCGTCGCACGCTCACCGAACTGGCAGGTTCCGCATGAGCCTCACCTCGCGTGGATTCAGCCTCGGCATGAGAGCCGTGGGCAAGGTCGCCAGGCTGCTTCCGGACGGCCGTCACGATCCGCTGTCGACGGAGAAAGGCGAGATCGGCCGTATGGTCGACCGGGTCGACGGACGCGCCAAGGTCACCGGCGCCATCCGCTACACCGCCGAGCACGACCTCCCCGGGCTCGCCTACGCCGTCGCGGTCGGCAGCACGATCCCCAAGGGCCGCATCATCGCCATCGACCCCTCCCGGGCGGCCGCTGCCCCGGGCGTCGTCCTGGTGATGACCCACCAGAACGCGCCGAGGATGAAGCCGACCGGAGCGTACGCCACGCTCAAGGGAATGGTCAGCGCGGCCGCCATGAGCCTGCCGATCCTCAACACCGATGAGATCTTCTGGAACGGCCAGCCGGTCGCGGTCGTCGTGGCCGGGTCGCGCGAGCAGGCCGAGCACGCGGCCAGGCTCGTCGACGTACGGTACGCGCGAGAACCGGCCGTGTTGTCGATGACACCCGAGGCGGCCTACACCCCGGCCCACGCGGTGCTGGAGGAAGCCAGGACCCTCGTCGGCGATCCCCGCGCGGGCCTGGCGAACGCGCAGGTCAAGGTGGAGCACGTCTACACCACACCGCTCGAACACCACAACGCCATGGAGCCCTACGCCACCTTGGCGCACTGGGACGGCGACGACCTCACCGTCTACGACGCCTCGCAGTACCCCTATGGCGTCAAGGAGATGCTCGCCAAGAAGTTCGGGCTGCCGAAACGGCGGGTCCGCGTGCTCGCGCCGTACATCGGAGGGGGTTTCGGCGGCAAGACCGTGGCCTGGCCACACGTGTCGCTGACGGTGGCGGCCGCGAAACTCGCCGGCCGTCCCGTCAAACTCGTCCTGTCACGAGCACAGACCTTCCACATGACCGGTGGGCGCGCGCCCACCGAGAGCCGGATCGCGCTGGGCGCCGACGCCCAAGGACGTCTCACCGCGATCACGCATGACGCGCTGTCCATCTGTACGACGGACGAGTTCGCCGAAGCCGCCATCGCCGCCTCCCGCCACCTGTACGCCTGCCCCGACATCGGCGCCCACCAGCGGGTGGTGCGGGTGGACCGGATCCAGAACTCGTTCTTCCGCGGGCCCGGCGTGGCGCCCGGCTCGTTCGCGATGGAGTCGGCGATGGACGAGCTCGCCTGGCGGCTCGCCATGGACCCGCTCGACCTGCGCCTGCGCAACGAGCCCGACCGCGACCCGGTCTCCGGCAACCGCTTCACCAGCCGCCACCTGCGCGAGGCTTACGCACTCGGTGCGGAGGCGTTCGGCTGGCGGGCCCGCCCGCCAGCGACGCGCGCCATGCGCGACGGGCACCACCTCATCGGGTACGGCATGGCGGCAGCGATCAACCCCGACGCCATACTCGTCGCGGCCGTCAGACTCCACCTGGCCTCCGACGGCACCATCACCATCCACAGCAGCACGAACGAACTGGGCGCCGGCACCTCGACCGCGCAGACCCAGCACGCCGCCCAGCGCCTGGGCCTGCCGATGGACAAGATCCATTTCCTGCACGGCGACTCGAACGTGGCCAAGACCCGCATCCCGGGCGCCTCGGCCGCCACCACCACCATCGCCTCGGCCATCTGGTCCGCCCGCGACAACCTGGTCCGGGAGCTGCTGGCGCTGACCAAGGGCACCGGCTCACCGCTGGCCGGGCGCGGGCCCGAGGAGGTGGAGACGCGCGACGAGGGAGTGTTCCTGCCGGACGGCCGCGGCATGACGTACCAGCAGATCCTTGCCGCTGCCGGCCGGGAGTCGCTCGAGGTGACCGGCTCGTCCGCGCTGCCGTACCAGACGATCAAACGCTCCACCAACACCTACGGAGCGCACTTCTGCGAGGTGCGGGTGGACCAGGACACCGGCGAGGTGCGCGTCATCCGCTGGGTCGGCGCGTTCGACGGCGGCCGCATCGTCAGCCCGAAACAGGCCAGAAGCCAGATGGCAGGCGGGATCATCATGGGCATCGGCATGGCACTGACCGAGGAGACCCTGTTCGACGAGGGCACCGGCCGGATCGCCAACCCGAGCCTGGCGGAGTACCACGTGCCGACCCACGCCGACGTCCCCGACATCGACGTGCACTTCGTCGACCGGCCCGACCCGCAGACCCCGCTCGGCGCCAAAGGGATCGGCGAACTCGGCATCGTCGGAGTGGCCGCGGCGATCGCCAACGCCGTCTACCACGCCACCGGCAAGCGGGTGCGCGATCTTCCCATCACGCCCGACAAGCTGATGTAAGGCCAGGCCTACTATGCAAGATAGTCGACTCCCGCCTCGGCTCAGACGATGAGCGACCTACACCTGGACACCTCCATCGCCCGGTTCCGCTACCGCAGGACCGGATCCGGTCCTCCCGTGCTGCTGCTCCCCGGCAGCGGAGGCTGGCGGCTCTCGTTTCACGCGATGATCGAGGTGCTCGCCAGGCACCACACCGTGTACGCCCTCGATCCTCCCGGCCAGGGACGCACGGAGGTTCTCGACCCGACGTTCCGGCATGACGTGGACGCGATCGCTCGCTCCATCGGAGCGTTCCTGAACGGCCTGGACCTGCCAGAGGTCGCCATCGTCGGCCACTCGTGGGGCGGCGGGTTCGCCCTGCGTTTCGCGGAGCTGTTTCCGGCCAGGGTCAGCCGCCTGGCGCTGCTGGCTCCCGGCGGGCTCGACGTCCGCGACGTGTGGGAGTTTCGGCTCATGCGGCTGCCGCTCATCGGCGAACTCGCCGTGCGGCTCATACCCCTGGGGTCGGTACGGCACCTGCTGCGTAAATCCTTTGTCCACCGTGATCGCATTCCCTATGCCCTGGCGCGCGAGGCCGCCACGGAGATGAGATCACCGCACAACCGGGCGACCATGCTGAGAGTCGAGCGATCCGTACGATGGACGGCCACCGAGCGGGACCTGCACCTGGTGAGGGTGCCGGTACTCCTCCTGTGGGGCGATCAGGACCGCTTTCTGCCTGTAGATCTCCTCCATCGGTTCACCGACCGGCTGTCCGTGGCCGAGACCCACGTCCTGACCGACTGCGGGCACTCCCTACATGACGACTGTCCTGATCAGACATATCGACGATTGATCCCCTTCCTGCTGGCCGGGGCGTCGTAGCCTGATCCCGAGAAGCCGCCCAGGCGCTTGTGACGCCTGGGCGGCTCCCTGGATCAGAGCCGGTCGACGACCTTCTGCAGCTGCGCCACCTCGGCCTGCTGGGAGGTTCCGATCGCCTTGGCGAGCTCCTTGGCCTTCGGGTTGGAGCCGTTGGCCCGCTCCGTGCGGGCCATTTCGATCGCGCCCTTGTGATGGGCGATCATCAGCTGGGCGAACAGCTTGTCGAAGGCCTTGCCCTTGGCCGCTTCGAGCTTCTTCATGTCCTCCTCGGACATGATGCCGGGCATGTCATGCCCCATACCGCCGGAGGACACGGGCTTGCCCCACTCGGTCAGCCAGCCCTTCATGGTCTGGATCTCCGGCTCCTGAGCGGCCTTGATCTTCGCCGCGAGCTCCTCGATCTCCGGGTCGCTCGCGCGCATCAGCGCCAGGTCGGCCATCTCGACCGCCTGTTCATGATGCGGGATCATCATCTGCGCGAACACCGCATCCGCGTCGTTGAAGATGGCCGACGGTTGCGCGCTGGGCGTGGTCGCGGCGGGCACAATGCCGCCCATCCCGTCGCTTCCGGCCATGGACTCGCCGTTGCCCGCGCACGCGGCGAGCAGGGCGAGCGCGCCCGCGGCAATGACGAGCGAAATCTTGCGGTTGATAGGCATGGTTGTTTGTTCTCTCTGTTGTCAGAACTGTCGGCCTTTGCGGACAGCCTCGGGGCCTATCCGCGCGTCATCGGCCTATATGCGCAGCAGAGAGAGACGGGAGGTGGGCTCCGGCGGCGGCCTCGCGACCTGCCGGACAGGCGAGAGCGGCCCGTGGATGCCGCTGATTCCCCGCCTCGATCGAACCCAGGCGGCCATCAGCACCATGAGCAGAAGAGAGGTCAGTATCGCCAAGCACACGCCCAAAGAGAGAACGACGAGCAAGAAGCCACGCGCGACCCGCAACGCGAGGCCCTGCCGCAGAACTCCCACTGGCTCCCCTGGAACGAACTGGAAACTGCCCGAGCCTTGCCAGCTTACTACGGTGGGTCGTAGATTCGGCGCCAAGCGCGCCGGCATCACCACGCCCGACCGCGACGCCCGCCCACGGGTCAGCTCGCCGCTCGCCGACGAAGCACGTACGGACGCAGGAGGCCATCGGGTGAGCCCGAAGCGTTTCTACGATCGCCGGTAGCATCAGGCGGACGACAGCCGGAGGAGAAGGTCAGATGGTGCGCCGCCTGGGAGAGCTCGAGTCCACGATCATGGATCGTATGTGGGCCACCAACGCGCCCGCCTCGGTCAGGGACGTACTGGAACATCTCCAGCGGGAACGCACCATCGCCTATACGACGGTGATGACCGTGATGGACAAGCTCCACACCAAGGGCCTGCTCAAGCGCGAGCCGGTCGGCCGGGCCTACGTCTACGAGACGGTGTCCTCCAAGGAGGCCTACACCGCCGAGGTGATGCGCGATTCGCTGTCCAGGAGCGGAAACCGGGCGGCCACGCTGGTGCACTTCATCGAACGGCTCACCCCTGAAGAGGCGAACGCCCTGGATGCGGCACTCCAGGTCTACCCGCCGAAGGGACGCCGGTCATGATCGTGGCAGCGATCCTCGCGCTGTACTGCGTTTTCGCGGCCCTGGTTCTCCCGCGATTCCTGAGGCGGGCCACATGGGCGGACCGTGCGCCACGGCTGGCGATCGCGATGTGGCAGGCGGCGAGCATTTCGGTGGTCATCTCGGCGCTGCTGTCGGCGTTCGCCGTGGCCGTGCCCGCCTCGGTGGTGGGGCATGAGCTCGCCGAACTGTTCGAGGCCTGCGCCGCCCTGCTCGGCGACGGAGCGACGCTGAGCACCACGAGCACGCGCGTGGGCCTCGCCGCCGCCGGGCTTGTCATGGTGCGGGTGCTCTATACCGGCGGGGCGGTCCTGCTCGGCGCACGCCGGGAAAGGCTGCGGCACGCCGAGGCGCTCGCCCTGCTCGGACGGCACGACGGCGAACTGGGCGCGGTCGTGGTCGACTACGAGGAATGCATGGCGTACTGCCTGCCCGGCAGGAACGGCAAGGCCGTCATCACCACCGGCGCGCTGCGGTCTCTGGCTCCCGAGCACGTCGCCGCCGTGCTCGCGCACGAGCAGGCCCACCTGCGCGGGCGGCATCATCTGGTCCTGGCCGGCACCGAGGCCCTGCTGCGGGCCTTTCCCGGCGTCCCGCTGTTCGTATGCGCGCAAGCCGAGATCGCCCGGCTGGTCGAACTGCTGGCCGACGACGTCGCGGCCCGCCGCCATCCGCGCGCGCACATCGCCGCGGCCCTGGTCAGGCTCGCGACCGGACGGGTACCGGCCTTCACCTTGGGCGCGGGCGGCCAGACGGCCCTGACCCGCGTCCGCCGGATGTTGAACCCGGAGGCGCCACTCGCCCGGCGAGAACGTCTCGCCGGGCGGGTCGCGGTCGCGCTGCTGCTGGCGGGCCCGGCCATCTTGGCCGCCATCCCAGGCGTGAGCGCGTTCCTCGCCCACCACTGCCACTCCCTGCTCAGTCTCTGAGCCCTATTGACGATGAGCAATAGTAGTAATCGGCACACGTCAGCAGCTTCATGATCAGCGGCCCGCGGACCTTCCTGACCGGCGGGCACCCGCGTCCGCGGACATCTCGCGGGGCCTCCCTCCGGGGCCATCCACCCGGCTGACGCCTGGCGTTCACCCCCTTTCGGTAACCAACCTCAGTCTTGGCCATGCGCTATCGGCAAGGTGCCCGACGCTGCTTCCCCTCGCTTGCCTACATACCCATGGGGGGTATACCTTCGAGGCAAGTCAGTTAAATCACGTACCGCCCTTGGGAGTACTTCATGAGCGAGCAGATGCCACACTCCGAGGGACATGAGCACGCCGCCCAACCCGGCAAGGCGTCGTGGTCGACGGCGGCGGCGGCGACCCTGCACTGCCTGACGGGGTGCGCCATCGGCGAGATCCTCGGCCTGGTGATCGCCACCGCACTTGGCTGGAGCACGGCCCCGTCGATCGCCGTGGCCGTGGTGCTCGCCTTCTTCTTTGGCTACCTGCTGACGCTGCTGCCGCTCCGCCGGGCAGGCGTGAACTGGAGCACCGCGATCAAGCTGGCACTGGCCGCCGACACCGTGTCGATCATCGTGATGGAGATCGTGGACAACGGCGTGATGCTCGTCATCCCCGGCGCCATGAACGCCACCTTGACCTCCGGACTGTTCTGGGGCGCCCTGGCGCTGTCCCTGCTGGTCGCCTTCCTGGTCACCACTCCGATCAACAAATGGATCATCGGCCGGGGCAAGGGCCACGCGGTGGTCCACGCCTACCACCGCTGAGCCACCCGGACGGGGAGAAGGATCAGCCGACGCCGAGCGCCTCGCGCAGGCCCGGGCTCGGCGGCGAGGCCTCGTCGGGGGAGCCGGGTGTGCGCCGCAGGAACCCGTCCACCACCTCGTAGTGCCCGATGCCGCGCAGCGGCGGCGAGTAGACGTGGATCGTGATCGCGCCCGCCTCGTGATCCATCCGGTGAATGCCGGTCCCGGGGAAGGAGAACGACTCGCCCGCTCCGTAGAACCCGACCCGCCGCGTGCCTTCGATCGGGAGCCCCTCGTTGGACACCCTGCCCGCCAGGACGTACACGCCGACCGCCGATCCGTCGTGGTCGTGGAAGCCGGTGTCGCGAGCCTCCCACCAAGTGTTGAGCCAGGCGATGGAGTGCTCGTCCGACCACAGCAGCACGTAACCCCCGGGCCCGCTCCGCGGCAGTTCGCCGATGTCGACGGACTCCGCGGCCCGGCGGGCGAGCTCGGCGCACTCCTCCGGCTTGTACGCCCGGCGGGTGGCGGCGAGATCGGCGCTCATAATTCCCACTTTCCCTACTAGGAAGACATAGAAAAGCTAGCACGAGATCCCCGCGAGGTGGAGTGAGATGCCGGGCCATCACCCGGTACAGCACCCAGATGCGTGGCGGTGCATGGGTGAACGAGGCCGGCAAGCCGCTCGCGACCCTGGGCCCCGACCTCATCGCCCCGAGCGCAGAAGGCGCGACAAGCCCAGGGCCGCGGTGCGTACGGCGGGAGCGAGTTGAGCTGGACGGAACCGGACCCGCGGCACGGCCACCGACAGGGCCGCCACCGCCACCTGTCCATCGAAAACCGGCGCCGCGATGCAACTGACACCCAGCGCCGCTTCCTGCTCCTCGTAGGCCAGGCCCGACACCTGGGCCTGTTCGATGGCGGTGCGCAGGCGTACCGGATCGGTGATCGAGTAGGGGGTGAGACTGGCCAGTGGCCCGGCGAGCACCTGCTCGGTCAACTCGGCATCCGAGAAGGCCAGCAGGGCCTTTCCGACCCCGGTACAGGTAAGAGGAAGCCGGCCGCCGATGCGGGAGGGCAGTGGCAGGACGTCGTGACCATGGATCCGCTCGACGTACACCACCTCGTGTCCCTCGCGGACTCCCAGGTGCACGGTCTCGCGGGTGGCCTCGAACAGATCCTGCAGGAACGGCAGCGCCGCCTCGCGCAGATCATGGCGGCGCGGCACCAGCGAACCCAGTTCGAACAGTTTGCCGCCGAGCCGGTAGGTGTCCGCCTCCCGTTCCAGCAGGCCCAGGCGGACCAGATCCGCGCAGAGGCGGAACACCGTGGTCTTGGGCAGTGACGTACGAGCGGAAAGTTCCGTCAAACGGAACGACCCGCCGTCGGGGCGGTAGCAGTCCAAGATCGATGCCGCCTTGTCGAGCATGTTTCCCGCAGCCCTGTTCCGTGTCACGGAACATATTTTGCCGCCCACCAACCGGTCGCCTATATCTGGGGGTCACCCGACGGCACTTTCTGGAGGTACCCGCATGCCCACGCCACACCGCCCGTGCAGGTGGCCGTCATGAGCCCCGATGCTGTGACCAAGGTGGCGACCCTCCTGGCGGAGGCCGCGCTCACCGGCGTGGCCCACCCTCCGGTACGCGACCTGTTGCCAGAGGCGGACATCGACGCCGCCTACGCCGTGCAGCGGCTGAACGTCGAGCGCGGCCTGGCCGCGGGCCGCCGGCCGGTCGGCCGCAAGATCGGCCTCACGTCGCGCGCTGTGCAGCGCCAGCTCGGGGTGGGTCAGCCGGACTTCGGTGTGCTGTTCGCCGACATGGCCGTGGCGGAGAGCGACCAGATCGCCGCCGGTCGGCTCCTGCAGCCGAAGGTCGAGGCGGAGGTGGCCCTGGTGCTGGGCGAGGACCTGCCGCACCGTGACCCCACCGTCGCCGACCTACTGCGGGCCACGGCGTTCGCGCTGCCCGCGCTGGAGATCGTCGACAGCCGCATCGCGGGCTGGGACATCACCATCGTCGACACCGTCGCCGACAACGCCTCCAGCGGCCTGTTCGTCCTGGGCGGCACCCCCGTGCCGCTGGACCGGGTCGACCTGCGCGGTGTACGGATGACCCTGGCCAAGAACGGTCAGACCGTCTCGGAAGGGACCGGCGCCGACTGCCTCGGCGGCCCCCTCAACGCCGCGCTGTGGCTGGCCGCCACCCTGGCCGGCCTGGGCGACCCGCTGCGGGCCGGTGACATCGTCCTCACCGGTGCTCTGGGGCCGATGTCGGTCGCCGCCCCGGGAGACGAGTTCGTGGCACGGATCGAGGGCCTCGGCACGGTCGGGGTCGGCTTCGCGGCCCCGGAAGGAGTGCAGGCATGAGTGCCACTACCAACCGGACCAAGGTCGCGGTCATCGGCTCGGGCAACATCGGCACCGATCTGATGATCAAGATTCTGCGGCTGTCCGGGTCCCTGGAGATGGGGGCGATGGTCGGCATCGATCCGGACTCCGACGGCCTGGCTCGCGCGCGCCGCATGAAGGTCGCCACCACCCACGAAGGTGTGGACGGTCTGCTGGCACTGGACGAGTTCGCCGACGTCCGCATCGTCTTCGACGCCACCTCGGCGGGCGCCCATCGCCGCAACGACCAGGTATTGCGCGCCGCCGGTCGTACGGTGATCGACCTGACGCCGGCCGCCATCGGCCCGTACGTCGTCCCCCCGGTCAACCTGGACGCGCACCTGGACGCCGACAACGTCAACATGGTCACCTGCGGCGGCCAGGCCACCATTCCCGTCGTCGCCGCCGTCGCCGCCGTGACCCCGGTGCACTACGGGGAGATCGTGGCCTCGATCTCGTCACGCTCGGCCGGCCCCGGAACCCGCGCCAACATCGACGAGTTCACCGAGACGACCTCCTCGGCCATCGAGCAGGTCGGCGGTGCGGCCCGGGGCAAGGCGATCATCGTCCTCAATCCCGCCGAGCCCCCGCTGATCATGCGGGACACCGTGCACTGCCTGGTCGGCGAGTGCGACGACGTCGCGGTGACCACCTCGATAGAGGAGATGGTCGCCCGCGTGCAGACCTACGTACCTGGCTACCGCCTCAAGCAGAAGGTGCAGTTCGACCGCGTCGCCGCCGACGACCCGCTGCGCGCGCTGCTGCCGGCCGGCAGCCGATCCGGCGAGGCGGCGAAGGTGTCGGTGTTCCTCGAGGTCGAGGGCGCCGCCCACTACCTGCCCGCCTACGCCGGCAACCTCGACATCATGACCTCGGCGGCGCTGCGTACCGCGGAACGCATCGCCGCGCACCGCTTCACGGAGGTGATCTCCCGATGACCGCTGACCTTTACGTCCAGGACGTGACCCTCAGGGACGGCATGCACGCCGTCCGCCACCACTACACCGTGGAGCAGGCCCGTACCATCGCCGCCGCCCTGGACGCCGCCGGGGTCGCCGCGATCGAGATCGCCCACGGCGACGGCCTGTCCGGCTCCAGCATCACCTACGGCGTCGGCGCGCACACCGACTGGGAGTGGATCGAGGCCGTCTGCGACGTCGTCCGCGATGCCGTGCCGACCACGCTGCTGCTGCCGGGCATCGGCACCCTGCACGATCTGAGGCAGGCTCACGCGCTCGGCATCCGCTCGGTACGCGTCGCCACCCACTGCACCGAGGCCGACATCTCCGCGCAGCACATCGCGGCCGCCCGCGACCTGGGCATGGACGTCGCCGGTTTCCTCATGATGTCCCACATGGCCGAACCGGCCGAGCTCGCCCAGCAGGCGAAGCTGATGGAGTCGTACGGCGCCGCCTGCGTGTACGTGACCGACTCCGGCGGCCGGCTGACGATGGACGGCGTACGTGAGCGGTTCCGCGCCTACCGTGACGTGCTCGACGACCGCACCGAAGTGGGCATCCACGCCCACCACAACCTCGCCCTGGGCGTCGCCAACACCGTGGTCGCCGTCGAGAACGGCGCCAGGCGCGTCGACGCGTCGCTCGCCGGGCAGGGCGCCGGTGCCGGCAACTGCCCGCTGGAGGCGTTCGTCGCGGTCGCCGACCTCATGGGCTGGAAGCACGGGTGCGACCTGTTCGAGCTGATGGACGCGGCCGACGACGTGGTCCGTCCCCTGCAGGATCGGGAGGTGCGGGTGGACCGGGAGACCCTCACGCTCGGCTACGCCGGGGTGTACTCCAGCTTCCTGCGCCATGCCGAGGCCGCCGCGGCCCGCTACGGCCTCGACACGCGGGCCGTTCTGGTGGAGGTCGGACGGCGCAAGATGGTAGGCGGCCAGGAAGACATGATCACCGACATCGCTCTCGACCTGGCCGCGGCCCGCGGGGCCGCGACCGCCTGACTCTCACCGCGCCCGGCGACGGCCACCTCGACTTCATCGACCGATCCACCGGTGAGCGCCACCGCGTTCTGGCCGGCTATGTGCTGGGCTGCGACGGAGCCAACAGCCTGACCCGCACGGCGATCGGCGCGAGCATGCGGGACCTGCGCTTCGCGCAACGCTGGCTCGTCGTCGACGTGGACACCGAGGCCGACCTCGCCGCATGGGAAGGCGTGCACCAGGTCTGCGACCCGCACCGCCCCGCCACCTACATGCGCATCGGGGCAACCCGCTACCGCTGGGAGTTCCGGCTACGGCCCGGTGAGACCGCGGCCGACTACCAGGCGATGGACCGCCTGCACCCCCTGATCGCGCCCTGGACCAAGGACATCGCGCCCGAGCGGCTGGAACTCCTGCGCGTGGCCGAGTACACCTTCCGCGCCCAGCTGGCCGACCGATGGCGAGAGCGCCGGATCTTCCTGCTGGGCGATGCCGCCCACCTCACCCCGCCCTTCATCGGCCAGGGCATGGGTGCCGGGCTGCGCGACGCGAGCAACCTCGCCTGGAAACTGGCGGGCGTCCTCGACGGAAGCCTGTCCGAGCGGGTCCTGGACACCTACCAGGCCGAACGCGAACCGCACGTCCGTACGCTGATCCGGCGGGCCAAGCTCGTCGGGACGACGATGACCGAGGGCGGCGAGCTGGGCAACCTCATCCGCGCCGCGGTCGTGCCGCGACTCCATCGGGTGCCCGGCCTCCAGCAGCGCATGCTGAGGAGCGAGACCCCGGCCCGGCGACGAACCGATCTGGTGCTGCGGCCACGCCTGCGCCGCACCCTGGCGGGCACGCTGTGTCCCAATCCGGTCCTCGAGCACGGGCGCCGTCTCGACGAGGTGGCCGCCGGCCGGTTCGCCATCGTCACGGCCATCCACCCGGCCGCCGGACAACACGCCGCGATCGACCGGCGCGGAGCCGTTCTTCTCCTGGCCCGGCCGGGCAGCGAGCTGGACCGCTGGCTGCTCGGAGGAGACGCGACGGCCGCCGCCATCCGTCCCGACGGCACGGTGCTGAGCGCCGGCCGCGACCTGTCAGCCCTGTGCGACACCTTGCTCCGCTCCGGTGGACAGAACACGTCCTGACGGCGACCGCCGGACGCGGCGGCGATCATGGAAGGTCGTGATGGCACGCCGACAATCGGACCTCAATTCCGGGTGCAAATCGGCCCTGTCCAGACATCCAATCTGTCGGCAGCATGGGACTCGCGTACATAGAGTCGATGAAATTGCTGCGAAAGAGTGACGGATCATGGGACAGACCAGCGTGAACCCCAACCCATCCCTGGACGGCAATGCCTTCGCCCGCAGGCTGGAGCCAGTGAGCGGGGAGACATGCCCCAACGTCTACCGCGTGAGCCGGTGACCGGCCATGCAGCTGGCAATCCTGTTCGCGCTGGCCGCCGCCGCCCTGTACGGCGCTTCTGACTTCCTCGGCGGGCTCCTGTCACGCCGAGCCCACTATGGGCTGGTCGGGCTCATCGGACAATGCGCTGCCGCAGTCGGCGGCCTGGCCGCCGCTCTCGTCGTCGGCGCTCACCCCACCCCGAGCGCGATCGCGTGGGGGATGGCCGCCGGGCTCGGCGGCGCGATCGGCACGCTGGCGCTCTACCGCGGCCTGTCACGGGGACAGATGAACGTGGCCGGGCCGCTGTCGGCCGTCGGCGCGGCGGGCCTGCCCATTCCCGTCGACCTGATGTCCGGCCGCGAGTTCACGGCGCTCTCCCTTCTCGGCCTCGGCCTGGCCATCCCGGGGATCTGGCTGGTCTCCATGCAGTCGGGCGGACGCGGCTCCGGCGGCGTCGGCCCGGGGCTGCTCGCCGGGCTGGGCTTCGCCGCCCTGTTCATCTGCCTCGACCGGGCCGGCGACGAAGCGGGCCTGTGGCCGGTGGCGGCGAGCCAGCTCAGCGCCGCCGTCGTCCTGGCCGTGGCTCTGGTGGCGTTCGCGCTGGCCGGCAGGCGGGACGGAGCCCACAACCCGGTCACCCGGAAACCGTCGTGGGCCGCGCTCTGGACGGGGGTCCTGGGGGTCGGCGCCACGCTCCTGTACTTCCTGGCCACCAGCGAGGGGACGCTCGCCGTCTCGGCCGTCATCACCTCGCTCTACCCGGCTTTCACCGTCGCGCTGGCCGCCGCCGTCCTGCGCGAGCGCACATACCTGGTGCACGCCGTGGGACTGCTCCTGTGCGCGGTCTCGGTCGGCGCCTTCGCCGCCGGATGACCGTACTGGGTGAGCGCGCCCTGTCGGCCGCTACCCTGCGACGGTGAGTACGGTGAACTCGAGCCTGGTACACGACCTGCTGGTGGACCTCGACCGGACCGGCACCACCCCGCTGCACCACCAGATCGAGGCGGCTCTGCGCGACGCCATCCGCGCGGGCCGTCTGCGCCACGGGGCCTCTCTGCCGTCCTCCCGCCGCCTGGCCGCCGAGCTCGGGGTCTCGCGGGGTGTCGTGGTCGGGGCCTATGACCAGCTCGCCGCCGAGGGCTACCTCACCAGTACGCCCGGCTCCTACACCCGCGTGGCCGCCGTACCCGGGCAAACCGCCCCCGCCCCCGACCCGCCGCCGGCGTCCGGCCCACTCATCGACTTCGGGTACGGCCGCGCGGACCCGGCGAGCTTCCCCCGTGCCGCCTGGCTCCGCTCGCTGCGGCGGGTCCTCACCGACGCCCCACACGACCGGCTCAACTACACCGACGGATATGGCCTGCCCGAACTGCGCACCGCCCTGGCCGACTACCTCAACCGCTCCCGCGGCACCTGCGCCGACCCCGCACACGTGCTCATCACCAGCGGTTTCGCGCAGGCAGCCATGCTGGTCACCGGCGTGCTGGCCCGGCGCGGGGCGCGCCGGGTCGCCGTGGAGGACCCCTCCGCCCACGACGACATCCGGCACCACGCGCGCACGCACAAGCTCGACCTTTTCGGCCTGCCGGTCGCCGAGCACGGCATCGACCTGGACGCCTTGGAACGCGGCGACGCCGACCTGGTCGTCCTCACCCCGTCGCACCAGTGGCCGCTCGGCGGCGTCCTGCCCGCCCGTACCCGCATGCGGGCGGTCCAGTGGGCCCGCGCCCGTGGCGCCCTCATCCTGGAGGACGACTACGACGCCGAGTACCGCTACGACCGGGCCCCCATCGGCGCCATGCAGGGCCTCGCCCCGGACGTGGTCATGTACGCCGGCTCGGCCAGCAAGACCCTCGCCCCAGGGCTCCGCCTCGGCTGGCTCGTGTTACCCCCGCACCTGGCCGACGCCGTCGCCGAGGCCAAGCTCCTGGCCGACCGCGGCTCGCCGGCCATCGAGCAGCTCGCCTTCGCCGACTTCCTCCTGCGGGGCGAGTTCGACCGGCATCTGCGCCGCATGCGTCCCCTCTACCGGCACCGCCGCGACCTCCTCCTCGCCCGGCTGACCCAGCAGCTGCCCGACTTCGAACCCACCGGGATCGCGGCGGGCCTGCACGTCGTCGTCTGGCTCCCGGACGACCTCCAGGAGGACGACGTGGTGACGGCGGCCGCCGCCCATGGCGTCCGCGTCGCCGGCATCGCCCCCTATCGGCTGACCACACCGGGCCGGCAAGGCCTCATCCTGGGCTACACCAGCCTGAACGACAACCAGATCACCGAAGGGGTCGCAGCTCTGGCGGCGGCAGTACGCCAAACGCGAGCAAGGACCTCGATCCCCGCACGACCATTGACGAAGCGACTTCTAGCCGGTCCAATCTGAGATCGGATCTTTGCTTGACAAGATCGCCATAATCGGCACATGCCTTTACGAAGTAAATCAAGACCTTTCACCGGTCTTTCTTATGCGTATTTCTCCACATTCCTTCGTTGAACCCAGCCACTGCCGCACCCCGTACAACCGTGCGTCAACAGCTAAGAGCCTCACCCTCGAGGCATCTGAAAGGGTCACCATGACGAAGCGCACCCTCACCGTCCCCGGCTTGGTCCTCGGTACCGCCCTGGTCGCCGGCGCCCTGGCGCCCACCGCCGCGCAGGCGAGCACGAGCTCCGATGTCTACCTGGCCGCCTCGCTGCTGGGTAAGAACGAGGTGCCCGCGGCGGGTCAGAAAGTCGGCGACAAGAACGGCAGCGCGATCGCCGTATTCCATATCCACGGCAACCAGGTCGATTACGCCATCCGCTGGCAGAACGTCGCCACCCCGACCGCGTTCCACATTCACCAGGGCAAAGCGGGCAAGAACGGCGACGTCAAGATCCCATTCTTCGGCGAGGCGCTGCCCGGCAGCCTCAGCGCCGTGAAGGGGACCGTCAAGGTCAGCGACTCCGGCCTGCTCAACCGGATCACGAGCAACCCCAAGAAGTGGTACGCCAACCTGCACACCAGCGAGTTCGGCGGCGGCGCGGTGCGCGCGCAGCTTTACCGGATCCGCCCGGTGGCGCTCGAGTCGGTGCTGGCGAACGGCTCGCACTCCACGCTCACCGCATCGGCCGACGGCCGCCAGGAGGTTCCGGCGCCCGGTACGAAGGTCGGCGACAAGGACGGGCGGGCCGCGTGGCTCGTCTGGGTGAAGGGCACCCAGGTGCACTTCGCCACCGCGTGGAAGAAGATCGCCGCGCCGACGAACGGGCACATCCACCGCGGCAAGAAGGGCAAGAACGGCCCCGTGGTCGTGGACTTCTTCAGTGCCGCCAACGGCCTGCCCGCCGGGATCAACGGCATCGCGGGCTCGGCGAGCACCTCCGCCAAGGTCGCCGGCGGGATCAAGCACAACCCGAAGAACTGGTACGTCAACCTGCACACCGGCGAGTTCCCCGGCGGCGCGGTACGCGGCCAGCTCCACGGTGGCGGCTGGTAGGGCCACATCCCCCTGACCCGTACATCGCGCGGGCCGGCCGATCATGGCCGGCCCGCGATGCGCGTTTCAGCCAACCCCGCGGACCGTCAGCGCGCCGACCAGCACTCTCCAGGGGCGACCCGCCCTCGGCGCACGTTCCGGGCGATGGATACGGTGTGTCGAATGCTTACGGTTGTGACGGCGTTCACCCCCATCTGGATCATCGGCGCCCTCGGCTGGCTGACCGGGCGGTTCCGGGTGGCGAGCGGGCAGTTCCAGCAGGCGCTCACGGGATTCACGTTCACCATCGCCATGCCCGCCGTGCTGTTCACCACGCTCAGCCGGACGCCGCTGAGCCAGATCCAGCCGCGACCGCTGCTCGCCTTCGCGATCAGCACCGTCCTCGTCGGCGTGCTCGCGCTGGTGACACTCCGCGGCAAGCTGCCCGACCGGGTGATCGGCGCGATGTCGTCGGCCTACGTCAACGCGGGCAACCTCGGCATCCCCATCGGCCTGTACGTCCTGCACGACGCGACCTTCGTGGTCTCGGTCCTGATCTTCCAGGTGCTGGTGATGTCTCCACTGATCTTCCTGGGCCTGGGCGTCGAACGCTCATCCCTGCTGGCCCCGCTGCGGATGCCGATCGTGGTGGCCTCGGTACTCGGCCTGGGCATGTCCGCCCTCGGCTGGCACCTGCCCGAACCCGTGATGAGACCGCTGGACCTGCTCGGCGGCGCGGCGGTGCCCTTGGCGCTGTTCGCGCTGGGCATGTCGCTGAACGGCTCGGCCGTCGCCTGGCGCCGAGTCGCTCCGGTGGTGACGCTCAAGCTGCTGGTCCAGCCGCTGATCGCCTTCCTGGCCGGGCGCTTCCTGCTGCACCTCGAGGGCCACGCGCTGTTCGCGGCCGTCCTGTTCGCCGGACTGCCCACCGCGCAGAACACCTACGTCTACGCCGCCGAATACGGGCGGCCCACCGAGCTGCCCCGCGACACCATCCTGGTCTCCAGCGTCCTGTCGCTGGTCACCCTCTCGGTGATCGCCCTGCTGAGCGGGTTCTCGGGCCCCCTCGCTCCGGGCGATCGCTAGCCGGTGGCCCCCTCCCCGCGGACGGCCGGACCGCGGCCACCCGCGACCTGTCGATCGACATCGACGCCCCCATCGACCACGTCTTCGCGGCGTACTCCGACATCAACCACCACATCGGCCCACACCCGTTCCTGAAGCGCGTCGCCACCCACGCCGACTACGTCTAGAACGGCCTGCGCTACATCAACTTCACGGCCGTCGAGGACGTCCCGGTCGCCGACGGGGTGCCTGTCACTTTCAACACGCACGCCCAGCAGCGCGTCCACGCGGCGGACCACTTCTACTGCGATGCGGGCCAGTGCTCCCACTTTTGGGTGGGAGGTGAAGGCCCGCGCGGGAAGGCCCCTTGGGCGAGCGTGCCCTGGCCTGCATTGTTTGGGCCGAGTGCAACCACGTGCCTGGTCTTGTGTCATTTGTGGGGTCGGTCCTGGGACTGGATGTAGTTGCGGACGGTGGTCAGGTTCGCGGGGCCGGTCGAGCCCGCGTAGTAGGAGCGGGACCAGAAGTGTCCGTCCCACAGGTATGCGTGGACGTGGGCGGCGTATTCCTGGCGCAGGTAGCGGGCCGACACCCCTTTGAGGCTGTTGACGAGGGCGCTCAGGGCGACCTTGGGCGGATAGTGGACGAGGAGGTGCACGTGGTCGTCCTCGCCGTTGAACTCGGCGAGTTCGCAGGCATGTGGCGCGCCTGGACCTGGACGGTCGCCAGTCGGCCATCCTGGATGGCCAGGCGCACCACGCGCGGGCGTTGTGGAACCTGCTGCACGAGTACTCCACCTTCCGACAGGGCCGCCTCGCCACGCCGAAGGAGTGCGATGAGGCGATCCGGCAGGCGCGCAGGGACATCGACTGGTTGAAGGACCTGCCCGCGCAAGCTTGCCAAGCTGTGCTCAAGACCTATCGGCAGGCGTGGGCGAACTTCTTCAACCCCGACCATCCCGCTGAGCGGCCGAAGTTCAAAGGTCGTTTTCGGTCCCGGATGGCCGTGGACGTTCCGCAGGGACGGGATCTGCACATCACCCGCATCAACCGGCGGTGGGGCGAGATCAACATCCCCAAGCTGGGCCGAGTCCGGTTCCGGTGGACCAAGGACCTGCCCGGCGTCACCAGATCCTCCCCCGACGGGAAGATCACCGGTGCCCGGCTGGTCAAGGAGACCGACGGGTGGCACATCATCTTCCGCACCCAAACGATGGAGATACCCCCCGCCCCGCATGAGGGTCCGGTAACCGCGATCGACCGGGGCATCACCGTCGCCTTGGCCCTGGCTTCAGGGGAGAAGATCCGTCACCGCGAGCAGTGGCTCTCGCACAAGGAGGCCGAGCGTCTGCTCCGGCTGGAACGCAAGGCCGCCCGCCAGAAACGGGCCGCCAAGCCGGGCCGGCCGACCTCGAACCGGTTGAAGAGAACCTACGATCAGATCGCCAGCCTGCGCGCGAGAGCCAAGCGCCGGGTGATCGACTGGCAGCACCAGACCACCGCGAAACTCACCGACCACTACAGCGTGATCGTGCTCGAAGACCTCAAGGTCAAGAACATGATGGCCTCCGCCTCGGGCACCATGCAGGAACCGGGGACGAACGTCGCCCAAAAACGCGGCCTGAACCGGGCCATCGCCGGAGAGGCATGGTCGCGCACCGCCGAGTTCCTCGCCTACAAAGCCCTCGACAAGGGCGGACAAGTCGCCCACATCCCGGCAGCGAACACCAGCCGGGAATGCCACCAGTGCCACACGATCACCCAGGGATCACGGCAATCCCAGGCCAGGTTCGTGTGCAAAAACCCAGCTTGCGGGTGGATCGGCAACGCCGACACCAATGCCGCCCGCACCCAGGCGTACCGGTACAACTCAGCCGCCGGACAGGCGGTAAACGGACGTGGAGGCCCTGCAGTACTGGGGCCTGTGAAGCGTCAAGCCACTCATAGCGGGACCACGCCCACCCCGCAAGGGGTGGCCGCGCAGCGGCCATGAGAATCCTCCCCGTTCACGGGAAGGAGCATGTCAAGAGACCGACACCTGGACCAACCAACCAACCATGCCGAACGCCGTCACCCACCAGGCGATCGTCTTCACCGATCTGGGCGGCGGCCACACCCGGGTGACCGAGCACCTCACGTTCGAGGCGAACGTCCTGCTCATCGACTTCACCGTGACGAACGGCGTCTCCTCCCACCAGCAGACCCAGGCGGCGCTGAAGGAGGCCATCGAGAGCGGCCGGCTTTGACTGAGGCCCACGCCAAAGAATACCCCAATTCCCTATTGATTTTGTGGGGAATGTAGCGCAGGATTTGGACTGTGAAGAGCAGCGAGCTTCTGGTGGCCCGCCTCCACGTCGATCTCAGACGGCAGGCGAGCGCACTCTGTGCCATGCGGTGACCTCCGGGTCCCGCTTCCCGTCTCCCCTTTTCACACTCCACAATCTCAGGAGCGCTTCAGCATGCCCACGACCAGCATTCTGACCGTCAATCGCGTGGCCGGGCACATCGGTGCCGAGATCACCGGCATCGACCTCGCCCACCCTCTGGACCCCTCCACCGTCGAGGAGATCCGCCAGGCCCTGCTCGCCCACAAGGTGGTCTTCTTCCGTGGCCAGACCCTCGACCATGGCGACCAGATCGCCTTCGCCCGCCAGTTCGGCGAGCTGACCCACGCCCACCCGCACGAGGACACGCCGCCGGAGGATCACCCGCAGATCCTCACCATCGACCCGCGCCGCTACGAGGAGCGGTACGGCCCCGACTACCGCGAGCTGAACCGCAAGCGGCGCTACTCCTACAACTCCGGCTGGCACACCGACGTCACCGCCGCCGTCAACCCGCCGGCCGCCTCGATCCTGCGGGCCGAAACCGTGCCGGAGTTCGGCGGCGACACCCAATGGACCAACCTGGTCGCCGCGTACGAGGGCCTGTCCACGCCGCTGCGGGCGTTCGTGGACGGCCTGCGCGCCGAGCACCGCTTCCTCGCCGGATACCGGCCGGCCGAGAACGACGGCAAGCTCGTCAAGCGGATCAACGACAACCTGCTGGTCTCCGTGCATCCCGTGGTGCGGGTGCATCCCGAGACCGGCGAACGGGCGCTGTTCGTCAACCCCGGCTTCACCGATAACATCGTCGGCCTCTCCGCCGTGGAGAGCCGCCGGGTGCTGGAACTGCTGTACGAGCAGATCACCCGTCCCGAGTACACCGTCCGGTTCCGCTGGCAGCCGGGCAGCCTGGCCTTCTGGGACAACCGGGCCACCGCCCACCTCGCTCCGTCCGACCTCGACCACCTGGACGTCCAGCGCACCCTGCACCGGGTCACCCTGATCGGTGACCGGCCCGTGGGTCCCGACGGCTTCGTGTCCGAGATCGTCGCCGGTCGCGAGTTCAGGGCCGAGTCCCTCGTCGTCGCCTGACGGCCCGAGCGCGTGCGGACGTGATCGGGGATGCACGCCCGCACGCGCTCCCTTGCCCGTCCCGTCGACCGGCCCACGGGAGCCGACCCTGAGTGACGGCGAGGACGGCGCCGACGAGGAGCACCGCCGCCCCCACTGCCTGCACCGTGCCGAACGACTCCCCCAGGAACGCCGCCGAGCAGGTGGTCCCGACCACGGGCACGAGGAACATCATGATCGACGCGGAGGCGGGGCCGACGGCGTGGATGCCCCGGTAATAGAGCAGATTGGCCACCGCGGTCGGGCCGAGCGCGACAAAAACGACGTTCAGCCAGACGTGGACGGGCACGTTCTGCCAGGCGACCTCGACGGCCGACGGCACGCTGTACACCGCCAGCAACGCCGCCCCGCTCAGCGTCGCGTACGTCGTCGCCTCCAGCGGTTCGATCCCGGCGAGCACGCGGCGCCCCGCCAACGTGAACGCCGCCCAGCAGCAGGCGCTGAGCAGGAAGAGCAGGTCCCCGGCGAGCCGGCCCTGTCCACCGCCCGCCACCCCGCCCGAACCCGCGAAGAAGATCAGCGCACCGGCCGCGCCGACGGCCAGACCCGCCACGCGCGCTGGGGACGCCTTCTCCTTCCCCGCCAGCAACAGGAAGGACGTCGTCAGCACAGGGCTCATGACCGGCACGATGGTGCTCCCGTCGATCGCCGGGGCGAGCGACAACCCCCAGAAGAACAGCACGTTGTACACGAAGACACCGAGCACGCCCGCGCCGGCCGCCCGCGCCCGGTCCCGCCAGGACGCCCGCCGGGCGTCGCTCCGCCGGAAAAGTCGCAGGGCGATCAACAGCGCCACGGCCCCGCCGCCGAACCGCAGCGCCGCCACCACGGGGTGCGGCAGGTAATCGACGATCACCTTGGAGCTGCCGAAGCCGCTCCCCCACAGCAGCATCGTCGTGCCCAGCAGCAGGTACGGCCTGGTCCGTACGGGGTCGCTCGTCGCTGTGCTCACCATGAGGTCACCTCCACTACACATGCCACCGCCCTCGGCGGCAGTGACCAGCCTGGGCCGAAGCCGGTATGCCGGTCTTGTACGCTTGTGCACTCAGTGAGGAGCCGGGCCGGAAGGAGGTGACGACGGGTTGAGCGGCGAAGGCGGCGGCGCGGACCGCGAATGGACCCGTTATTGGCGTTCGCCCGAGAAGCCGCTGGAGGCCATGTCCGCGCATTTCCTGCGCCACCGCTACCACCGGCACAGCCACGAGACCTACTCCTTCGGCGTCACCGAGCACGGCGCGCAGACCTTCACCTGCCGCGGCGCCGGGCACACGAGCTCGGCCGGGATGGTGATGGTCTTCAACCCCGACGAGGTCCACGACGGGCACGCGGCCCACGAGCTGGGCTTCATGTACCGGATCGTGCATATCGGTCAGGAACTGATCGCCGACGTGCTCGCGGACGTGACCGGGCGTCCGGCCGGGCTGCCGCTGTTCGCAGCCCCGGTCTTGGACGCGCCGGTCCTGGCGGCGCGGCTCCGCGAGCTGCACTCCGCCCTGCTGCGGGGCGCCACCCCGCTTGAGCGCGACGAACTCCTCTCCTCCGCGATCACCGCGTTCGTCCACGTGGCGGCCCGTACACCGCCCCCACGGCCCGCCGCGCTCCACACGCCCGCCATCGCGCGGCTGGCGGCGAAGGCGCGCGAGCTCATCCACGACCGCTACGCCGAGCCGATCCGCGCCGACGACCTCGCCGCCTGGACCGATGCCAGCCGGTACGCGGTCTACCGGGCCTTCCGCGCCGCCTACGGGCTGACGCCGAGCGAGTACCAGCGCCAACTGCGACTGCGCGCCGCCCGCCGCCTTCTCGGCCAGGGGCATCCCGCGGCCCGCGTCGCCGGCGAGACCGGATTCACCGACCAGGCCCATCTCACCCGCTGGTTCACCCGCTCGTACGGCGTCACACCCACGCGATACCGCCTGTCGACCGGCCAGGAGTAGCCGACGGCACCACCCTTCGGGTCACGCCGCCGCATGGTTCCGGGCAACAACCAGGTGACCGAGCACCTCACGTTCCAGGCGAACGGTCGGCTTCTACAGCCGCGTTCTCGGCATGGAGCCGGTCACTCCTGTTCGGCGCATGCCGTGCCCGGCTTCATGGAGCTTCCCCCGTGACAGGGCGTTCGGCGATGGTGAGCACGCTGTCCGTACAGGAGACGGCGGTGAGCTCGAACGGCGTACCGTGCCCATGGGGAAAGGTGATCCGGATGCGGCCATCCCCCTCAGATCGCCAGCGACCGGTCATCGGCCGTGGACGATCGTCCGGGCCGGGACGAAGCTCGACGAATGTCCCGTCTGCCCGGAACTCCAGCCCTCGCCGCCCTCGCCGCGAGGGAGGGAACGAGTAATCATTGGGCCGGTACACCGCTGTGGTCTCGGTGTCCTCCTCGTGGGAGTGGAGCCAGGAACCGATGATGTCCAGCGGTGTACAGCTCACTCGTCGGCCTCCGTCGGGTGCTCGTCGTGACCGGTCATCAGCTTGATCCGTACCGCGACGCACGAGGTTGGCCACTGGCTGGATCTGTACCACATCTGGGGCGACGATGACGGCGGGTGTACGACCGACGACAAGGTGGCCGACACACCGAACCAGGCGGGCAGCGCCTGCTTCACGACACCGAGCGGTTGACCAGGGAGATCCTGAACGACGTCCGCTCGGCGCTCGGCATGGTCACCGGCCCGCCCGCCATCGAAAGGAGGCGCCGCCGTACCCGTGGTTCCGAAGGCGGAGTGGAGGATGACTACGCCGTCGGTCTGCTGTGGATCTGCTCGTCGCCGATGTTCGGCTCTGGCGCCATCGGGTTGTGGACCACGTGGACGACAACCGGCAAGGTGACCACGTCAGCACGGCAGGTCACGCCAGCGGTGACGGCCGCCGCGACTCCTCCCCGTGCGCCGCATGCTGCCTGCGCGCGAGATGCTGCTGCAGCTCGATGTGCCGGAACTGGTAGTACGGCCCTTCCGTACGCAGCAGGCCCAGGCGGTGGGCGTCGTCCAGGAAGTCCATCGCCCGCAGAGGCAGCCGCCCCTTGGTGGCCAGGCGGGGGATCGTCAGCTTGTAGGCCAGCCAGGCGTGGTGGCGGCCCAGGATGAGCCCGAACAGCAGTCCCAGCACCAGGCCGACCACGGTCGCCATGGTCGGGGGGAGCCGTGAGTACAGCAGGACACCCACGGTCGCGAGCCCGACCACGAGCCCGCCGAGGATCCGGACGGCGGTCAGGTTCCTGTCGGCCTGCCAGGTCGAGCGCGGGGATCTCGCCGTCAGGTCGGCGGAGGGGCTCTCGACCCAGCGGATCAAGCCGAGCAGGGCGACGAACCCGACGAAGGACAGCAGTCCGATCTGCACCGAGGATCTCAGGGCGAATTTCGGCGTCCCACTCGCGTAGGGCATGAGCCAGCCGATGATGGCCCCCAGAGCTCCGACGATCAGCCCGTCCTGGAGGGCGGGGAGGAGCTCGGCGAGCCTGCCGCGGCGGTGGAAGTCGGCGTGGCCCGGCGACTCGGTGAACCAGGAACCGATCAAGATCTCGGTCACGAGAGCGGAGAACAGCCCGATCATCGCGCCCAAGAAGGGCTCCCCTGTCAGCAGCCCGAAGGCCAGCCAGACCACGGCCCCGATCGCGATGGCGGCCCCGATCCGGACCGTGCGGCTGGACGTGTGGCGGGCCAGATGCCACCACGCCACGTCGCACATGTCCTCTTCGTTGCGCGCGAGCTGGCGGGACAGGTACGTGAGCCAGCGGTCGACCTGCTCGGGGGCCCACGCGTGTTGCGGCCGGAAAGGCTGCGGCGGGCCGTCGGCAGGCGTGCGCGTGCTCACCAGGGCGGGAATGAGCTGATCGCACAGATGGTCGTGCAATTCGGCCGGGCTGCCGCGCCCGAGCTCCAGCAGCGGCGTCGGATTCACCCGGGGTGCGATGTAGGTGGCACGGACCAACCAGAGCCCCAGAGACGTCGAGGTGACCTCGGACAGGGCGGGGACGGTGCCCTTGCGCAATTCCTCCAGGACCTGGGGCCAGACGGAGTGGGGTACGGGGGGCAGGCACGCCTCCAGGTAGCCGGCCGCCGCGGCGGGGGACATGGGCTGCGGCTCGATGACCGCCGCCGCCGTGAGGGCGTCGCCGATCTCCTCGACGGACTCGGCGAACTGCTCCGTACGGCAGGTGAGGATGAGCTGGTCGGTCTCGTACATCGAGCGGTTCAGCGCGGTCAGCATGTCCGCGCGGGCGGCCTCCGGCAACTCGTCCAGCCCGTCGATGACGGGCAGCACCTCACCGCGGGCCACAAGCGTCTCCGGGATGTCCGTGCCGAGGCCCTCCGCGCGGAGCGCGGGATAGTCCGCCGCCAGGCTCGCGGCCAGCCAATCCTGCAGCCGCGGATGTACGCGGTCGTTCCAGCGCACAGCCGACAGCAGCACCGGGACGGGCTCCTCTGGCTGCCGCGTGCGCAGTAGTTCGAGCACCAGCTGCACGGCCAGGGTCGTCTTCCCGGTGCCGGCACCGCCCAGAATGATCAACCGGCGGCAGCGCAACGCACGGAAGTTGCGCGCCATGTCCGCCATGTGCACGTCCAGGCCGGGGAAGGCCACGGCGCCCTTGGCGATGATCTCGGGATGGTCGGCCAGCTCTCGGCGTTCGGTCGAGCGCCATGCCAGCGGCATCGGCTCGGGATCTCCCAGAGAGCGCAGAACCGTCTCGTCGCGCCACTGCTGAGCCACCAGGCCGGCAAGGATGTCCTTCGCGGTGCCGATATCGGCGGACGTCGGCGCGGGCGCGGGCATACCGCGCTTGCGCCACCAAGACAGGAACTGCACCAGGCCGTTACCCAGCCCTATGACAGCCGTCACCGCCGCCACGATCTGCGCGATTCCGGTTGGTATCCCCCACTCCTTCGGCAATCGACCGACCACGGTCAGGATCACGGTGGCCAGGACGAGCAACAAAACACCCAGCACCACCGACGCCTTGGCTTTGCGATTCCGTCGCGAGTATTGTGCAGACATAAATCCATTGTGCGCATATTTCGTATGAAGATAGGCCCGAAAACTTCATACACAGGGTCGATAAAACGGAAAAACCGGCCGCCTCGTTGATGACACCGTCAATCGATCGGCATCGATTCGGAAACTTCCCCAGGCGCGAGAAAGACGTCCGCCCGGCCGGTCGCGGCGGCCTGCCCCCTGCGGCCGGGGATGACGAGGTTGCCGTTGGTGACCAGCATGAACCGCTCCAGGGCCGGCACGATCACGTGCACAGCGGTGACCCCGCCAGGGAGAACGCACACCGTACGGTGGTAGGCCGGGTAGCTCCGCGCGGCCAGCATCGCGGTCACCTTCCGCAACTGGCCGCCGGGAGTCGCGGTCACTTCGGCGGCCTGCGGGAAGGGGACCACACGCGCCTCGCGCAGGAGACCGGTGAGATCGAACCGCCCGCACGCGTGCAGCGCCGGGTGCCCCGCCAGCCCGGCCAGATCGCGCTGCGTGGGGGCGCTCGACAGCCTCTCGCCGAGGGTGGTCTGGATCAGCTCGGTGAGGGCGCGCCAGGCGGCGTAGGCCGGGCTCAGCGAGGTCCCGGCACCGCGCCGGTGCGGATGGAGGGAGGTGGGGGCCGTGTACGCCAGCATGGTCGGCACTCCGACGTCACTGGTGATGTCCAGCAGATGCACCGGTGATCCGATCAGCTCTCCCGCCGTCGCGTACGCCCGCGCGAGCCCGTTCAGCAGCGTCTCCGGATCGATCAGCCGGAGCCGGAGACCACTCCCGCCCAGGAAGGCCCGCACCAGGAGCAGGGACAGGGCGTCCCGCTCGATCGCCTCGTTGAGGGCGTGCAGCAGTCCCTCGGCGGCGGTGACGCCGACGGCCGAGCCGCTGTTGCAGCTGTAGCGCATCAGGTCGGCGTAGTCGCAGTCGTCCCCGGCCAGCCGGCGCAGTCGCGCGGCGCCGGTCTCCACGTACCAGGGGGCGAAGAGGAACAGCGGTACCAGCGCCTCCCCTCCCCCGCCGAGGGCTCGATAGCGCAGGCAGGCCATGCGCCGGCCGGGCATCCGGGCCAGCAGCAGTGCGCAGACGTCCCCGCGCAGCGGTCCAGCGGCGATCTCGGCCGGCGCGGCGGGCTCCACGCCGACGGGGTCGAACCCCGCCGGGCCAGTGAGGAAATGCTCGACGGCCTCGAACAGCGCGCCCACGCGGGCCTCTTCTGGACGCCCCTTCCCCATCCCGCACGCGACCGGGGAAAGCTCCCCCGCACCACCGAGCAGCCCGCACCACCACGCGGTCGGATCGCGGCCCCCTCCCGCGTCCACGAGCTCCGCCCGCAGGCCCAGCGCGGCCAGCGCCACCTCCACCCGCCTTCCGGCCTCGCCCAACGGCACCGCCCGCTCCACCTCGCAGAACGCCCGACCCACCGTCTCCGCGCCGCGACCGCCGAGATTCCGGATCCCAAACGGCCTACTGCTCGCCATCGCCGGACATCGCGGACGGCAGTTCCTCCAGTCGGTCGAGTTCGGCCTGGGTCAGATGCTGCGTCGACTTGTCCAGCGACTCGACCGGAACATAATCCACGACTTTTCCCATGAGACTCCCCCTTCGCCATCATCTTGATGACCGCCTCACCTCGACAAATACCATAAAAATTAACATAAGTCATTTAATAACATATTTACGCATACAGGGGCTTAAGAGGAGCATCGTCGGACTCTTTCGCGTCGGGTCACGCAGGAGCAAAGGCGTACTTGTGGTGACGCCTCCTCTCAGGCCGAGCCACGGCAACATGTGGCTTTCCGCCTCTATGTCAGGTTCAAGCGACCTAAGCAGGCGGTCAATTCGCCCATCGCTCCCTGGACGCCAGCTCGTCACAACGCGCATATTTATTGTGATATGCCCGCTTTGGTGGAATCGTTGAAACTTGGAGTGGCGGGTCGCTATGGATATATCAACAAAAGTCCAGGAAAATAAGCTGGCACGGACGAAGGCGGCCGCCGAGCGATACCGCTGGAGCGGGTCCGACCGTTATGACGCCTGGCAGAGGCAGGAGCGGGGGGAGGCGTTCCCCGACTCGCCAGAGATGCTCGCGGCCCGCGCCGCCCGCCTCATCCAGCGCAACGGGATCCCGGTCGGGGCGGCGATGGAGGCCATCCGCGCCGACAGCCTGGACCGGCCAAGGATGTACGAGCGCATCCTCGGAGTGGCCAAAGACCTGCAGGCCTGGAGCTTTCTGCCCCGTGGCGTACGGGCCGCACGGACCGTCGCCCGGATCTCGGTCAGCGAGAACGGCCGCGAGATCCCGCTCGGCACCGGCTTCCTGGTCTCACCGAGGCTGCTGCTGACCAATCACCACGTGTTCCCCGATGTCACGGCGGCACGGTCGGCCTTCGTGGAATTCGACGCCCAGGTCACCATCGACAACGCCCCTGAGGTGTCCAAGCGGTTCGCCCTCGCCCCGGACACCCTCTTCATCGCCGACTACGATCTCGACTTCGCCCTGGTCCTGGTGAGCCCCGATGCCGATGGCCGGCCCTCAGGGGAGACGTTCGGCTGGAACAGGCTCAGTGTTCAGACGGGCAAGCTGGTCATCGGAGAGCCGGTGAACATCATCGGCCATCCCAGCGGGCGGCTCAAGGAAATCTCCATCCGCGAAAACCGGCTGGAGGCACGGTTGGACGACTTCATCCAGTACCAGACCGACACCGAGCCCGGCAGTTCCGGCTCCCCGGTGTTCAACGACCAATGGGAGGTGACGGCACTCCACCACAGTGGCGTGCCCAGGACCGACGACCAGGGACGGGTCCTGCGGCGCGACGGGCAGATCTGGCAAGAGGGAGACGGCGACGACGCCATTGACTGGATCTCCAACGAGGGCGTGCGCATCAGTGTCATACTCAAGCATCTGGCCACGCTGCCGCTCGACGACGCCCGCCTGGCGTTCCTGGCCGAGATGGGGTCAGAGTCGGGGCTCCAGGACGGCACCGCCCCTCGGCCGGTCGTCACCGGCTTGGTCCCGCCTCCCGCCCCTTCGGTTGACGGGCTGTACGTCGAGACAGACGTACGAGTGGATGCCACGCACGTCCGAACCGCCGCGGCCTGCATCGGTCTGGCCGCCGGCCCGACCGCGTTCGGCGGGTCCAGGCACCTGGTCTTCCTGCACGGCCGCGGCCAGCAGGGACACGACCCCGAGCAACTGCGCCGGTACTGGACCGCCGCGTTGAACGGCGGACTCACCCGCGCGTGTCTGCCCACGATCGCACCGGCCGACGTCTGGTTCCCCTTCTACGGGCTCCAGCTCGTCCAGGCCATGCAGACCCGCGAAGGCATCCCCCACTCGCCATGGGAGGTCGCCGGCGATCCCGTCGAGGCGGCCGCACCGGGATCCGGCACCACTCGGCGGCTGTACGAGCAGATGATCATCGAGGCGGCGGCCCGGTCAGGCCGGCCCGCCAAACAGCCGGCCAGGGAAGAAGGGCTGAGCGATGCCGTACACCAGGGGTTGAGCTGGCTGGCCGACGCCACCAACCTGGATCGGCTGCTCATAGCCGCGATCTTCGCAGATGTGGCCGCCTATCTCGACGACCAGCGGATCCGGGATACCGTTCTGAACTGCGTGCTCCAGACGATGCCGCGAACCGGCCGGCTGGTCCTGGTCAGCCACAGCCTGGGCACGGTGGTCGCCATGGACCTGCTCACCCGGCTCGACCCGAGGGTCGAAGTCGAACTACTCGTCACCGCCGGCAGCCCGCTCGGGCTGGACAGCGTCTATCAGCGCCTGCTCACCGGCGGTCCCCAGCGTCCAGACCGGGTGGCCCGCTGGTTCAACACCTGGTGCCCCAGCGATCCGGTCTCCATCGGCTGCCCGCTGCGCGACCACTGGCAGGGGGAACTGGTCGAAACCCCCGTCGCCAACCCCGCAGGCCATGCCCACGACATCGAGGAGTACCTCGCTCACCCGGAGGTCGCCCAGGCGATCGGAGCCTCGCTCCCCTCGCCGACGCCGGTATGAAACCCGGCGGCGCCGCGAAGGGCCTCCATGTGTTCGATGAGAGGAGAGACGCAGCCATGACGACACTCAAGGTCACGACGGTCAACGGCGAGTGGATGAACGACTGGTTCACCCTCGACGCTCAGACGGCGGCCTTCAAGCCGACGTTCCCCCGTGATGGAGAGCAAGGAGTAACAGCGGAGGCCGCCGGCCGCCTGGCCGGACTGATCTCCGCCATCGACGCGGACATCGTCGCTTTGGTGGAGGCACCGAGCCGCGCGGCAGAGCTGGCATTGTTCATCGAGGAGTATCTGACCGCCGACGGCACCGCCACGTATGACTTCGTGCAGGGCGATTCCGGTGGGAGCCAGAAGCTGGCCCTGTTGTTCAAACCCGACCGTGTCGCGGGCGCCCTCACTCCTTCGGACGAGGTGGCGCCGTTCATCGAGCCGTGGCTGGCCGACGTCGACGGTGACGCGGTTCTCGACGAGTACGCGTTCACCAGGAACCCGCTGTGCTGCACCATCGATGTCGCCGGTATCAGGTTGCAGGTGGTGGTCGTACATCTGAAGTCGAACTTCATCAACCAGGGCAGCGAGATGTGGCACGACCCCGCGCGGCGCCCGGAGTTCATCCGGGCCGCGTTGCGGAACCGGCGGCGGATCGCCAACGAGGCGATGCGCATCCGCAGGGCCACGGAGCAGCGCGTGGACGCCGATCCGGCCTCGGCGATCATCGTGCTCGGAGACCTGAACGACGGTCCCGGTCAGGACTACTTCGAGGAGTTGTACCTCGCGCACAACGTCACCGACATCCTCGTCGGCTCGCCGTACCGGCCCGAGCGACTCTTCGGCCATGCCCAGGCCGATCTCGCTGAGGACCAGCGCTACAGCGCCGAGTTCGACGATTTCGTCACCGATGAGGCGCATCGGCGCGTGCTGCTGGACCACGTCCTCCTCTCGCCCGCCCTGACGAACGGCCTCTCACCACTGACCAAGGTGCCAGGATCCGGCCTCGTCGAACATCACGCCTGGGCCGCTCAGATCGCCGACGACGGATCCGCACGGGACCAGCGGGCAACCGATCACCGCCCGGCCAGCGTCACCCTCACCCATTCCTGAACCGACGGCGTCGCCACGGCGCCTGCCCTGTCCACCTCTGGGAGCTCAACGGAGCCTCCGGGACGACAGCGACACAAGCGAGCGGACACCGGCCGGCCCGTTGACGAGACGGCCATGCGAAACCGCAGGTGGAGCTGCCGAAGATTTTGCGAGAAGCCTTCGCCTTACCGGAGCCTTGTCGAGGTTCCATACTGACTCCTTGACATGAGCGTCGGGAGGCCGGATGTTGTACGGACGCGGGGCCGAGCAGGCCGAGGTCGACGCGCTGCTCGAAGCCGCCCGGACCGGACGCAGTGGCGCGGTCATCGTCAAGGGCGAGACCGGCATCGGCAAGTCGGCGCTCCTCGACTACGCCGCCGGGCAGGCCACCGGTTGGCCGGTGCTGCGCACGCTGGGCGTGGAGTCGGAGACCGAGCTGCCGTTCGCCGCGCTGCATCTGCTCCTGCGACCGGTGCTCGGGCACGTCGAGCGGTTGCCGCCCGGCCAGGCGGCGGCGTTGCGCGGCGCGATCGGGGCGACGCCGGCCGAGGTGGCCGACCGGTTCCTGGTCGGGCTGGCCGCGCTCACGCTGCTGTCGGACCTGGCCGGAGACGGGCCGATCCTGTGCCTGGTCGACGACGCGCAGTGGCTCGACGACGCCTCTGCCGGCGCGCTGCTGTTCGCGGCCAGGCGGCTGAACGCCGAGGGGGTGGTCATGCTGTTCGCGTCCAGGGACGGCGCAACCACCCCACGGCCTGGGGCGATGCCCGCGCCACCACCCGGAGCGATGACCACGCCGCGGCTGGAGGCGCTGGCCTCAGCCGGGGTGGCTGAGCTGCGGCTGGGGCGGTTGGAAGAGGCGGCGGCCGAGGCGTTTCTGGCCGAGCGGGCCGCTGATCTGGCGCCGCAGGTGCGGCGTCGGATCCTCGACGAGGCGGCGGGCAATCCGCTGGCGCTGACCGAGTTCGCCGCCATGCTGACCCCTGAGCAGCGCGCGGGCCGGTTGAGCCCGCTGCCGTTCGCGGGTGAGTCGGGGCCGCTGTCGCAGCGGGTGCGGAACACGTTCGAGGCCCATATCGACCGGTTTCCCGAGCCTGCCAGGGCGGCGCTGCTCGTCGCGGCGGCCGATGACACCGGGGATCTGGATCTGGTGCTGCGGGCCGCCGCCCGTCTCGGCGCGACGGTCGCGGACCTGGCGCTCGCCGAACGCGAGGAGCTGATCCAGCTCTCGGCGGCCGGGCTGTCGTTCCGGCATCCGCTGATCAGGAGCGCGGCCTATCGCGGCGCGCCGTACTTCCGCCGGGTCGCCGCCCACCTGGCACTGGCGGAGTCGCTGAGCGACCAGACGGCCGGGTGCCTGGGCGACCCGATGGCCAGGTCACTGACCGGCCCAGTCGCCAGGTCCCTGAAAGCCCAGACGGCCGCGCCCCTGCACAACCGGACCGCCGCGCCCCTGCACGAGCGGACGGCTGCGCCCCCGGGCGGTCAGGCGGTCGAGTCTCTGGGTGGTCAGGCGCGGGCCGATCGGCGGGCCTGGCATCGGGCCGCCGCCGCCACCGGTCCGGACGAGGAGGTCGCCGGGGATCTGGAACGCGCGGCCGTACGGGCCCGCGACCGGCAGGGCACGGCCGCCGCGTCCGTGGCGTACGAGCGGGCCGCCGACCTCACCGCCGACACCGCCCGCACGGCGCGCCGGCTGATCGCGGCGGCGGAGCTGGCGGTTCAGGCGGGGCAGCTGAAGCGGGCCATCGGGCTGGCCGGGCGGGCGGCGCCGCTCGTCACGACCCCGGCCGAGCACGCCGGTCTCGCCCGGGTACGGGCTTGCGTGGAGGTGGAGCAAGGCTCGCCGAGCGCGGCGGGCCGGCTCCTGACCGAGGGCGCGGAGCACGTACTGACGGCCGACCCCGCCCTGGCGGCCCGCATGCTGGCCGAGGCGATCCACTACGCCTCCTTCGCGGCCGACCCGAAGCTCGCCCACGACGCCGACCTCCGGCTCGGCGCGCTCCCGCTACCCAAAGAACCGCTCCCCACGGGAATGGCGGTAGGGGAAGGCCAGCCTACAGAGGACGTCTCCCCTATCCGTACGGCGGCCGAGCTCGCCGCGGGGATGGCGGTCGTGGCGCGGCTCGTGGAGGGACGGCCGGTGGCGGACGTCTCTCCCATCCGGGCGGTCGTCGCGCTGGCGGGCGAGTTCGGCGAGCTGCTGCCGCTCGCCACCTCCCTGAGCGTCATCTCGGGTGACGAGGTGACGGCCCACCGGCTGGCCGGGTCGCTGGTCGCGCGGTGTCGTGAGCATGGTCTGATCGGTGTGCTGCCCCAGGCGCTGGCGCTGCTCGCGCAGGCCGAGCTGCTGCGCGGCAGGCATCGTGAGGCGTCGGCCGCCGCTTCGGAGGCGTTGAGCGTCGCCTCCGACATCCATCAGGCCCATCGGGCCGGCCACCTGCACGGCCTGCTCGCCTGGCTGGCCGCGGTCGGGGGCGAGGAGGGACACTGCCTGGAGCTGGCCGCGAAGGCGGACGGCGACGTCGAGGCCACCCGGGCGCTCGCCGCCTGGGCGCTCGGGCTGTCCGAGTTGGGGCGGGGCCGGGCCGGGGTCGCGCTCGGCCACCTTCAGACGGCGGGTCACCGGCATCCCGTGGTCGCGCTCTACGCGGCGCCCGACCTGGTCGAGGCGGCGGTCCGCGCCGGGCGGGAGGAGCTGGCGGTGCGGGCGGCGGCCGGGTTCGACAGGTGGGCGGCGGTCGTGGACCGCCCGTGGGCGAGCGCCGTCGCCGCCCGGCTCAGGGGGCTGCTGGCCCAGGGCGACGAGGCGGGCAGGCACTTCGCGCGGGCCGTGGCCGTACCCGCTGACCAGCCGTTCCAGCAGGCACGCAATGAGCTGCTGTACGGCGAGTGGCTCCGGCGGGCGCATCGCCGTTCGGACGCGCGGCTGCGGCTGCGGGCGGCCTTCGAGGCGTTCGAGGCGCTCGGCGCGGCGCCGTGGGCCCGGCGCGCCCACGGCGAGCTGGAGGCGGCCGGCGAGGCCGCCGTGTCCAGGAGCGGCGGCCTGCTCGACCGGCTGACCCCGCAGGAGCGCCAGGTGGTACGGCTGGCGGCGGCGGGGTTGTCCAATCGGCAGATCGGCGCGCGCCTGTTCCTCAGCCCGCGTACGGTGGGACATCATCTGTACAAAGCGTTTCCCAAGCTCGGCGTGGCCTCCCGCGCCCAGCTCACCGGCCTCGACCTAAGCAGGTGATCACGGCTACTTAGTCGTGAGCCGGCATGACCGGGGATGGGCCGCCCGCCGACCGATTCGCAGATGATCGTCCGCGCTTTACCGTGCTTCCGACCTCACGGAAACGGAGAGCGTGGATGCACAGATCACTCAGATCCGGTTTAGCCCTGCCGTTAGTCGCGGCCATGGTCGCAGCCGCACTGATCGCCACCGCACCGGCCGCCTCCGCCGCCGCGCCCGCGCGGAGCGACGGGCACCGGACCACCCTCATGGTCCACGGGTTCGACCGCGAGGCCGACACCAACTGCGCCAGCTCCTGGAAAGACGCCAAGAACCTCCTGAACGCCAACGGCTGGGGCGAGGTCGTCACCTTCGGCTACTACAACAAGGCCACCAACTGCGACCTCCGGCTCCAGGGGACCACCGACACGCGCATCCAGGAGATCGGCCGCCAGTTCGCGTGGACCGTCTACTACCTGTACTCCAGCCATGACGTGGCCATCGACGTCGTGACGCACTCCATGGGCGGCCTGGTCGCGAAGGCGGCCATCGAGGGCGTCAACAGGTACGGCGTGGGCAAGACGCCGCCCGACCTGAGCGGACTGACGGTCGACAAGAACAACATCGGGGCGACCGTGTGGCCCATCGCCTGGCCTCCTTACCTGTACATCGAGGACATGGTCACACTCGCGACGCCGCACACGGGCATCGGCAGCGCGCTGGTGACCGCGTGCGCCATCACTCACGAGCAGTGCAGCGACATGCGCCCGGGCAGCGGCTTCATCAGCTGGCTGGGGAAACAACCACTCTCCCAAATGGGTACGGACTACACCTTCCTCGCCTCGAGCCACGACGACACGGTCAGCGTGGACTCGGCGACCAACAAGCGCACTGCCCATCATTGGGCGCTTTATGACACGAACGCGGACGGCGGAACGCTGAGCCACACCGCCATGCGGACGACCTCGACCGGCGAGTGGCAGGCGTCGTACGGCGGACAGCTGAGCGACGAGGGTGAGGGCTCGTACCCCGCGCCGCTCCTCCGGATGATGGACGGCCTGTACGACCAGCAGGCCCAGTAACCCGGAAACGACGATCGGCACGCCGTCACGAGGACGGCGTGCCGATCTGCTTGGGGGGCTACTTCAGGCCGTAGGCCCGGGTGATCGTCTGGTCGATGGTGTTGCCCTCGGCGTCCACACCCTGGGCGCGGATGCCCACGGTGCCGTTGGTGGCCGACAGGGCGGGGTGGGCGATGGTCGCGGTGTAGGAGGTGGCGTTCTTCTTGGAGGTGGTGACGGCCTTCCAGTGGGCGCCGTCGTCGTAGGTGACCGAGAGCTTCAGGCTGCCGAGGCGCGCGTCGGGCACGTCGTAGGAGCCCTGGTAGCCGGTGACCGTGACCTTGTGCGGTTTGGCCGCCGCGGTCTTGTTGTCGAGGTCCAGGTCCAGGTCGTAGCGGAGGTTGAGCCTGCGGACCGGCTCGCACGGGGCGAGGGCGGTGGCGAAGAACCAGCCGACGCACAGGCCGTCGTTGAGCGTCTGCATCCCACCGGTCGGGCGCTTCGAGCGGAACGTCCACTCCGTCGCCACGTCGGTCGCGTACTGCTGCAGCGGCTGCGGCGTGTGGAACCTGTCGGTGAGGCGATAGCGGGACTCTCCCTCCGGCAGATTGAACCTCGGCATCTGGATGAGGACGGGGCCGCTGGTCCCCGATTCGACCATGGGGATCTCCTGGCCGTCACGGTAGAGGTGCTGCTCGTCCTTGCCGCCGCGCTCCTCGTCGAAGCGCGCGTTCCAGGTGAACGCCTCCTGGTGGTTCGGCCCCGGGCCCAGGATCGGCAGGGCGGTCACGAACATGTCGCCGGTGCGGCAGGGGAAGCACGTCGTGGTCCCGGTGGCGCGGGTCACGTCGGAGAACACCGGGGTGCCGGGCACGCGCGGCTGGGCGCCCCACTCCTCGGTCTTCTCACCGGCCGACGGGTAGACGTCCACGGCGGTCGCCCACATTCCGGCGGTCCGGCGGTACTCGGTGCCTCCTTCGGGGTAGGCGAGCTGGGTCTCGCGGGTCCACGACACGTCCGGCGAGACCGGCCCGACGTACTCGGTCACGGTGCTCTGCGCGGGCCAGGAGTAGCCGAACCGGGCACCGTTCAGCCAGCCGGGGTGGGTCACCACGGTCGTGCTCCAGGTCATGGAGGCGTTGGCGGGCCGGTCGGCGTGCAGGCGGTTCTCGATCTCGTAGAGGTTCCGCTTGCCGAGCTCGTAGTCGAGCTTGGCCGGGACGCGGCCGCGCTCGCGCAGAAGCAGTGAGTAGATGTACGGGGTGGCGGTGACGCCCTCGGCCTGGACGCTCACCGGCCGCTTGGCGAGCTGGGCGGCCAGGGCGCGGCCCTCGTCGGCGGGCAGGCTCATGGTCGGGATCGGGTAGATCGGCCAGGACTTCGTCAGTTCGAGGAAGGCCCGGTTGACCGCCCCGTAGCCGAGCACCCCGGCGGCGCCGGCGTCGGCCGCGGCCTTGACCCGGTCGAGCGCGTTGCCCGTGCAGGTGTTGGCCGGGCACAGGTCGGACAGGTCGAGCAGGACGAGCTTGCCGCGTACGCCGGCGCCGGCGAGGTCGGCGGCCTGGCCGCGCCCCCCGGACACCAGGGTGAGCGTGCTACGGCCGTTGAGCTTGGGAACCGTCGCCGCCAGGTTCTGGTATCGGGGATGCAGGGTGAGCCGGTCGGTCTTCATGCTGATCACGGGGGCGCCGCGCAGGATCTGTCCCGCGACGTCGAAGGTGCCCTGGGTGACCGGGCGGGTGGGCAGCAACCAGTAGTTGTGCAGCCCATAGGCGGGGCTGGACTGGAACCCGATGGACCCGATGCCGTTGGCCGCCTGGCGCTCGGAGAAGTACTGGGAGTTGTAGATCTCGGTGGGTTTCGGGGTGCTCTGGGTGACCTGCCGGGCCTTGCGCATGTCGAGGGTGATCGTGGTGTCCTTGGTGGCCGCGAACTCCGGCTGCGACGGCAGGCCGATGTTCCACTGGCCGTCGCTTCCGCGCCAGCTCACGCCGGAGCTCACGCCGAAGGTGCCGGCGTAGACCTGCGTCTCGGACTCGGTACCGCTGTTCGGGTAGTAGATGAAGTCGAGGTCGTCGCGGTCGTCGGTCCGCAGGACCACCCACGGGATCGGCTGCACGTCGGTCGCGCCGTCGGGGAGCACCATCTTGGTCCGCACGGTGACCTTCGGGGGCTCCACGAACGCGCCCACCGCGGTGCTCAGCGTCACGGCGCCGCTCGCGTCGGCGGCGTGCACGAACCCCTCGTACCAGGTGGCCGGGCCCGACGGGTCGAAGGCGACGGCGACGGGCGCGGTGCCGTGCGCCGGGACGGTGACCGTGTCGTGGTCCAGGGTGAGCGTGTGCTCGGGCGCGTCGCCGCCCTTGTGGGCCGTGACGCCGGACTTCAGGGTCAGCGTCACCGGCTGGTCGCCGTCGTTGGTGTAGGTGATCGTCTTGGTGACGGGGGCGGTGTGGGGGTAGGCCAGGGCGCCGAAGTCGAGGTTGCCGGACGCGCTGACCGTCTGCCGTACCGCTCGCGCCACGTCCACGCGCCCGGAGCCCTGCTCGTACGCGCCGAAGCCGTCGTCGTGGGCGGTGCTGACGAGCACGGCCTTCAACTGGGCGCCGGTCCAGTCCGGGTGCTTCTGGGCCAGGAGCACCGCGGCGCCGGACACGTGCGGCGTGGCCATCGAGGTGCCCGACGCGCCGGTGTACTTGTCGTTCACCACCGAGCCCATCGACGTGCCCGCGGCCCTGGCCGCCACGATGTCCACGCCCGGGGCGACGAGGTCGGGCTTGAGGCTGTAGTCGCGCAGCACCGGGCCCTTGCTGGAGAACGGGGCGAGCTTCTCCGACCCGTCTACCGCGCCGACGGTGAGCGCGGAAGCGGCCGAGCCCGGTGTCGCGATCTTCCTGTTGTCGTAGTCGTTGCCCGCCGCGATGACGAACAGCGACGTCGACTGCGCGCTGAGGTTGTCGACCGCCTCGCTCAGCGGGTCGGGTCCGGCGTAGCAGCAGGCGCCGGCGCTGATGCTGATCACCCGGGCCTGCTGGGCGACCGCCCATTCCATGCCGGCGATGATGGAGGAGGAGTCACCGCTGCCGGCCTTGTTGAGCACCTTGCCGACGAGCAGGGACGCCTTCGGGGCGACGCCGGTGTACTTGCCGTCGGAGGCGGCCCCGGTGCCCGCGATCGTGGAGGCGACGTGGGTGCCGTGCCCGTGGCCGTCCTGTACGTCCGCCTCTTCGGTGAAGTTCGCGGTCGCCGTGATGCGGTCGGCGAAGTCAGGGTGGGTGGTGTCGATACCGGTGTCGAGCACCGCGACCTTGACACCCTCGCCCTTCAGGCCGGCGGCCCACACCTCGGGGGCGCCGATCTGCGGCACGCTCTTGTCGAGTACGGCCTTCACCTTGCGGTCGAGCCAGATGGCCGACAGCCCTCGGTCGAGCGAGGCCGTGACGCCCTTGTCGGTCGCCGGGCGGTCGACGGCGGTCCAGAACTGGCCGGCCGCCTTCTTGTCCACCCGTACCGCGGCGCCGCCCACGCTGGGCAGGCCGCGCGGCTCGGCGGTGGCGGGCAGCGCGTCGGCCTGCTGCGACAGTGTCTTCGCCGCCTGCTTGGCCTGGCCGTACTGGACGATCAGCGGCAGGCTGGCGCTCTCCTTGTCGGTGTAGCCGTTCGCCGCCAGGTAGGCGACGTCGAACAGGGCCTTGTCCAGGCGGCCCGAGGACACCAGGCCCATCACGTCGGAGGGATAGACGTAGTAGGCGTTCCGATCGCGCACCGCGATGAAGGTCACCGGGGCGCCGTCGGGACGCGGGGCGGGGGTGACCTGGTGACGCGGGCTGCCGCCGGGGCCGTTGTCGTAGGCGACCACGTCGCCGGTGATCAGGGTGATCTTCGCCGCGTCCGCGGCCGGTGTTCCGGACGACTCGACGGCGGCGGCGGTCTGGCCGGAAAGGGCGGGTGCGGAGGTGGCCGAAGGCGATGGCTGTACGGCCATGCCGGTCGACAGCACCAGCCCCATCGCTAAAAGCCCGATGGACGGGCTTCGCCATCGTTGACGAGTCATGGTTCTCCTCGCGGGATATGCAGGCATGATCGACTCTCCCGAACCATGACATGTCAAGAAATATCCTGAAAAGATGACTTGTCGTCCTTTTCCCGCCAATGACGGGAAAAGGACAGCGAGAGAGCCGGGTTGTAGGTGATCATGGTGGGATGCTGCGCATCCTCGGCCTGTCAGCGGCGGAGCAGGCCCTCTACGAGGCTCTGGTCGAGCACTCCCCCGTCACCCTCGAAGAGCTGGAACGGCTCGGCGGCACCCCGCGACTGGCCGTCGGCCTGGAGGAACTGGGGCTGATCGCCCGCCTGCCCGAGGATCCGCCCCGCTTCATCGTCGTACCGCCGGAGATGGGACTGGACGCGCTGATCCGCGAGCGGACCCGCGCGCTGGCCGAGGCCAGGCTGCGGGTGGCCCAGCTGTCCACGCGCTATCACCTCACCACGCCCGACCAGGAGTCGGCCGGGCTGGTGGAGGTGGTGATCGGGCGGGAGGCGGTGCTGCGCCGGTTCGAGCAGCTCCAGCGCGGCACCCGGCGCGAGATCCGGATGTTCGACGCGCCGCCGTACGCGGGCGTCGTGGGCGGCAACACGCAGGAGTTCGACCTGCTGAGCCGCGGCGTCGACTATCGGGTGGTGTACGACAGGCGGGCCATCGAGATGCGCGGCACGCTGAAGACCATCGTGGACTACATCGCCGCGGGCGAGCAGGTGCGCGTCGGCGACGTGCCGATGAAGCTGGTGCTCAGCGACTATCCCATGGCCCTCGTGCCGCTCCGTCACGACCTGCAGATGGTCGAGTCGGCGCTGGTCGTGCACGACTCGACGCTGCTCGACGCGCTGGCGGCGCTGTTCGAGATGTACTGGGAACGCGCCGTGCCGCTGCACGTCAGCCACGGGCGCGCCCGCCTGCCGGAGACCAGGAGCCCGACCGACGCGCAGCGCGACCTGCTGGCCCGGCTGGTGGCCGGCCAGACGGACAAGGCCATCGCGGCCCACCTCGGCTGGAGCGACCGCACGGTACGGCGTCACGTGCACGCCATGATGATCCAACTGGACGCCCAGACCCGCTTCCAGGCCGGCTACCAGGCCGTCCTGCGCGGCTGGCTGGCCGACGAGAAGGGCGTACACGATGACCCGGAATGACGGGAACCACGCGGGGGCGCTCGGCGCGGCCGGTCTCACCCCGGACGAGGAGGCGGTGTACGAGCTGCTCATCGACGGCTCGCCGGCCACCGCCGCCCGGATCGCGTCGCTGGGCGCGGCGATCGGCCTGCGCGCCGATCAGCTGCCCGCCCTGCTCGCCTCGCTGGAGGCCAAGGGGCTGGTCACCCGGTCCGACGGGCCGGCCCGCTACGCCGCCGTCGCCCCGGAGGCCGCCCTGGACGTGCTCCTGGTCACCGCCGAACGGCACCTGCTGCGGGCCCGCGAACGCGCGGGCGAGCTCGACCATGCCTTCCAGCGCCGCCGGGCGGCCGGGGAGACGCCGCCGGCGGTCGTCGAGGTGGTGACCGGGCAGCGGGCGGTCCAGCAGCGGCACGCCCAGATCCAGCGGGCCGCCTGGCACCAGATGCGCTGCTTCTCCAAGCCACCGTACTTCGACCCGCCGGGCAGCGTGACGGCGCAGCGCGAGCTGCTCGACCGGGGCGTCACGAGCCGCATGATCTACGAGCGGGAGTTCGTCGACCGGCTCGGGGCGCTGCGGCAGATCGAGACGATGGTCGGGGCGGGCCAGCAGGCGCGGGTGCTGCCCAGTCTGCCCATGAAGCTCTACCTCATGGACGACCGGTTCGCCCTGCTGCTGCTGCGCCACCATCCGGACGACCCCGACGCCGACGCCGCTCTGGTGGTCCACCCGTCCGGGCTGCTGGAGGCGCTGAGCAGGCTCTTCGAAGGGCTGTGGCAGCGGGCGCTGCCGCTGCGCCTGCGGCCTCCGGCGCCCGGCGCCGCACCGCCCGCGCGAACGCGTCCCTCCGCGCACGACGACGAGCGGTTGATCGCGCTGCTGGTGGCCGGACTGACCGACGAGGCCATCGCCCGGCAGCTCGGCGTCGGCTACCGTACGGCGGAGCGGCGCATCGCGAACCTCATGAGCCGGCTGGGCGCCCACACCCGCTTCCAGGCGGGCGTCCAGGCCGCTTTCCGCCATCCGCCGCCGCCGGAGGTCTGAGGCTCAGCGGTTCAGACAGCCGAGCTCCTGTGACGAGGTGCTCGACGAACAGGGCCGCGGCCGCCGTGGGGGTGGGCAGCGGGTCCCAGGCCAGGCCGATCGGGCGGTGCTGGGCCGGGACGAGCGGGAGGTAGGCGGGGTCGTCGTGTTCCAGCGAGGCGGGGAGCGGCAGGACGCCCACGCCGAGCCCGGCGCCGATGAGGCCGCGTACGGTGGCGATCTCCTCGCTCTCGAAGGCGATGACCGGCTCGAACCCCGCCTCCTCGCACAGCCGGTCGATGACCCGGCGCAGATCCGTGGTCGGGGCGAAGGCGACGAACGGCTCGTCGCGTACGTCGGCGAGCGTCAGCCCCGGAGCGGCGGCGAGCGGGTGCTCGACGGGCAGGGCGAGGCAGAGCCGCTGCTCGCGTAGCGGATGCCAGCGCGCGGCGTTGCCTTCCGGCGGCGGGGTGACCAGGGCCGCGTCGATGTCGCCCTGGGCCAGCCAGGTGAACAGCTCCCTGGCGAAGCCCTGGTGCAGCTCGAAGCGGATGCCGGGCGTGACGGCCCGCAGGTCGCGCAGGATCTCCGGCACCAGCCAGCGGCCCACCGAGTGCAGGAAGCCCAGCCGGATCAGGCCGGTGTCCGGGTTGGCCAGCGCGTCGATGCGGCGGCGCGCGCCCCGCAGCTCGTCCACGGCGCGGGCGGCGTGCTCGCGGAACAGCAGCCCGAACCGGTTGACCGCGAGCCGGCGCCCGTGCCGGTGGAACAGCTCGACGCCCAGGTCGGCCTCCAGCCGGGCGAGCGCCCGCGACAGCGTGGACTGGTTGATGCCCTCCATCGCGGCGGTGTCGCGCATGTTCTCCGTGTCGCACAGCGTCAGGAACCAGCGCAGCGTCTGCAGCTCCATCCCGTGATGATGCTCCTGGCGCATCAGCTCCGTCAAATTCTGCATTTTGCGCATCAGCTCTGACCGGGGACGATCGACGGGTGATCTCGCCTCTCGCGTCAGGGGATCGCGTCTCCCTCCGGATCAGGTACGGGCTGATGTTCGGCGGGCTGGCCAACTTCCTGGCGCTCTACTATGTCCAGCCGCTGCTGCCCGGCGTCGCCGAGCGCTTCGGGGTCTCGGCGTCGGCGGCGACGGCGGTGCTGTCGCTGGCGACGATCACGATGGCGGTGGCGCTGCTGTTCGTCGGGCCGATCTCGGACCTGGTGGGCCGTGTGGTGATCATGCGGCTGTCCCTGACCGCCGCCGCGGTCCTGGGCATCGCCACCGCGTTCGCGCCGAACTGGCACTCCTTGCTGGTGCTGCGGGGGCTGCAGGGCGTCGCGCTCGCCGGGCTGCCCGCCGTGGCCCTGGCCTACCTGCGCGAGGAGGCGCCGCCCGGCACCCACCTGCGGGCCAACGCCACCTACATCACCGGCACGGCCCTCGGCGGGGCGGCCGGGCGGCTGCTTCCCGGGCCGGTCCAGGCGGTGTGGGGGTGGAGCGGCGCCAGCGCCGTCGTGGGCGTCGTCACCCTGATCTGCGCGATCGGCCTGTGGGTCCTGCTGCCGCCGTCGCGGCGGTTCGACCGGTCCAGCCCGCGGCTGCGCAGCGTGCTGCGGAACACCGCGCTCACCCTGCGCGACCCGGCCCTGGTGGCGCTGTGCCTGGTGGGGGCGGCGACGATGGGGGCGTTCGTCGGGCTGTGCAACGCGCTGACCTTCCGTCTGGAGGCCGCGCCGTACCTGCTGGGCGGCGCGGGCGCGCTGGTGTTCCTGGCCTACCCGGTGGGCGTGCCCGGACCGTTCGCCGCCGGGCGGCTGGCGCTGCGGCGCGGGCTCGGCCTGGCCGCCCTGCTCGGCGTCGCGCTCCTGCTGGCCGGTACGCTGCTCACCGCCGCGCCCCAACTGCCCGCCATCGTGATCGGACTGGCCATGGTGACCTTCGCCTTCCTCGGCACCCACTCCCTGGTCAGCGGCTGGGTCTCCGACCGCGCCCACCGGGTCGGCGTCGGCGTGGGCCAGGCCGCGGGGCTGTACCTGCTGGCCTACTACGCCGGCAGCTCCGTCTTCGGCTCGCTGGCCGCCTACCGGTGGCAGACGGGCGGCTGGTCGAGCGTGATCACCGTCTCCGTCGCGCTGCTCGTCGGCGCCGCGCTCCTGCTGGTCCTGGCCCGCCGCTTCGAGGCGCGATCATGCCGGTAGCCGTCACCAGCGACGGCGTCGCCGTCGCCTATCAGACCCGTGGCGCGGGCGAGCCCCTCGTCCTGCTGGCCGGGCAGGCCAATGACCACCACTGGTGGGACGGCGTCAGGGACGACTTCGAAGGCCGCCACACCACCGTCACCCTCGACTACCGCGGCACCGGGGACAGCGGCAAACCGGACGTGCCCTACACCACCCGGGGTTTCGCGGCCGACGTCGTGGCCGTGCTCGACCATCTGGGCGCCGACCGGGCCCACGTGTACGGCACCTCGATGGGCGGCCGGGTGGCCCAGTGGCTGGCAGCCGACCATCCGCACCGGGTGGGGTCGCTGATCCTCGGGTGCACCTCGCCCGGTGGCGCGCACGGCTTCGAACGGGACAACACGGTGAAGAGGTCGCTGGCCCAGCCCGACAAGCGGGCGGCCCGGCAGGCGCTGCTGGAGCTGATGTACACCCCGGCCTGGCTGGCCACGCACCCCGGCCCGTACAGCACCCTCGGCGATCCCGGCATGCCCGCCTTCGCCCGGCGGCGGCACCTGGCCGCCAGCGCCGGGCACGACGCCTGGGACGCGCTGCCCGGCATCACCGCGCCCACGCTGATCGTCCACGGCACCGACGACGTCTTCAACCCGGCGGCCAACGCGCCCCTGCTCGCCGGCCGCATCCCCGGGGCGGAGGTCCGGCTCGTCCCCGGCGCCCGACACGCCTACTTCGAGGAGTTCCGCCAGATCGCGGGCCCCGCGGTCCTCGGCTTCCTGGCCGGCCGCTGATCAGTCGATCATGACCACCGTGTTCGCGACCAGGTCGTGCAGCGCCTGCTTGCGGCTGGTGAACACGATCCAGACGAGGTCGATCACGCTCACACCCACCGCGACGAAGAAGCCGGACATCAGCGCGCGCCCCGCCGCCATGGCGGGGGTGAGCCGGGCGCCGTTCTGCTGCACCACGCGGATGGCGAACGCCTTCTTGCCGACGGTCCGTCCGTTGCAGTAGCCGGTCAGCAGCCAGTGATAGGCGTACCACACCAGCGTCCCGGCGATCAGCCGGCGCCAGTCCAGGTTGACGACGTAGTCGGCGAAGTCCTTCGGCTCGAAGATCCCGGACCGCGCCAGGAGGGGCCAGGTGAGCACGCCCACGAGGACGACATCGTAGATACCGGCGAACAGCCGCCGCCAGCGTCCCGCGATCAGCTCCTGAACGAGATAGCCGTACGGTGGGCCGTCCTGCATGGATCCACTCCCCCGAGGTGAGTAGCGGTCTTTCTCCGAAGGGCGTTCCATCTCGTTCCAACAGACCGGCATGCCAGAATCGAGCTGCCGGAACGTATGTGAGAGGACGATGACCATCCCCACCGACCGAAACGCCGAGCCCGCCGCGAGCCGGACGGCCGTGGTGAGCCGGACGGGCCCCAAGCGTAGCGAGAGCATCCGGCTCGCGGTGCTGAACGCCGCCGACGATCTCCTGGTCGAGCGGGGGTTCAACGGGGTGACCATCGAGGGCATCGCCGTCCGGGCCGGTGTCGCCAAGCAGACCGTCTACCGCTGGTGGAAGTCCAAGGTCGACATCCTCCTCGACACCCTCGCCGACGACGCCCGCGACGCGCTGGCCTGGCCGGGCGGCGAGGGGGACGCCGAGGAGGAGCTGAAAGCGCAGCTCCGCCGGATCGCGGGGTTCTTTCAGGAGCCGGCGGGCCAGGTCCTGCGGGCACTGCTCGGCCATGCCCAGACCGACCCGGACACCGCGCTCGCGCTGCGCGAGGGGTTCCTGCGCGAGCAGCGCGCGCAGGACCTGGCGGGGCTGCGCGCCGTGCTCGAACGCCACACCGGCCGCCCGGTACCCGAGCCGACCGTGAACGCGCTGCTGAGCGTGCTGCTCGGCCCGCTCTACTACCAGGCGCTCGTCCTCGGCGACCCGCCCGCGCCGGAGCTCCTCGACGCCACGGCCCGGCACGTCCTCGACCTGGCCCTCACCAACCCCTGAACATGGCTGTGTGTCTCTCACGTCCGCGGGCTGCTCACCTCTTGATCTGCTCGGCGATCTCCTCGTCGATGCAGTCGGCGAGCCGTATCTCAAGGACGGTGTACTCGCGAATCTCGCCGTTTTCCTCGTACGTCCTGATGCCGTCGCCGAAGCGGCGCCGCACCGCCTCCAGCGCCGGTGCGACCTCGCGGGAGGCCGCCAGAGCCGCGGGCGGCATGCCCACCAGCACATCGAGCAGGAGGCTGAAGCCTTCCGTCTCGTCGTCCTCGTCGTCCTCGTCGTCCTGGTCGCGTACGACAAGGTCGGCCCGCCGCCGGACCTCGGCGGCGATCGTGTCGGCCGTCTCCGGGAGGCCGATCGCCTGCAGGGTCACCTTCGCCTGGTGCCGGGTGTCCCGGTAGATCTCGTCGTCCTCCAGCACGGCCAGCAGGGTCGGCGTCGCGGGCGCCGCGGCCGCACCGGCCTGCCTGAGGGCGTGCATCAGCCGGTACTTGGTCGACTCGTCACGGAACCAGTGGTCGGCGTCGTCCCGGGCCGGGAGGGGAAACGCGCGGAGCGCCGCGTGCACCGCCGGGACCGCGGCAGCGCCCCGTTCGCCCAAGGTGGCCGAGGTGAGCACACCGAGGAAGTTGCCGATCCCGGGCAGGCTCGCGATGAGCTCCTCTGTCGTGGACTCGTCCTCGCCGGTGAAATACGCCAGCAACCGCTCGGCGGAACCATGGCCGTCGTGACGATCGAACATCTGGTAGAGGGCAGTGGTGGCCTTTCCCTCGTCGATCTTCGCCAACGCGATCGCCGCAGCCTCCCGGGCCGCCGGGTCCGCACCGTTCACGATCAGGTCCGCCAGCGCGTCCACCGCCGTACCGTGCCAGGCTTCGTCGAGGTCGCGCGAGGCCAGCTCACGGGCTGCGGCCAGGCTCGCTGGGCCGTCGTCCCAGTGGTGGCGGACGTCATCGAGCAGGGTCTCCACGTCGCCGCCGTCCATCACCCAGGAGGGGTGGCCGACGCGTCGCGGCACGAGCCCGGCATGGCCGGACCAGTGGAGAACGTGGACCTGGCCGCCGCGCCCGCCGATCAGCCAGCACCGCCCGTCCGGCGTACCGGCCACCTGGGTCAGCTCCCTGGGGCCGGAGGGCGTGGGGGGCGTGAAGCGGCCGACGGGCCCACGGCCGTGCAGCCGCCAGAGCGCGGCCGTTCCATCCTGGGAAACTGACATCACCAGGTCAGTGCGGGTGGCGAGCGCCAACGCCCGGACGCGGCCGCCATGCGCCTGAACGCGCCCAAGGCAGTGCCCCGAGCGGGCATCCCACCACGACAGCGAACCGTCCCGCCCGCCGAGCACCACCAGCGGCCGGTCCGGATGCGCCGCGATCGCCGTCGGCCGGGCTGACGGGGCGAACGCGGTCACGACCGCCCCGGTCTCCGCCTCGAGAACGACCACCCGGCCGCGCCGCGGGGACACCACGAGCCGCCACCGGTCGCAACAGCGCGTCAGCCGCTGATCCGCCGCATCGCGTCCGCCGAAGGCCCACACGAGCCCGGCGTCGCCGTAGGTTTCCCCGCAAGGCGGTCGCCAGGCCTCGATCCGGCCCCCGTCACTGCTCACGACGATCAGGCCGGAGCCGGTGCGCCCCAATGCCATCGGGGAATCCGACTTGATGCTGCCGTAGAGGGGGCCGAAAACGCCCAGCCAGCGAAGGTCTCCGCACTGCCTGAGTACCGCCTCCCGGTCCAAGGACGTGAGGAACCGCCCGCCGTCCCAAGGGAGCTGCCGCCATTCCAGGGCCTCGGCGGTCACCGTCCATAGCGAGGCAGATGGGCCTGTGGTCAGCAACTTGGGCTGCTTGGCGTCGCCGATGAACGCGGCGCTCTCCACAGGTCCGCCTTGCAGCCCTCCCACATAGGCGGTCAGCAGGCCATGGCGCAGATCCCACAGCCGGACCTCGCCGCAGCGCGCGCCGGTCGCCCCGATCCGTCCGTCCGGGGAGACCGCGACCGCGGTGACGGCGTCGCCGTGGTCCTCCGACGCCCCGATGCAAAGATCACCTTCGTCGGGCATCCCCGAGAGGTAGCACATTTCGGGTGTGTCCGGCGACTCGAAATCCGGCTAACGGCCGTGAGCGGCCCGGTAAAACCAGAGGTAGGAGCCCTCGCGACTGCGTTCTGACGCAGTTCAAACCGCTCTAACCGGTGAGCTGCCGCAACCTCGCCAGACCTGATGACATTTCGCTTCAGGCCAGGGTGCATGGTGCTATTTGCTAAATTGCCTGTGCAATGGGGCAGATATTGCCAACGGGGAGGTTTAATGCGCAGGTGGGCTGCTCCATCCGTGATCGGCTGGACAATCGCGTCGATCGTTGTGCCAGGTGCCGCGCATGTGCGTGCCGGACGCAAGCGCACCGGTCTGATCATGATGGGGATCTTCGGTGTGCTGCTGATCGGTGCCGTGATCGCGCTGGTCAATGTCAAGGAGCTGGCCGGTCTGCTCCTCGACCCGACCTGGCTGACCGTGATCACAGGCCTGTGCGTGGTGGGCGGGCTGGCCTGGGCCGCAGTCGTGATCAGTTCCTACGTCGTGCTGCGTCCCAGCAAACTCGGTAGCCGGGGTCAACTCGGTACGGGCGCGGTCGCGGGCGTGCTCGCGGTAGCCGTGGCACTGCCGTTCGGACTGGTCGCCACCACTGCCCACACCTCCGACGACGCGATCGGCTCCGTCTTCAAGGCTTCACCGTCTCAGCCGATCGATCACAAGGATCCGTGGCGAGGACGTGATCGGCTCAACATCGCGCTGCTGGGCGGCGACGGCGCGGCCTCACGCAAGGGAGTGAGCATCCGCACCGACAGCATCAACGTGGTCAGTATCGACGTCCACACCGGCGACTCAGTGATCTTCGCGCTACCGCGGGAGATGGAGAACGCACCGTTCACGCCAGGCTCCGCGCTGGCCAAGCGATTCCCGCCGCCGAAGAACTTCTGGCTGCCACCGGGTCAGGGCCGCGGCTCCTCCGACCTGCTCAACGGCGTCTGGGCCTACGCCGACATGCACCCCGAGGTCGCCGGCCACTCCCCCGACCGCGCCCCGGAGGCGACCAAGAACGCGCTCGGCCAGATCCTCGGCATCAAGATCGACTACTACATGCTGGTCAACATGTGGGGCGTGGCGCGCCTGATCGACGCTCTCGGCGGCGTCACCATCAACGTCGAGCAGGACATCTGCTACGGCGTGGGCCGCGCCGACGGCGGCGTGGTCAAGGCCGGCAGCCGCACCCTCAACGGCACCCAGGCTCTCTGGTACGGCCGGGCCCGCGACCATCCGGGCAGCACCTGCGCGGGCGGCGACAACCGCACCCGGATGCGCCGCCAACAGTGCGTGATGAGCGCCATGCTCAACCAACTCAACCCGAGCAACGTGCTGCTGAAGTTCAACGCCCTGGCCAAGGCGGCCAAGGAGACCTTCCGCACCGACGTACCGCGTGGCCTTCTGCAGGACCTGGTCCCACTCGCCCAGCAGGTCAAGACCGCCCGGGTGTCCAAGCTGAACTTCGTTCCGCCCACCTACAACCCGGCGTACCCGAATTATCCGCTCATCCTCAAGACAGTGAAGGCCGCCATCGCGCGCTCCCGCGGCTCGAACCAGACTGTCCGCGCCGAAGCCGCCACCCCTTCTCCTTCCGCTACGGCTCCTTCCAGTACGGCTACCGCCACGCGCTCGCCGCGTAAGAGCATCAAGCAATCCAGTCGCCTGGACACGCTGAACTCGTCATGCGTGCCCACGAACAAGGGAACCTAGCCCGCATGAGCCATCGCATTTGCCGGTGATCCGCCCTTCCTCTACAGCCTGTAGAGTATGCCCGATATTCGGGTGAAAGGTGACGCATGCTGCGCTGGTTCCGGGTCGTGGCGGTGGCCGAGGCTTGCTCGTGGGCGGGGCTGCTGGTCGGGATGTTCTTCAAGTACGTGGCCGCGACCGGCGAACTCGGGGTCAAGGTGTTCGGGCCGATCCACGGGGCGCTGTTCGTGCTGTATGTGGCCGGAGTGATGCTCTCGGCGCGAGAGGCGGGCTGGAGCCGAGGCGCGGTGGTGCTGGGCCTGGCGTGCGCGGTGCCGCCGTTCACCTCACTGTGGTTCGAACGGCGGATGGCGGCGCGCGCGGCGGTCGGTCAACCCGCCTGACCCGCACTGGTGATCACGGGCTCGCGCTCATGGGCGGCACCTGCTCGCCGGTCGACGAGCGCACCGTGCGAACCTCTTACACGGAAGCGGCGGGTCCGGTGCCCGTCCGAGTGTGAGGAGCCCCCCAGACGTGTCCCCCGTGATTCTCTCCGCCGCAGGCGCCTGTCTCGTCCTTGACGTCGCGGGCTCCGGCCTGCCGCGGGTACGCCATTTCGGTGCCGACCTCGGCGCGGTCGCCGAGGCGCACCTCCTGCCCGCGCTGGCGTCGCTGACGCCGGCGCCGCCGCTGGTGCCGGTCCAGGGCGACAGCTGGTACGGCCGGCCAGGTTTGGCCGGAGCCCGTACGTCCGGGAACTGGCCGGTCAGGTGGCGCCTCGACGGCCCGGTCGAGGTGCGGGCCGTACCAGGTGCGGGCGGAGGTGCGACCGAGTGGGCCGGGCCCGGTTCGGGCGGCAGCGTGACCGTGACCGCCTCCGACGAGCGGGCCGGGCTCCGGCTGGTGAGCGAGCTGGCCATGGACGCCCAGGGCGTGGTCACGATGCGGCACGCGCTGACCAACACCGCCGCCGACCCGTACCGCGTGGACGGATTGACCTGCGCGTTGCCGCTGCCCGCGCGGGCGGATGAGCTGCTCGACTTCACCGGCCGGTGGGCGCTGGAGAAGGTGCCGCAGCGCAGGCCGCTGGCCTACGGCGTCTGGTCGCGGGAGAACAGGCGCGGGCGCACCGGCCACGACGGCACGGGCCTGCTGGTGGCGGGGACCGGCGGGTTCGGGTTCCGGCACGGCGAGGTGTGGGCGGCGCACGCCGGGTGGAGCGGCGACCACGTCCACTACGTCGAACGGCTGCAGGAGGGCGTGACGCTGCTGGCCGCGGGCGAACTGCTCGCGCCCGGCGAGATCATCCTGGGCGAGGGCGAGACGTACGAGACCCCGCTGGTCTATTTCACCTGGTCGGACTCCGGGCTCGACGAGGCCGGCGGGCGGCTGCACGGCCACCTGCGCTCGCGTGGCCCGCGCCCGGCCCGCCCGGTCACCCTGAACAACTGGGAGGCCACCTACTTCGACCACGGCCTCGACCGGCTGCTGGCGCTGGCCGACCGGGCGGCGGAGGTGGGGATCGAGCGGTTCGTCCTCGACGACGGCTGGTTCCGCGGCCGCCGCGACGACCGGGCCGGGCTCGGCGACTGGTACGTGGACGAGCAGGTGTGGCCCGACGGGCTGCACCCGCTGGCCGCGCACGTGCGCGAGCACGGCATGCAGTTCGGGCTGTGGTTCGAGCCGGAGATGGTCAACCTCGACTCCGACCTCGCCCGCGAGCACCCCGAATGGGTGCTCGGCCGCGCCGACCGGCTCCCGCCGCCGCAGCGCAACCAGCACGTGCTCGACCTGGCCCGGCCGGAGGTCTTCGACTACCTGCTGGAACGGCTCGACACGCTGGTGGCCGAGTACGCGCTGGACTACATCAAGTGGGACCACAACCGCGACATCGCCGAGCCCGTCCACGACGGCGTGGCGGGCGTGCACGCGCAGACCCTGGCGACGTACCGGCTGATCGACGAGCTGCGCCGCCGCCATCCCGGGCTGGAGATCGAGTCGTGCTCGGCCGGCGGCGCGCGCGTCGACTACGGCATCCTGGCCCGCACCGACCGGGTCTGGACCTCCGACAGCAACGACGCGCTCGACCGGCAGGCCATCCAGCGCTGGACCGGCCTGCTCGTGCCACCGGAGCTGATGGGCAGCCACGTCGGCGCGCCCCACGACCACATCACCGGCCGGTCGCTGTCGCTGTCGTTCCGCTGCGCCACCGCGCTGTTCGGCCACATGGGCGTCGAGTGGGACCTGACGTCGGCGAGCGACGCCGAACGCGCGGAACTGGCGGAGTGGATCGCCCTGCACAAGCGGCTGCGGCCGACGCTGCACGGCGGGACCGTGGTCCGCGCCGACCATCCCGACCCGGCGGTGCTGCTGCACGGCGTCGTCCGGGACGGGCACGCGGTGTTCGCCTGCGTCCAGCTCGCCTCCCGGGTGGCCACGGGCCCGGCTCCGCTGCGCCTGCCCGGGCTGGACCCCGAGGCCGTCTACGAGGTGCGGGTGGCGGGCCGCCTGCCCTCAGGTGTCGCGCTGCCGGAGTGGACGGCCGCCCCGGTACGCCTGCGCGGGTCGGTCCTGGCCGGGCTCGGGCTGCCGTCCCCGGCTCTGAAGCCCGCCACCGCGCTGGTCATCGAGCTGGAGCTGGTGCGCTGAATCGGGCCCGGTAATCAGACGGGCTCATCGCGAAGAACCGCCGGAAGCGGCGGCTGGCGTAGTTGGGGTCGCTCCACCCCACCTGCCTGCCGATCGCCGCGACCGGCAGGTCCGTCTCGATGAGCAACGCCGCCGCCCGTTCGGCGCGCAGCCGGTTCAGGTAGACCATCGGCGAGATCCCGAGCTGGGCGGTGAACGTCCTGGCCAGGTGCGCGGACGAGACGTGCGCGAGCGCCGCCAGGTCGTCCACCGACCAGCTCCGCCGCGGGTCGCCCTCCAGCTCCTGTACGGCCAGCAGCACGGCGGGGTGCGTCCCCGCGCTCCGGGCGGCGGGTTCGCCGAGCGATGCCGCGGCGCCGCCCAGCAGGCACAGCAGCGCTCCCACCTGTGTGATGTGCCCGCCCACCGCCGCAGGAAGCGCGGCCTCCACCACCGCGAGCGCCCCGGCGTCCAGCCGCGACACGTGTCCGGAGCGGTTCAGCAGCCGGCCGATGTGCGGTTCGGCCCGCAGCCATGCCAGCTCCCGCTGGAACATCTCCGGACCGACGTACACGTTGTGCACCACCAGCTCGCGGCACTCGCGGTAGCCGTGCCAGTCGCCGGGTCGCAGCAGCGCGACCGAGCCGCGGCTCAGCTCCTGTTCGCCGGTGACCGAGACGTGCGTGGCCGTACCGCTGACGACCACGGCCAGCTCCAGGAAGTCGTGGCTGTGCGCGCCGTTGTCGGCCGCCAGCTCATGCCGCTCCGCCACCACGGCGGGCCGGGCGGGGGTGAAGACGTCGTCGCGTCGTACTCGGTGCACATCAGGATTGTGCTATGCCCGAGCATCCCCGTCCTAGCCCGTCCCCTGGCCGTCCGGCGAGAGTGGAGGCACATCGACAACCTCGACGAGGGAGAAGCACATGCTCGACGACGCCCAGGTGGCCGCCTACCGGCGTGACGGTTTCATCCACGTACCCCAGGTGATCTCACGGCCGGAGGCCGAGCGGTACGCCAAGGCGGCACTGGCCGCGCGGGAGACAGTGCGGGACAACCGCGAGGGCGCCATCTTCGTCCAGTTGCTCCAGCTCTGGCAGCAGGACGAGACGCTCCGCGAGCTCACCCTGCACCCGGGGCTCGCCGCGCTCGCGACCCGCCTGGCGGGCGTGCCGTTGCGGCTCTGGCACGACCAGTTGCTGATCAAGCAGCCGCACAACGGCGCGGCCACCGAGTTCCACCAGGACCAGCCGTACTGGCCGCACACCGGCTCGCGGCACGCCCTGTCGGCCTGGATCGCGCTGGTCGACGTGCCTGTCGAGCGGGGCTGCATGACGTTCCTGCCCGGCTCACATGACCTCCATGACCTGCGCGCCCAGGACCTGTCGGACGAGCAGGATCTCTTCCGGGTGGCGCCCGAGCTGCGGTGGCGGCAGCGGGTGACCGTCCCGTTGAAGGCGGGGGACTGCACCTTCCACAACTCGTACCTGGCGCACACCGCCACGCCCAACTTCACCGACGACCCGCGCATCGCGCACGTGGTCATCTACATGGACGCCGACGCGGTCTTCGCTTCCGAACCGGCGCACGTACTGACCGACCCCCTCGGCCTCACCCCCGGCCGGCCCCTGCCCGACGAGCACTTCCCGCCGTTTTCCGCCAGCACGTCGACGTCCTGACCCGCCACCGACTAGAGACCGGTAAGTCCCAAGTCGTCTAGGGCGTTAACGACTCAAGGAATTCCGCGATGTTCGCTCGCCCCGAGCGTTTGGCCTCAGGCACATCACGAGGGGGCGGGATCACGATCGATCCTCGCCCCCGGTCCTACATGGTCCCCCGGAGTCCAGGGCCATCCAGGCCAATTGTCGCTTAGAGAGTCCGCCAGTAGGTCATGAACGAGGCAGGTGGAGGCACGACGGGCACGGGTTGGATGATCATGGAGTCTCTGACGCTCTGTGATTCATCGGGAGAGTGCGTGTCTGTCGTGCCTGAGTCCATCATCGGTCCGATCCGGCAGGAATTCCTCGCCTCGTTGCCGGAACGTGAAGATCGTCACCCGCTGGGTTGCCACAACCCACGGATCCCGGACGGAGTCGCGTTCGACAAGATCATCGTGGCGTTGGTGTCGGGGATGGGGTACGAGCGGGTCGCGGACGTCTCCTGTTCGGCCACCACGATCCGGCGCCGCAGGGACGAGTGGATCGCGGCTGAGGTCGCCGGTCTTCTAGTACTGGCCGTGTTTGCCGCGTATGACCGGATGGTGGGCCTGGAACTGGAGAGCCTGTCCGCGGACGGCTGTATTACCAAAGCTCCCTCCGGAGGGGAGTGCGCGGGCAAGAGTCCGGTGGACCGTGGCAAACAGAGACTCAAGCGGTCCCAGATCACCGACGGCTACGGCATACCCGTCGTCACCGTGCCCGCCAAGGCGAACACCCGTGACCACACCCTGCTGCCCGAAACCCTGCGCGAGTTCACCACTTTGACTGAGCGGCTCGACCAGGCCCACACAAACCGAAGCTCAGCCTGGACGCAGGCTACGACTACAGCCCGGTCTACACCGACCTGGCCGAGCGCAGCATCACGCCGCAGATCGCGAAACGCGGTGCGAAAACGCCGATCCAGGCCGACGGACGATGGGTGTTGGAACGGACGAACTCCTGGATGAACAATTTCGGCAAACTGCGGCGCTGCACCGAACGCCGACGCGTATGCGTAGAGTTCTACCTCCATCTGGCCACCGCCATCATTACCGTCCGCAGCCTCATCCGCCGGGCCTGGTTCACCCACCGCTGGCCAACCCGCCCCCGCACACCTCGCATCCGATAACCTCAGCTCACGACCCGTGGCGGACGTTCTCAATCCCTCTCCCTCTCGCTGCCGCGCCAGCCCAGCTCCCAGTCGAAGACCGGATCCTCTGTCTTGCCAGGGCGTTCGTGGGCCGTGACGACGACCGCATGGCCTCTGATCGGCTGGCACGTTACGCGGATACCCCCAAGCTGATCGCTGACGGCGCGTCCGGCCCGGCGGATCAGCGCAAGCTCGGCGGCGTTGTCGGCGGGAAGCGTGACCGACGCTCGATCATGCAGCGCGTCGATGATGGCGATGACCCGGTCGACCAGATCATCGTGCGCGCACCCCCGCTCAGCATTGGCGGTGGGATCGGCGTACATCTCAACCATGAAGCCATACCTGGTCAGGCGTGCCACGACCCGCCGTCCCAGCAGCTCGTCAGCGATCCGGGCGGCCTGATGGAGGCATTCACGGCGAGCCTCGCCCACGGGGCCAGATCGTCGTGCCCACCCCAGATATTGAAGGCTATCGGTGAGTGAGGCGATCACGTCGGCGAGCTCGTCGGTCATGGGGATCGCCCCACAGTCCTCACCCCACACCAGGATTCGGGACTCGAGCACAGGGATGATGCGCTGCCACGCACCTACATCAACACAGACGAAGCGATCCGGCCCCTCCAGTTCGTCTAACAGCTCAGGCAGGTCGCAGTATTAGGCCAGCTCGGCAGCGAGATCGCTGCAATCGAGGGCGTGATCGCCGGCGGTCCAGCGCAGATCGCCATTGATCATGCGTCGGAAGTCGTATCCCGTGGTCTGCTCGCGGATCAGGTCCACCGGAGTGTGCTCGATCAGCTCTCTCCAGTACGGAGCCGGATGGGCCTCGGAGGCGATGAAGTCGGCCAGTTGCGACCTCGCGCGGAAGAGCCACACCTTCTGGTTGTCGCCGAGGAACTCCAGTCGGCCCCAGGCGTCGATATTGCCCAGCCGCAGGGTGTATCCGCTACCCACACCGGGCAACTCGATATGGATCAGTTCCACCACCCTGGCATTGTGGGGTGATGAGCGGCCGCCACGCCACTTTCCATACCGGCGGCCCTGTGTGAGCGCGGGGAACGGGACTTCCTCCCTCCCTGTCAAAATGGACAGAGGTAGCAAACAAGACCCGTATCAGAAGGCCGACGCCTCCAGTTGCGATCCACTCGTGGACTCAGGCACAACAGACACGAACCCTTAAGGCAATCACAGAGCGTCAGGTGCTCATGATCACCGAAACCATGTCGTAATGCTGTCACCTCAGTATCCATGACCTACTGGCGGACGCTCTTAGCTAGTCACCCAGAATGTGGCCCGTGGGCTGGGGCTGTTGCCACACGTCACGACCGTTGCCCCACAGCTCGGAGGCATGGTAAGCGAATCGATCGAACAGGCCATCGTCCTGGTACCGCCGCAAATGCAGCATCGGCGAGTCGTGACCGACGAGCTTGGCCAGATGGGGCGTGACGAGCATCTCCGCGTCGAACCGGAACACGCTCATGGCGATGTGCTCGTCGCCGTACCGGGCCTCGATGCCGGGGACGTCCCGGAGTTGCTCGATCTCCGACAGCGTGATCCGGATGCGCGTGGAGACGGTCAACGGGACGTTCTCCACTTCCTCACGGTTGCGTGTGACGTCACTCTCCGGGTCGCCGACGAGAAACCGGATCTTGCAGCCCTGGTGGGCCTTCCGCTTGAGGACCTTCGCCAGGTTCGGGTGTTCCAGCCACAGGAAGTAGTTCGTGTAGCCGGCGAACACGATCTCGTTGCGCGCCGCGTTGATGAGGTTGCGCCAGATTGCTTTCGGGCATGCGGAGCGATACGGATAAACGGACAAGACTTCTTTGTCCGGCCCCATTTTCACCGTATTGCGAATTGCGTCGGGCCATAGCACGGCTGTCTCAACTCCTAGTGCCTCTGCGGCGGCCCACTGGTGCCGTAGGTGCGGGACACGAGCCTCGTCCTGCAACCAGCGTTCCACCGTCTTGACGTCCACACCACACCGGTCGGCCAAGTTCTGGTTCGTGACCTGGGCGTTCTGCAGGGCGCTGCGTAGAGCGACGTTGGCCACGGTACACCTCGGGATGGAGGGCGTCAGGGACGTTTTGAGCGTAACGCCATAACGTCCTGGACGTCTAAATAACGCGGTAGGTTCGTCACTCTTCGGTAAGCATGCTGATCACATGTCCACACCGGTAATTCTCGAAGACCTCCAGGAGGCTTTTCCTGGTTGGTGCATTTGGCGCAGTTCCGCAGGACGCCTCTGGGCAACTCGGAACGGCCGACGCCTATCACAGCACGAGGTGGATCACGGCCTCTGCCAAACGATCGATGCCGACGACGTCGCCCAGCTCGCCGAGCAGTTGAGGGAGCAGGAAACAGCGGAGCAGGCGCTATGAGCATCCCTTCGTCGCGGCCGGAGAAGCATGCCGCCGACGTCCTGGCCGATGCCCTCGCTGCTCAGGGTGTCTCCACAGACGTGCACGACGGCTACGGCCTGAGTCTGGTATCCGTTTGGATCGGGCTCGTGGTCTGGTGCGACGGCGAGTGGTACTGGTGGCGGGCGGGCTGGGACGACCGGCGCAAGCGGGTGCTGTACGCTCGCCATCCCGCCGTCGAGCCATCGCGGGCTGCGCGGCGGATCGCCTTCCGCTATGCGGATCTCCGGAGGCAGCATCCCCTCTCGGAAACGATCCACGATCTTCCCTCTCCGGAGGCGGTGGAAGCGGTCACCGAATGAAGGAGCCTCGCGAGAAGCTGGGCTGCCGGATCGAGATCGTGGACATGCTGCACAGTCCTGTTCGTACTCGGGCCGTCAGCGAGTTGCTGATCGGACAGCGTGGGACGGTGGCGGATATCCTGCGTGGCGGCACGCTGGCACTGGTCGCACCAGACGGTGACTGGGCTGACCTTCCGGGCGGGGTGCGGCGCTGGCCCGTTCACTGGGACGATCTGGTGGTCTCCCCAATAGAGAGCCAGCCAACCGCCTCTGCGGCCGGTAGCCCGACGGCGGCTGCGCTCCGACCGGAAGCTGATCAACCGCCGCGGCCGGGCCAGGGGCTAAGAGCTCGGCCCGCTCGCTTCAGGCGCTTCGATGCCTTCGGGGCCCGAGTGGACCAGTGGATGAGCGACGTCGTGGGTGCGGAGTCGGCCGCACATGCCCCAGCGGGCTTCCGGGGGCGCTTCGAGGAGGGCGGCGCCCTGGAGGTGCGTCCCGTCGCCGCGCTCCAGCGCGTCGAGCACCTCGGCGGTGTGCTGGGCCTCCCGGGCGACGGTGTCCTCCCAGGTACGGCGCCAGCCCGCGACGGCGGGGCGCACCAGCGCGACCGCGCTGTCATAGAACGCCTGCAAAGGTCCCGGATCACCCTCATCCAGGCTCTTGGCCAGCCGCAGGAACCCCTCCACCGCCAGCTCACGACGGCGCCCCACGGCGTCCTCCACCCCCTCGCCGACCGGCAGCGTGGCCGTCTCCCGGTAGCGGCCCGCGTCGGCCACGATCTCCGGCGGGAACGTCATGACCGCGTCACCGGCCTCCGGCAGACCGGCGTTCTGCATGACCACGACCACCTCCAGACCGCCCCGGTTGATCGTGCCGGGCGTGAACCACACCGTCGAACCCGCACTCAAAGACGTCTCACGGAAACCATGCACATCCAGCGTCTGCAACGCGCCACTACCGCCGATGACCACATACGCCTCCGTGGAGGCGGTGTGCAGGTGCGGGGTGCCGCCTTCGAGGCCGTCCTGGCACGTACCGGAGTAGACCGACAGCCGGGTGACCGACGTGCCTCCGGGAAAGGCGGGTGCCGTCATTGCTTTCCTCCGTATGACGTGCGTCAGTGCGTGGGGCGCGCGGTGCTGCCTCTGACGATGAGGGATGTGGCGAGTTCGATCCGTGTGCCGGCCGAGCCTTTGCGGTGGGTCAGCTCTTCGGTGATCAACCGGACCGCCTCGTTGGCCATGTCGTCGAGCGGCTGGCGGATCGTGGTGAGCGGCGGGGACATCATCTCGCACACAGGAGAGTCGTCGAAGCCGACGACGGACACCTCGTCGGGGATCCGGATGCCGCGCTCGGCCGCGGCCTGGTAGACGCCGGCGGCCTGCAGGTCGGAGCCCGCGAAGATGGCCGTGGGGCCGTCGGGGTGGTCGAGCAGCTCGGCGCCGAACGTCTTGCCGCCGGAGACGAGGAAGTCGCCGAAACGCGTGAGGCCCGGCCTCGGCTCGACGCCGAAGGTGCGGTGCGCGGCGAGGTAGCCCTCGTGGCGGTCGAGGCTGCACTGCGTGTCGAGCGGCCCGCCGATGAAGCCGATCCGCTCGTGACCCAGCTCGAGGAGATGGGTCGTCGCCATGACCCCGCCCGACCAGTTCGTGGCTCCGACGGTCGAGAGGCGAGGGTCACGCTTGCCGACCGGGTCGAGGAGCACCAGCGGGACCCGCAGCAGTTCCTCGACCGCCGTGATCTCCTCCTGGTTGGCGCGCGAGAGCACGAAGACGATGCCGTCGGTGCTCCGCTTCCGCACGATCCCGATCCAGCGCCGCAGGTCGAAGTCGGGCCGCGCGGACGAGGTCACGACGAGCGAGAACCCCCAGCGCGCGGCCGCCTGCTCCGCGCCCTTGACGAGGACCTCCGCCCAGGGCGAGCCGAGCCCGTCGATGAGCAGGTCGATGAGGCCGACCCGGGGTGTGCTGAGCGGGCGGAGCGCTTCGTATCCGGAGGCCCGGACCGCTTCGAGGACCTTGTCGCGGGTGGCGGCGGAGACGTGCTTCTTGCCGCTCAGCACCTTCGAGACCGTCGGCACCGACACTCCGGCCGCCACCGCGACGTCGGAGAGGGTGGGTCGGGGCACAGGACCTCCCGTTTGGCGTCGTGAAACTTTCGGAAAATCTATCGGCTCGTGGCCACTGGCCGACCTGGGCCGTTGAGGCGTGGTTGACACCTGTTGACACGGATACAGGCCGGAGCCTAGCGTAACCGCACGGCAATGTCACGGTAATTTATCCGAAACTCAGCCGAAAATTTTCTGCTGCAATACCTCGGCACTATCAACAGTGAGGGTGCGTGCATGACGATCGATGAGCGCCGAGCGCGACGCGTCGGTGACCTGCTGGCCGGCATGTCGCTCGACGAGAAGCTCGCGCAGCTCGTGGGCGTGTGGCTGAACGTCAACCGCGAAGAGGGGGTCGTCGCGCCGCTGCAGGATGCGATGCAGGGAGAGGACGTCGCCTTCGAGGAGTTCGCCTGCCACGGCCTCGGGCAGATCACCCGCCACTACGGGACCCGGCCCGTCGATCCGGAGTGGGCGAGCACCCTGCTGGCCGCGCGGCAGCGGTGGCTGCTCGACCACACCCGCCTCGGCGTGCCGGCGCTGGCGCACGAGGAATGCCTCACCGGTCTGGCGGCGTGGCGGGCCACGACCTATCCGGTCCCGCCGGCGTGGGGCGCGTCGTTCGACCCCGAACTGGTCGAGCGGATGGGCCGGCAGATCGGGTCGAGCATGGCCGCGCTCGGCATTCACCAGGGGCTCGCTCCCGTGCTCGATGTGATCCGCGACCAGCGGTGGGGCCGGGTCGAGGAGTGCGTCTCCGAGGATCCGTACGAGGTCGCGACGATCGGGGCGGCGTACGTGCGGGGACTCCAGTCCGCGGGCGTCATCGCCACGTTGAAGCATTTCGTCGGCTATTCCAACTCCCGCGCCGGCCGGAACCTGGCCCCGGTCCACGCGGGGCCGCGTGAGGTGTCCGACGTGCTGCTGTTCCCCTTCGAGGTGGCGGTCCGGGACGCGGGGGCGGGCTCGGTGATGAACTCCTACGCGGAGATCGACGGGATCCCGGTCGCCGCGGACGCCCACTACCTCACCAGGATTCTGCGCGACGAGTGGGGTTTCGAAGGCACCGTCGTCGCGGACTACTTCGCGGTCGCCTTCCTGCACACGTTGCACGCCGTCGCGTCCGACGCCGAGGACGCGGCCGTGCAGGCGCTCACGGCCGGAATCGATGTCGAGCTCCCCACCGGGGTGACCTATCTGGAGCCGTTGAAGCAGGCCGTGTCGAGCGGGCGGATCGCCGAATCGCTGATCGACCGGGCACTGCGCCGCGTACTGCTGCAGAAGGCGGAGCTCGGGCTGCTCGACGACGACTACGAGCCGGCTCCTTCGGGGCCCGTCGACCTGGACGGCGCCGAATCCCGGGCGCTGGCGCGGCGGCTGGCGGAGGAGTCCCTCGTGCTGCTGACCAACAACGGCCTGCTTCCCCTCGGTGACGGCGCGGGCAGGCGCGTCGCCGTCATAGGCCCGAACGCGGACAGCGTCACCGCGTTGTTCGGCTGCTATTCCTTCGTCAACCACGTCCTGCCGCACTTTCCCGACGTCGAGCCCGGCATCGCGTCGCCCACGCTGCTCGACGCCCTGCGTACGGAGTTTCCGGACGCGGTGCTCCAGGTCGCCCGCGGCACAGGCGTCGATGACGGCGACCGCACGGGCATCGCCGACGCGGCCCGCCTGGCGACCGCCTCCGATGTGGTGATCCTCGTGCTCGGCGACCGCTCGGGCCTGTTCGGCCGGGGCACCTCCGGCGAGGGCTGCGACGTGGACACCCTCGACCTGCCCGGGGTTCAGCAGGAGCTCGCCGACGCGGTCATCGCCACGGGCACGCCGGTCGTGGCGGTCCTGTTGACCGGCCGCGCCTACGCCGTGCCGGGCATCCTCCGCGAGGCCGCCGCCGTGGTACAGGCGTTCTTCCCCGGTGAGGAGGGCGCGGGGGCCATCGCGCGGGTGCTCAGCGGCGCCGTGAACCCGTCGGGCCGGCTGCCGATGAGCATGCCCGGCTCGGTCGCCGGCCAGCCGTACAGCTATCTGCATCCCCGGCTTGGCGGGGCCGGCTCGGTGAGCAACATCGACCCCGCTCCGGAGCTGGGTTTCGGCCACGGGTTGAGCTACACGAGCTTCGCCTACGAAGACGTGACCGTGGCCGGGACCGCCCCGGCGGCGGACGGGTCGATCCGCTGCTCGGTCGTCGTCCGCAACGCCGGTGACCGGGCGGGCGCGGAGATCGTGCAGGTGTACGCGTCGGACGAGGTCGCCTCGGTCACCCGGCCCGTCGCCCAGCTCGTCGGGTACGCGCGCGTCGAGCTCGACCCCGGCGAGCGCGCATCGGTCGGCTTCGAGGTGCCGACGCGGCTGCTGGCCTTCACCGGGCGCGACGGCCGGCGCGTCGTCGAACCCGGCGAGGTGACGGTGACCGTCCGCCGCTCCGTCACCGAGGTCGTCGCCGAGTGGCCCGTGACGCTGACCGGGCCGGTGTACGAGATCACCGGCGCCGAACGGCGGTTGACCACGGTCGACGTACGGAAACCGGCCACGGTCGACTGACAGGACCGTGGTCGTTCAGACGAGCGTCCTCCTCCGCTGAACGACCCGCCGCCATGACGCCAGACGTACCGCCGACGCCCCGAGCACCAGGATCGCGGCGATCAGCACCGTCAGCCCGGCGGCCCACTGATCGGCGGACAGGTCCGACACCCCCGGCGGCGACACCAGCATGAACCAGTCCAGGCCCACCCCCGGCCCGAACAGCAGGGCCAGCCCGAGCGTGAGCGGCACGACGGCGACCACCGCGAGCAGCCGCGCCCGCATCACCCAGGTGACCGGGCGCGGCAGCGGATCCACCCCGGTCAGCACCCAGAAACACACCATCCCGGTGCAGAACAGCAGGGCCAGGGTGAGCAGGTGCGCCGCGTAGCTGTACAACGACTGCCCCAGCCAGCCGGTCCCGTACAGCAGCGCCACGGGCACGACCTGGAGCGCCGCGACGGTCACGGGATGGGTGAGGCGCGCGGCGAAGCCGCTGTCCAGGATCGAACGGGCCACCTCACCGTACTGCGAGCGGTCGGTGGTGGTCTGGGCGGCGAGCGTCAGCGGCGCGCCGAGCGCCAGCAGCAGCGGCGCCACGAGGGCGACCAGGCCGTACTGCAGCGCCTGCGCGGACAGCATCGCGCGAGCGTAGCCGCCCACGCCGCTGAGTAGGGCGAACGCCAGCACCGCGAGCCCGGCCAGCCACGCGGCGGTACGGCCGGGCGGCCACGGCACCCCGTCGCGGGCCAGGCGGCGCAGCCCGATGAGGTAGCCGATCGCGAGGATGGCCAGCAGGAGCAGGATCAGCGGGTCCAGCCGGACCTCGGTGACCAGGTTGCCGATCGAGAAGGGCGGCAGCTCGTACTCCAGCAGGAGGTGGTCGTGACCGCCGCCGCCCTCCGAGGGCGGCGGCGGGGTGCGCGAAAGACCCACGGCCAGCCCGACGGCCGCCGCCATGACGATCGCCTCACCGGTGGCCAGCCGGACGAACGTGTGCCGCACCGGACGTTCGGCCAGGCCCGCGACCGTGCGGCGGCGATGGTGCCGGCCGAAGGCGCCCAGGGCCACCAGCGCGGCCGTCTTGGCCAGGATGAGCAGGCCGTAACGGGTCTGCCAGAGCTGGGCGACGGTGTCGAGCCGCACCCAGGCACTGGCCACGCCGGACACGGCCACCGCGGCGAAGCAGGCCAGCGCCAGCGTGCTGAACCTGGGCACCACCTCCGCCAGCCGGTCCGACCGCCGGAAGTGGACCAGCACGGCGGCCAGGCCGCCCACCCACACCGCCACCGTCACCAGGTGCGCCATCAGGGCGGAGATCGCGATGTCGTGGTCGCCCGCCGAGGCCGCGTGGCCGACGTAGGCGGGCGGCAGCACCGCGAAGGCGGCGATCGCCAGCAGGAAGCCGTTCCACCAGCGCGAAAGCCCGAAGCTCGTGCCGATCGCCACCACCCCCGCCGCCGCGGCCACGATGAACAGCGCCTGGGTCTGCGGAACGGTGGTGCCGAACGTCAGGATCGACGGGTCCTCCAGCAGGTCGGCGAGCGGCAGGCCGGTGACCTCCGAGATCGTCAGCAGGTACATCAGGGCCGCGGCGGCGGCCCAGCCCAGCGCCCACCGGCCGGCGGCGCGCAGGCAGGCGGCGGCCTCCGGCGTGCCGCGCGGGGCCAGGAGGACGGCGGCGACCAGCGTTCCCACGGTGGCGAAGGCGCACAGGTCATAGACGAACCGGGCCAGGGGCAGGCCCCAGTCGGTGATCGGTCCCGCCTTGGGCAGGCCCGGGATCGCCTGCTGCGGCAGGCTTCCGCCGAACAGCAGGGCCGCGATCAGCACCAGGACTCCGGCGGCCACGGCGACAACGGCGTAACGGCGGGCCGTCGACGGCCCGCCTCGGGAAATGGACACGGCTGCTCAGGTGCGGGCGGGCAGAGGTCGACGGCATGCGGGGGTTGACGTCATGGTGTTCTCCACGTGGCTGCGGGATGGGGGGGTTCAGAGAGCAGCCGGGAGCGGGGGTCCACGCCGGACGACCGCGTGACGTAGGACGCTTTCGTACGGAATGCCGGGCGCGACATAAGCGGGCGTCGGCGGAGCGGGCGGGCGTACGGGGCACGGCGCCAGGAACAGGACCACGCGTACGGCCAGGCGCCGCAGCACCGACCACAGCGCGGTCTCCCCCTTGGCCACCCACCATCCGGTCAGCAGCATGGCGGTGAGATGGCAGAGCTCCATCTCGACGTCGGAGGCCAGCCCATGACCGGGCGGCATGGAGGCGGGGGCGGTGTGCCAGGCGAACAGGCCGTGCAGGAGGAGTTGCGCCGAGCCGAGCAGGAGGGCGATCAGGACCGGTTCGCGCTCCCGGCCGGCCGCCACGGCCGTGCCGGCCGTCACGACCCCGGCTCCGAGCGCGAGTTGGCCGGGATCCGGCAGTGTGCCGCCCGCGAACCAATGGGCCAGGGCGGCCAGCGCCACGCAGACGGCCGCGAAGAGGGCCGACCGCGCTAATCGCAACGGCAGCATGGCTCGCATGGTGTCCAAATGCTCCCACACCAGGAGGCTGTCGGGAGACCCGTTATAACCTATGGCCCTTTAATCCGAAATTTCACGCTTTATCGTGGTGCGGTACGTTATAGCCGTGACGAACGGGACGCCGGCCGAGCTCTTCACCACCAAGGCCGACCACGCGTACCTGCGGGTCAAGGAGCTGATCCTGTCCGGAGTCCTGCCGCCCGGCTCCGTGATCGCGCAGGTCAGGCTGGCGCGTGACATCGGCATCAGCACCACGCCGCTCCGCGAGGCGCTGCGCCGGCTGAAGAGCGAGGGCCTGGTGGCGCTGGACGCCCACCGCGACGCCCGGGTGGCACCGCTGTCCGCGGAGGAGGCGCGCGACCTGCTGGAGATGCGGCGCTCCCTCGACCCCTTGTCCATCGCCCTGGCCGCCGAGCGCAGGACCAGGGCCGACATCGCGGGCATGCGCGCGGCCGCCGAGGGGCTCAGCCCGCTGCCCGGCGATCCCGCGTACGAGCAGCTCGTCGCCCATCGCCGCTTCCATGCCGCCCTGTACGGCGCCTCGCACAACGACCTGCTCATCGGCACGCTCGACGGCCTCTGGGACAAGTCCGACCGCTATCGCCGCCTGGCCCTGGAGGTCGACCGCGGCCGCAAGGCGGCCGAGCACGAGGCCCTGCTGGAGTACGTGATCGCCGGAGACGCCGACGGCGCGGCGGCCGTCATGCGCGAGCACATCGACACCAGCCTGGGCGCGCAGGCCGCCCGGCGGCTGCGCGCGCGAGCCGACTCCGACCGCGCTGATTTCGACCACGCTGGATCTGAACGGGCTGGATCTGAAGTGGACGGGATCGATGTCTGACGGCTGGCATCGGCGCCATCGGACGGCTCTGTTGCTGGGGCACTCCATGGGGACGCAGGTGGTCACGTTCGTGCTGCGGCCGACCATGTCGTACGGGGCGATCGAGCTGCACGTCCCGGCGGCGTGGCTGGGCCTGCTGGGCGCCAGCTTCGCCATCGCGCCGCTCGTCCTGGCCATTCCCGCCGGTCAGGCCGCCGACCGGTACGGCGAGCGGCGCATGGCCGTGGCGGGGGCGGTGCTGCTCACGGCCGCCTGCGCCGCGTTCCTGGCGTTCGGCCACACGATTCCCGGGTTGATCGCGGGCGGCGTGCTGCTCGGCACGGGACATCTCGGCTGCGTCATCGCCCAGCAGGCGCTGGTGGCCAACGTGACCGTGCCCGGCCGGTACGACACGGCCTTCGGGCACTACACGTTCGCCGCCTCGCTGGGCCAGGCCGCGGGTCCGGTCCTGATCACCGTGTTCGGCGGCGCGCTGGCCATTCCCGACACCGGCCGGATCTATCTGTGGACCTGCGGGCTCGCCGCCGTACTCGTCGTGCTGTCGTTGTTTCTGACCGGCAGCCCGCGGGCCGCCACGCAGGTCGGTGGCGACGGCACCGGGGTTCGCTCGCTGCTGCGGCTGCCGGGTCTCGCGCACGCGATCGTGACGAGCTGCGTGGTGCTGGCCGCGGTCGACATCACGCTCGTCTACCTGCCGGCGCTGGGCACCGAACAAGGGCTCGCCTCGGGCGTGGTGGGGGCCCTGCTGGCGATCCGTGGCGTGGCGTCGATGGGGTCGCGGTTCTTCCTGGGCCGCCTCTCGCGCGCCTTCGGCAGGCGGCGCCTCCTGGTGTTCAGCACCGTGGCGGCGGCCCTGGCCATGGTGGTCACGCCGCTGCCCATGCCGTTGTGGCTGCTGGCCTGCGTGCTGCTGGTCATGGGGTTCGGGCTGGGAGTGGGGCAGCCGATGACCATGTCGTGGCTCGCGGAGTCGGCGCCCGCCGGTCTCCGGGGGCGGGCGATGTCGCTGCGGCTGGCGGGCAACCGTACCGGCCAGATCCTCATCCCGGGCGCGGCCGGACTGGTGGCGGCGGGGGCGGGGGCCGCAGGAGTACTCCTGATCACCGCACTCGGCCTCGGCTGGGCAGGCGTGGCCGCCCGCCGCCTGCCCGTCGACACGTGATCACCGCCAACCGCCTACCGATCTACGCGTGACGCCGTCAGCCACCATCGGTCGATATGTGAGCCCCGTCAGTCGTCCAGGCCGCGGGCGCTGAGGGCCTCGCCGAGTGCGTCGGCGTGCCGCAACGCGCTCACCACCAGCGGTACGGCGAAGGCACGCACGCTCCACTCCACTCCCCTGGCGCGCTGAGCTTCCCGCACCCGGGTGGCCAGGTCGGCCATGACCGGCACGCTGCGGATCGTAAGAGAGAGCAGCAACGACAGCCGGAACGGGTCCAGCCCCACGAACCGCGCGGGCGACAAACAGCGTTCCAGAAACGCCATCATGGCGACCGTCCGCGTCGTCAGGGTGACCAGCCCGGCCAGGGCAACGGCCAGGACGACCCGCGACACCGACGTGATCGCCGACGGCAGGTCCGCGAACACCACCTGCATGGCGAACAGCGCGACAGCGAACCAGCGGACCGGCCGCACCTGCGCCCAGGCCGCCGCCGCACCCACCCGCGCGACGGCGTACAGCACTCCCACCACCAACGCGGCGACCGCCATCGCCACCGGTGCGCGCAGGAGGACGAGCACCGTGCACAAGGCGGCCAGACCCGCGAGCTTGGCCCCCGCGGGGAGGCGATGCAGCGGCGAGTTCCCTGGGACGTAGGCGCCGGTGAGCCCGTTCACGACATGAGCTTCCGGTAGTGGCCGATGGCCGCCCGCGGCGCGGCGTCGGCCACGATCCGTCCCTCGTCCAGCACCAGCAGGCGGTCGAAGTCCTCCAGCAGGGCGAGATCATGGCTGACCACGACCACCTGCTGCGGCAGCTCGCGCAGCACGTCCGCGACCAGCCGGGAATGACGCAGGTCCAGCAGGGTCGTGGGTTCGTCCATGATGAGGATCTCGGGTTCGAGCACCAGGACGGAGCAGAGGGCGAGCAGCTGTTTCTGGCCGCCGGACAACTGGTGGGCGGGGTGGTCGGCGTGGCCCGCCAGGCCGTACCTCTTCAGCACGTCGGCGACTCTGCGCTCGACCTCCTCGCGCGGCAGCTTCCGCCGGCGCAGGGAGAACGCGACGTCCTCGGCCACGGTCGGCATCACGATCTGCGCGTCGGGATCGGTGAACAGGAACCCCACACGCCGCCTGATCCTGGCCGCGTGGCGGCGGGTGTCGTCACCGAGGACGGTGACGGTGCCGGAGGTCGGCAGGACCAGGCCGTTCAGCAGCCGGGCCAGGGTGCTCTTGCCCGAGCCGTTGGCCCCGATCACGCCCACCCGCCGCTCGGGCAGCGCGACCGTGACACCGCACAGCACCTCACGCTGCCCCAGCCGGACCCGCACGTCGTCCAGCTCGATCACGCACACCACCCATACATCTCAACCGGCTCGCTCACTGAATCCACCCACGGATGCCGGCCGTCTCCATCACGGATCCCACTCCGTTCCCGCGCACCGCTCATACCACCTCGAACAGGGCAGCGACTCCGAGGCCGCCACCGACCGCTGCCATCGCCAGCCCCAGCGTTCCCGGCGGCGCGCCCGACCGCACGAGCCGGGTGAACAGCCGCGTGACCACAACGGCTCCGGTCGCCCCCCACGGATGGCCGAGCGCCAGCGCGCCGCCGTCCGCGCAGACCCGCTCCCTGTCGGCGCCGAGCGGGTCGAGCCCGAGCGCGTCGGTGACGGCCAGCGTCTGGGCCGCGAACGCCTCCACGATCTCCACCGCCGCGATCTGTTCCATGCTCACTCCGGTACGGCCGAGCAGCCGCCGTACCGCGGGCACCGGACCCCAGCCGGGCAGGGCGGGATCGCAGCCGACGACCGCTCCGCCCCGCAGCCGGAGTCCGGGCAGCCCGGCTCTGGCCCGCAGCCGTTCCGAGGTGAGGGCGACCACCGCCGCCCCGTCACTGATCGGCGACGAGTTCCCGGCCGTCACCGACCCACCCGGGACGAACGCCGCGGGCAACCGCGACAGCGACGCCGGCCGCATCAGCCGGGGACGCTGGTCCTCCGTCCGGCCGCCGATCTCGACGATCTCCGCCGCGAACCGCCCCGCCTCCCGCGCGGCCACCGCCTTGGCGTTGCTCGCGCCCGCGTAGTCGTCCTGGCGTTCCCGATCCACGCCGCGCGCCGCGGCGAGCGCCTCGGCGGCGGCCCCCATGTCCGGGTCCGGGTGGCCTGCCGGGGTGAAGGGTGCCCGCTCGTACGGCACGTCGGGGCTTCCCCGGTGCGCCCGCAACGGCGCGGTGGAGGCGCTCTCGGCCCCACCGGCGATGACCAGCTCCATGTCCTCACTGGCCACGGCCTGGCCGGCCATCAGGATCGCCGCCAGCCCGCTGCCGCACTGCCGATCCACCGTGACACCGGGAACCGCCTCGCCCAGCCCGGCGCCCAACGCCGAGACCCGCGCCAGGTTCCCGCCGGGACCCATGCAGTTGCCGAGCACCACGTCGTCGATGGGCACGCCGAGGCAGGCGACGTCACGGGCCACCGCCTCGATGACCGGCGCGGCCAGCCTGTCGACCGTCACCTCCTTGAAGGCGTGCCCGGCGGTCCCGATCGCCGTACGGCGTGCGGCGACGATGACCGGCAGGGCCTCTGATGGGAACCGCCGCATCAGGGGAGCCGCCAGAGGTACGGGTCGCCGCCTGCCGGGCGGGCGGCGTCGCCGTCTGCTGAGCGGGCGATGTCACCGTCCGCCCGAGGGGCGATGTCACCATCTGCCAAGCGGGCGACGTCACCGTCCGCCAGGCGGGCGGTGAGGAGGCCGCGGGCCGGCTTGCCTGCCGAGGTGCGGGGCAGGGCGCCCACCGCGTACCAGCGGCGGGGCCGTTGCGCCGCGGCCAGGCCGCCGCGTGCCACGGCCTCGAGCGTGGCCCGCGAGGGCGGCGTCCCGGTGCCCACTTCCACGATGGCCGTGACCACCGCGCCCAGGTCCGGGTGCGGCGAGCCGACCACCACGACGTCGCCCACTCCGCGGACGGTCCTGAGCACCTCCTCGACGTCCTCCGGTACGACCGTGGCCCCGCCGGTCTGGATCGCGCCGTCTCCCCGGCCGCGCAGCCGCAGGACCTCACCCGGCAGGTACGGCTCCGCCACGTCGCCGACGCTCATCCACCCGTCGCCGTCCACCCGCAGCGGCCCCGATGCTCCCGCCAGATAGCCCTCGGCCAGCCAGGGCGACCGGACCCATACCTCGCCGAGCGACTGGCCCGGTGGCGTTCTGACCTGGAGTTCGGTGCCGGGAAAAGGGCGCAGCCCCGCGCCGTCGACGTCGACGGCCACGAAGGACAACTCGGTGGCGCCGTAGTAGGACACCACCCGTACACCGGCATCCGCCGCCCGCTCCCGCAGCCCCGCGGGCAACGCCGCCCCGCCGATCACGACGGTCCGCAGCGGGGCGCCCTCCGGCAGGGCGTCCAGTACGGCCGGCAGGAGGTGCGGCACCAGGTGCGCCACGGTCGCCCGGTCGAGCTGGTCCCCCAGGGACCGGGGTGACCAGCGGCCCGGCACCAGGGCTGTGGCGCCGACGGCCAGCGCGTGCACGGTCGCGAAGCCGTACAGGGACGAGCTCAGGGGCCCGGGCACCAGGACGACGTCGCCGGGCCCGATCCCGGCGAGCTCGTTCACCTGCGGGAACGACGCGGTCCAGGACGCGCGGGTGCGGACCACGGCCCGCGGCCGGCCGGTGCTCCCGGAGCTGAAACACGCCCAGGCCCGATCCCCGGCCTCCGGCCGCGGCCACGCCGCCGCAGGTGTGCCCGCCGCGGCGGATGGCCGCGCACCTCTCTCGGCGGGTGGCACAAGGCCGTCCGCCCCGAGAGCGGCGTTCATCTCACCGAGAGGGCGGCCATCGAGGTGGTCGAGGTAGTCAAGACCGTTGAGGTGGAGGTCCGCTGGGATCGCGGCCCGTACGCGCTCGTCCCACGCCGGGTCGCACAGCAGCGGCGTACCCCCCGCCAGGTCCGTCGCCAGTGCGGCGGTGAGCTGGTCCGCCGGGTCGGCCAGGCTGATCGCGACCAGTGCGCCGCGGCCCATCCCCAGCGCGGCCAGGTGCGTCGCCGTGCCGCGGATCCGTCGGGCGAGCTGTGCGTAACTCAGTTCGCCCGCCGGACCGCACACCGCGAGGCGGTGCGGGTGGTCGGAAGCGTGTCGCAATACCTGTACGGCGACCGGCATGACCGGGTCAGCCCTCCTTGCCGGCGCGGAGCCGTTCGCGATGTACGGCCGGGACGGCGTCAGGGTATGCCCGTTGAGTCCCCCTCGTCACAATCGACGCCAGCACCGCCTTGATCAGGTCACCGGGCAGGAACGTGAGGCTGAACTGCGCCGCCTTGCCCAGCGAGATCCCGCTGACCAGCGCCTGCACCGGGAGGCCGACCAGGTAGATCACCCCCATGCCGCCGACCACACAGGCCACCACCAGCCGTACGACGCTCGGGTGATGACCGCCGCGTTCGACGATCCAGCCGGTCACGGCCGCGCCGGGTACCCAGCCGAGCAGGAAGCCGGCCGACGGCCCCACGAACACGCCCAGCCCCCCACGCCCGCCGGCCAGCAGCGGCAGGCCCGCGGCCACCAGCACGAGCAGGACGGCGACGGCCACGGCGGCCCGCCACGACCCCAGGATCGTGCCCGCCAGCATGACGCCGAACGTCTGCAGCGTGATCGGGACCACGTTGCCGAAGGCGTTCAGGGTGCCCGGCAGGCCGAGCGCGGCGATCAACGCCGCGAAGACGGCGATCCGGGCGATGTCGCCGGTGGGGAAACCGTTCCCCGGTTTGAACTTCGGCATGTCGCCTCCTCCACTCTTGTAGGTGCGCGGATCCGATCTCACACCACAACGTCGCAGAACACGCATGGAGGGATGCCACAACAATCGCCCACGATAGATGTCGCACCCGGAGAGGCGGCATCCGAGTAGGGGCTTGCTCTCGCCAAACATGGGCGGCTGAGCAGACCATCTGTCCATGACGTGGTTCCGGTGGAGACGCGATGAACGGGCGACCGCTCCCCTGTCCCGGGCGGAATTCGACACCCTTCCGGCCAAGGAACGCGCTGAGCCGCACAGCGCGGCCCGAGACAGCCGACGCCACCCTGCTGCAGGTCGGCACGACCATCGGTGTGCTGGGCGGACTGCTGTTGACCGCGCAGGGGCTCAAGAAGATCGTCCAATGGGACCGCCACACGAAGTGGCCGTCACCCTTGGACCTCCGCGCCAGGCGGCGACAGCAGCTGAGAGAATTCTCGGCATGGCCGTCATCCACCACACCTCCACCAAGCCGACCAAGCTGGAACTGCTCACCTCCTGGCTACCCTCCCGGCCGTGGTACTCCGGCGGCGCGGGCGAACCAGAGTTGGCCAAGGCCGGCGGCTTCCGGCTGGACGACCCGCAGGGTGAGGTGGGGATCGAGTTCATGGTGGTCACCGACGCCTCCGGCACTCCGACGACCGCCTACCTGGTGCCGCTCACCTATCGCGGTGCCCCGCTCGACGGGGCGGAGCACGCCCTCGTCGGCACCATGGAGCACGAGGTGCTGGGGCGGCGCTGGGCCTACGACGGCTGCCACGACCCGGTGCTGCTCGCCCAGTTGCCGGCCCTGATCGAGGGCCGGGTCCAGGCACAGGACCAAAACACCAGCGACACCCCCGACCGGGAGGTCACCCGCTCCTACAGCCCTCGTGCCTAGTACCTGATGCAATCCTGCTTGGCCAGAACCAGGCTCAGCCCGGCGACCTTGTTGTTGTTCGACACGTAGAACATGTAGTACGCCTTCTTGCCCGGCACGTCGGCGACGGGGTACCCACCCGGACCGCGCCGCAGATGGGGGTAGGCGGCCTTCAGTTGCGTCCTGGTGGAGCCGAGGCTGATGCCCTGAGGCGTCTTGAGGCCGGGGGGCGCGACGATCATGGCCACGCCGTGCTTCTTGGAGATGTACATCCCCACCCGGTATTCGCCGTACGGGTTCTCCTTGAGGTCCCAGCCCGTGCACCTGGCGGTGTCCCCGACTGATTTGTGGACGATTCTCCCGGTCGCCTTGGCCTTCGTGGCGGTCATGCCGAGCTTCAGGTTCCCGTACCCGTACGGTCCCAGCGTCGCCTTCTGGGCGGCGAGCGCGGCGGGCGCGACGGCGACCGGCACGACACCTCCCGCCAGCGCCGCCACCAGCGCTGAACGGCCGATCCGTAGGGCGGTCGCCTGCATCATGGTGTTTCCTCCTCAATATTTGACTTGATCACCTTAGTGAGAGTCTGGATTGGTTGTGGAGGATTCACGGGGTTACGGGCAAGCGCCTCCGCGCCAGGTGGGCAGGGGCCGGTGACCGGCGGCGACCTCGTACGCGGCCACGGCCATGAGGCGGGTGGAGTCGAGCGTCGGCAGCGGCGACACCTCGGGTGTCACCAGGAGCGGGATCTCGGTGCAGACGAGCGCCACGGCGTCGCATCCTCTGTCCGCCAACCGCGCGATGACACGGACGTACTCCTGCCGCGACTCCTCGGTGAACACGCCGTTCACCAGCTCAGCAAAGATGATCTCGTTGATGATCCGCCGGTCGTCCGCCTCCGGCACCTCGGCCGCGATCCCGCGTGCGGCGAGCGCCTCCGGGTAAAGCCCGCTGTCCATCGTGTACGACGTACCGAGCACAGCGACCTTCGTACGCCCGTCGCGTACCGCCTGGTCGGCGACCACCTCGGCGATGTGCAGGCCAGGCAGGGCGAGATCCGCGCCGGGCCGTTCGAGCGCCAGGTGGGCGGTGTTGTCCGGGCAGGCGAAGAAGTCGGCCCCGGCGCGGGCGAGGCGCTCGACGCTGACGGCCAGTGTGGCCCTGATCGAGTCGTAGTCACCCGCGTCCCAGGCGGGCATGCTGTAGCCGAAGGCGATGTAGTCGAGGGTCACGTCCGGATGCTCGTGCCGGCCCACCCGGCGGAAACCCTCCTGGCAGTAGGCCAGGAAGCACAGGGCCGCGCCTTCGGTGCTGTGGGCGAGGATGCCGAGATGCCGCATGATGATCACTCCTCCGGTGCCGGGAGGAGCATGGCGCTGATCCGCCGGCGGACCGCGTCGCTCACCGGCACCTGGACGACCATCACCAGGTCGGGGCGCTCGACCAGGCGGAGCTGGAACATCTCCAGCTCGACCCGCCCGGCCTCGGGATGATCGAGTTCGATCGTCGCGGGTCTGAAGGTGCGGACGGGGTACTCGGTCCACCACTCCCGGAACTCCGGGCTCTCCGCGGTCAGCCCGGCCACGATGTCCGCGAACCGCGGGTCGTCCGGTCGCTGCCCGGCCATGGCCCGGAACTGGCTGAGAACGGCCCGCGCCGCCGGCTCCCATCGGGTCATGCGGGCCCGGTTCTCCTCATCGGTGAACATCATCCACACCAGGTTGCGCCGGTCAGGCGGAAAGCTATCCGGATCGTGGCGGATCAGCGCGTACGGCCGGTTCCATGCCAGGTAGTCGAAATGGCCGTCATAGATCGAGGCGATGTTCGGCGCCGAGGCGTCGACCAGGCGACGCAGTCGCGGGCGTACATCATCGGTGGGGGTTCGCCGGTCCGGGGCGGCGAGGCCGGCGAGGTCGCGGAGGTGGCGGTGGTGGTCCGGGCCGAGCAGCAGCGCGCGGGCCAGCGCGTCGATCACCTGAGCCGACGCGGAGATGTTCCGGCCCTGCTCGAGCCAGGTGTACCAGGTGACGCCGACGCCGGACAGCTCGGCGACCTCCTCGCGCCGGAGGCCGGCGGTCCGGCGGCGCCCCGGTATGCCGTCTTCCGGCAACCCCACGTCGGCCGGCCGCAGCCGGGCCCGCCGCGCGCGCAGGAACGCACCCAGCTCGGCGCGCCGCGCCGGCTGTCCGCTGTCGTGGCCGCTTCCCACAGCGCTCCCCTGGACGGTGAACCGACCGGCAGGCTAGCAGGATCTGTACCAGGATCGACCGCCTCTTCGTAGCTAGCCTGATCTTTGTCACTGCGGGGCGAAGGAGGGGACATGGCACAGCAAAAGGGGCCGGTGCTGGTGATCGGGGCCACCGGCCAGCAAGGGGGCGCGGCCGCGCGCCAGTTACTCGATCGTGGGTGGGAGGTTCGCGCTCTGGTACGGGATGCCGGCTCGCCGGGCGCCGAATCGCTGCGGACGGCGGGGGCCACTCTCGTCACCGGCGACCTGGACGACCCGGCGTCGCTCCGGGCGGCGATGGACGGCGCGTACGGCGTCTTCCTGGTGCTGACCATGCTCACCGGCCCCAAGGTGACCCCTGAAGGGGTGGCGGCCGAGGAACGGCGCGGCACGGCGGTGGCCGAGATCGCCAAGGAGTCCGGCATCGGGCACCTGGTCTACAGCTCGATCAGCGGCGCGGGCCTGGTGAGCGACATCCCTTACTACGACAGCAAGGCCCGCATCGAGGAACGCATCGACCTGCTCGGGCTGCCGGCCACCGTCCTGCGGCCCGTCATGTTCATGGAGAACTTCACCTCCCTCACCCGCCCGGTCGTGAACGGCGACGAGCTGGTGGTCAACCTCGCCGTACGGCCGGAGACGCGGGTACGGCTGATCGCGATGCGGGACATCGGGGCGTTCGTCGCGGTCGCGTTCGACCAGCCCGGCGCGTTCATCGGCCGGACACTCGAGATCGCCGGAGACTGCCTGTCCGCTCAGGCGATCGCCGAGGCCTTCGGCCGGGCCTGTGGCCTGCCCGCCCGCTTCCATCAGGTGCCCATCGAACAGATACGGGCCTTCGACGACCAGGTGGCCAAGATGTTCGCCTGGCTCGGCGAACGCGACGACGACGAACCCGACTTCCCGGCGCTGCGGGCCGCCCACCCGGGCCTTTTGACGCTGGAGAACTGGCTGGACACGACCGGGTGGAAGCCATGACCGACGGACTGCTGCTCCCGCCCGGCGCCGGATCCCGGATCCAGACCGCCGGCATCACGCTCAAGGTGGGTGCGGAGCGGTCGGCGAGCTGGTCCGTGTTCGAGGCCGACGTCGCACCGGGATTCGACGTCGGGGCGCACCTGCACCACAACGTCGAGGAGGTGTTCTACGTCCTCCAGGGGGAGCTCGAACTGCTCGCCTTCCATCCCCGCGAGAAGACCGACGGCGACTGGCGGACCTGGGAGTCGGACGCCGGCACGCCGGTGTTCAAAGGCGGTCCGGGGAGCGTCATGTTCGTGCCCGCCGGCTGCCCGCACGCCTTCTTCAACCCCGGCCCCGAGCCCGCGCGGATGCTCTTCCTCGTCTCCCCGTCCGGCCACGAGCACTACCTGCGCGAACTCGCCGACCTGATAACCGCCGGCGGGCCACCCGATCAGGAGGCGATCGCGGCGCTACGGACCCGCCACGACATCCACCAGCTCACGCCCCTCGCGAACCGCCGATAGCCGCAGCCCGGTCCTACCGCAGCAGCTCGGAGATCCGCGCCTGGTCCCGGTCGGTGGGGGTGAAGGTGACGAGCTTGTGCTCGGGTTCGTCGGCGAGCTGGAGGACGACGTGGTGCAACTCGAGCTCCCCGAGGGCCGGATGGCGCAGCCGCTTGGTGCCGGAGGCCAGAGGTACGACCTTGTGCTGCGGCCACCACTCCCGCACCTCGGGGCTCGCCGCGTGCAGGCGGTCGAGCAGCGAGCTGAAGGCGAGGTCGCCGGGGTGCCGGGCCGCGGCCGTGCGGAAGCGGCCGAGCAGCGCGGAGGCCTCGCCCGGCCAGTCGACCATGACCTGCCGGGCGCCGGGATCGGTGAACATCCACCAGAGCATGTTGCGAGCCTCCGGCGGGCGAGCCGGCCAGTCGGTCCACAACGCCCGCGCGGCCCGGTTGGCGGCCAGTACGTCGAAGCACCGGCCGGTGACGTAGGTCGGGCACGGGTCGAGCCGGTCGACGAGTGAGACGACGACAGGTGAGAGCGATTCGGCGACGGCGGGCGTCTCGGCGGGCGGGGCACCGTGGATGAGCTCATGGACATGGCCGCGCTCGGCGGCGTCGAGGCGCAGCGCCACCGCGAGCGCGTCGAGCACCTGGCGCGACGGGCGCACCTCGCGGCCCTGCTCCAGGTAGGTGTAGTACGTCGAGGATACGGCCGCGAGCTGGGCCACTTCCTCCCGGCGCAGTCCGCGGGTCCGCCGCCGGGTCCCCGTGGGCAGGCCGACGTCGGCGGGCTGAAGGCGCTCGCGGCGGGAACGGAGCAGGTCTCCCAGCTCTCTGGCCCGGATCGCGGATTGCGACATCCTGGTACTTCCATTACTAGAAACAACACCCTGTGGATACCAGAATAAACCGGCTCTACGGTGAACGCCATGAACGTACGAACCCTCGGGCCGGAAGGTCTCACCGTCTCGGCAGTCGGCCTCGGCTGCATGGGCATGTCGCAGGGCTACGGGCCGGCCGACGATGCCGAGTCGATCGCCACCCTGCACCGGGCCATCGACATCGGCGTCACCTTCTGGGACACCGCCATGAGCTACGGCCGTGGCCACAACGAGCAGCTGCTCGGCCGGGCGCTGGCCGGGCGCCGGGACGAGGTGGTCCTGGCCACCAAGTTCGGCATCATCCGCGGCGACGACGGCGGACGACGGGTCGACGGCCGGCCCGAGAACGTCCGCGCCTACTGCGAGGCGTCACTGGCCCGGCTGGGCGTCGGCCACATCGACCTGTACTACCAGCACCGCGTCGACCCGCAGGTGCCGATCGAGGAGACCGTCGGCGCCATGGCGGAGCTGGTCGCCGAAGGCAAGGTCCGCCACCTCGGGCTGTCGGAGGCGAGCCCCGGCGAGCTCGAGCGGGCGGCCGCCACCCATCCGATCAGCGCGGCGCAGTACGAATGGTCGCTGTGGTGGCGTGACATCGAGGACGATGTGCTGCCCACCGCCCGCCGGCTGGGCATCGGGCTGGTCCCCTACAGTCCGCTCGGCCGCGGCTTCCTGGCCGGCGCCGTCAGCACGGACACCCTCGGAGCCGGCGACTTCCGTCTCGGCGATCCGCGATTCCAGGACGAGAGCCTGGAGCGCAACCGGGCGCTGGCCACCGAGGTGCGGCGGCTGGCCGCCGAGCGCGAGGTGACTCCGGCTCAGCTCGCGCTCGCCTGGCTGCTGGCCCAGGGCGACGACGTCGTCCCGATCCCCGGGACCCGGCGCGCCGCACGTCTGACGGAGAACGCCGGCAGTGCCGAGATCGTCCTGTCTCCCGCCGACCTCGACCGGCTGGAGGCGGCCGTACCCCGGTCGGCCTGGTCGGGAGACCGCCAGTCGTTCGCCGCCCACCGGACGGTCCGGACCTCGGTATGACCATGTGAACGATGTGCCGCGCCGCCACGGCGCCTAGACTTCGCGACCGTGGCAGGCATTGTTTTCAGGCAGCTCACCGGAGTGCTGGCCGGGCTGGTCACCGGAGCCGCGGCCCTCGCCCTGCTGGCCTTCGCCTGGCCGTACCGGAGCAGGTGGGCGCCGCGGATGGTGACGCTGGAGCGGGCCCGGCTGGCCGCCTGGTTCGGGCAGGAGACCGACGGGTCCGCCTCCGGTCACGGCTATCTCGCGCTGCGTGCGCTGGTCGGGGTGTTCGGGGGTTACCTCGCGGTGGCGCTGCTGTTCCTCGCCCTGCTGTTCCTGGGCGGCAGCATATGGGTGGTGTTCTCCGGCGATTACGCCCCGGTGGCGCTGGACCTGCCGGGCATCAGGCTGTCGATGCACAGCTGGGCGGTCGGCCTGGCCTGCGGGGTGCTGATGCTGGCGCTGGGCGCGTTCTGGTGCCGCCTGCTGGTGGCGACCGAGCGGCGGCTGGCCGTACGCTTCCTCGGTCCCGGGCCGCAGGAGCTGATGCGGCGGCGCATCGCCGAGCTGACCGTCACCCGTTACGGCATCGTGCGGGTGGTCGACGACGAGCGGCGCAGGATCGAGCGCGACCTGCACGACGGCGTGCAGCAGCGCGGCGTGGCGCTGGCCATGCTGCTCGGGCGGGCCCGGCACAGCCCCGCCGGGGCCGCCGAGCTGGTGGACCAGGCGTACGCCGAGTCGCGGCAGCTCCTCGACGAACTGCGTAGCGTGGCGTGGCGGATCTACCCGACGGCACTCGACGAGCTGGGCCTGCGCACGGCGCTGGCCGGTGTCGCCGAACGGTCGTGCGTGCCGGTGACCGTCGAATACGGGCTGGCCGGGCGGCCCGTCTCCGAGGTGGAGACCGCACTCTACTTCGTGGCCAGGGAGGCGATCACCAACGCGGTCAAGCACGCGCGGGCGAGTGACATCCTGGTCGTCCTGAGCGAGGACGAACGGGCGGTACGCCTGGTGGTCTCCGACGACGGCCGGGGCGGCGCCGACCCGGCGGGCGGCGGGCTGTCGGGGCTGGCCAGGCGGGTGATGGCGCTCGACGGCCGGTTCGAGGTCGACAGCACGCCCGGCGGCGGCACCCGGATCTGCGCGACCCTCCCGAAGGAGGGACAGTGCGGCTGACCGGGACCCGCCGTGTGACGCCGCCGGAGGAGGGGACGTGCGGCTGATTCTCGCCGACGATGCCGTGCTGCTGCGTGAGGGCCTGATCAGGCTGCTGGAGGATGCCGGGCACGAGGTCGTGGCCGCGACCGGCGACGCGGAGTCCCTGCTCGCGGCGGTGGCCGAACACCAGCCGGAGATCGCGGTGGTGGACGTCCGGATGCCGCCCACCCACTCCAACGAGGGGCTCCGCGCGGCGCTGGAGATCCGCGAACGCTGGCCCTCGGTGGGCGTGCTGGTCCTGTCGCAGTACGTGGAGAAGACGTACGCGGCCAAACTGCTCTCCGGGGTCACCGAGGGCATGGGCTATCTGCTGAAGGACCGGGTGTCGGAGGTGGCGGACTTCCTGGGGTCGCTGGAGCGGATCCGCGAGGGCGGGACCGTCATCGACCCGGAAGTGGTCAAGCAGCTCCTCGCCCGCACCACCCACGTGGACCCGCTGCGTACGCTCAGCGAACGCGAGTCGCAGGTGCTGCGGCAACTCGCCCAGGGCTATACCAACGCCGCGATCTCCACGAACCTCCACATCTCCCTCAGCACGGTGGAGAAGCACGTCAACGCCATCTTCGACAAGCTCGGCCTGCCCGTGACCCCCACCTACAGCAGACGGGTGCTGGCGATCCTGCGCCACCTCGACGGCTGAGCGCCCTCAGGCGAGCCGGGCGGCGCGCGACTCCAGATAGCGCTGCTCGGGGAGGCTGAGCGTGCGGCGGGCGGCCAGCTCGTACTGGGTGCGCGCCGCCTCCCGGTCGCCCGCGAGGTCGAGCAGATGCGCGCGTACGGCCAGCACCCGGTGATGCCCGGCGAGCGCCGGATCGGTCTCCGCCTTCGCCAGCCGCTCCAGCCCGGCCTCCGGCCCGTGGACCATGGCGACGGCGACGATCCGGTTGAGCGTGACCATCGGGCCCGGCGCGATGCCGTCGAGCAGGTCGTACAGGGCGAGGATCTGCCGCCAGTCGGTGTCCTCGGCCCGCGGCGCCTCGTCGTGCACGGCCGCGATCGCGGCCTGCACCTGGTAGGGGCCGATCGGCGCGGTGGCCAGCGTCTTGGTGATCAGCTGGGCGCCTTCGGCGATGGCCGCGGCGTCCCATCGGCCGCGGTCCTGCTCGGCCAGCGGCACCAGCCCGCCGTCGGGCCGGGTGCGCGCGGGGCGGCGGGCGTCGGTGAGCAGCATGAGGGCGAGCAGCCCCGCCACCTCACCGTCGCCGGGCAGGCGGTCGTGCAGCTGCCTGGTCAGGCGGATGGCCTCGCTGGACAGTTCGACGCGGTGCAGCGTGCCGCCCGAGCTGGCGGTGTAGCCCTCGTTGAAGATCAGGTACAGCACGTGCAGCACCGCGCCCATCCGCTCGGCCTGCTCAGCCTCCGGAGGCAGCGTGAACTCGGCGCCGCTGCCCTTGATCCGCTGCTTGGCGCGGCTGATGCGCTGCGCCACGGTCGGCTCGGGCACCAGCAGCGCGCGGGCGATCTCCGCGGTGGTCAGCCCGCCGACGGCCCGCAGCGTCAGCGCCACCTGGGAGACCGGGGTGAGCACGGGATGGCAGCAGAGCAGCAGCAGCGTGAGCGTGTCGTCCACGGCGGGCGCCGGATCCGGCTCCGGCGGCGCCAGCGCGGCGGCGTTCTCCTCCCTGCGCCGTCGCGCGGACTCGCTGCGCCACAGCTCGATCCGCCGGCGGGCGGCGACGGTGATCAACCAGCCCTTGGGGTTGTCGGGCACCCCCTCGCCGGGCCACTGGACGGCGGCCGCCAGCAGTGCCTCCTGCACGGCGTCCTCGCACAGGTCGAAGTCGCCGTAGCGCCGCACGACCGCGCCGAGGACCTGCGGCGCCAGCTCTCGCAGCAGCCCTTCCAAGATTCCCCCTTGAAAACGTGTCGAATCCGGCCATCCGGCTTCTATGTCCCCGATGACGGAAGGAAACCATCATGTTCGAGAACACCAGAGCCTTCAGCGGCTTCTCCACCAACGACATCCCGGCCGCCAAGCGGTTCTACGGCGAGACGCTCGGCCTGCGCGTCTCCGAGGACCACGGGATCCTCACCCTGCACATCGCGGGCGACCGCGACACGATCGTCTACCCGAAGCAGGACCACACGCCGGCGACGTTCACCATATTGAACTTCCCCGTCAGCGACATCGACGAGGCGGTGGACGAGCTGGTGGCGCGCGGGGTCGTTTTCGAGCGGCTGGAAGGCACGGACGACAAGGGCGTCAACCGCGTGAGCGGCCCGCTGATCGCCTGGTTCAAGGACCCGGCGGGCAACTGGCTGTCGGTGATCCAGCTCGGCTGACCTCACGAACTGTTCAGATAGGCGAGTACGGCCAGGACCCGGCGGTGTCCGCCGTCGGCCGGAGGCAGGCCGAGCTTGGCGAAGATGTTGCCGATGTGCTTGTGCACGGCGTTGTCGGTGACGAACAGCCGCTTGCCGATCTCGGTGTTGCCGAGCCCCTGGGCCATGAGGGTGAGCACTTCGCGTTCGCGGTTGGTGAGGGCGTCGATCGTGCTCCCTGCCATGAGCTGGACGATGACCTCCGGGTCCATGACGGTGCCGCCGTCGGCGACCCGGCGCAGGTCGCCGACGAACTCGCTGACCCGGCTCACCCGGTCCTTCAGCAGGTAGCCGACGCCGCCACGGCCGTCGGAGAGCAGCTCCCTGGCGTACACCTTCTCCACGTACTGCGACAGGACCAGCACCGGCAGGCCGGGGTGCGCGCGCCGGATCTCCAGCGCGGCGCGGATGCCCTCGTCGCGGAACGACGGAGGCAGCCGCACGTCGGCGATGACGGCGTCGGGCCGGTGCTCGTCCACGGCCGCCACCAGGCCCGGCTCGTCGGTGACGATGGCGGCGACCTCGATCCCCTTGCTGCCCAGCAGTAGTTCCAGGCCGGCGGAGAGCAGGACGTTGTCCTCGGCGATCACGACGCGCACGGCAGCTCCACGGTGATGGCGGTGGGGCCGCCGGCCGGGCTGGAGACGAGCACGGTGCCGTCGAGCGCGGCCACCCGGCGGCGGATGCCGACGACGCCGGTGCCGAGCGCCTCGTTCACGCCGCCGATCCCGTCGTCGGTCACCTCGACCAGCAGCCGGCCGCCGTCGCGGGTCAACCGGACCAGGACCCGGGTGGCGCCGCTGTGCTTGGCGGCGTTGGTGAGCGTCTCGGCCACGATGAAGTAGGCGGCGGCCTCCACGGAGGCGGGCAGCTTACCCAGCTCACCGCCCCGCGCCTCCTCGCCGCCATGCGGCCCGTGCGAGGTTCCGCCGCGCCGCGACGCTCCCCCGGCGCTCAGGTCCTGGAGCTCGACCTCGGCCGGGACGCCCGCCCGCGCCGTCAGTGCGGCCAGCGCCCCTTCGAGTCCGCGGTCGGCCAGGATCGGCGGGTACATCGTCCTGATCACCTCGCGCAGCTCGGTCATGGCCTCCTCGGCTCCTTCGTGCGCCTCCTGGAGCAGCTTGGCGAGGGCTCCGGCGTCGTCGGGCAGCGACTCCCTGGCCACTCCCAGCCGCATGGCGATCGCCACCAGCCTGGCCTGCGTACCGTCGTGCAGATCCCGCTCGATGCGGCGCAGCTCGGCGCCGTGGGCGTCGAGTACGCCGGCCCGGCTCTCGGTCAGCTCACCGACGCGTTCTGTCAGCAGTTCCTCGGCCGTGGGCTCCAGCGCGGCCACGCACCCGCGCGCGTGGAAGCCCGCCAGCCGCGGCACCGCCCACCAGGACAGCGCCCCGAAGCCCGCGACCGACACGGCGGCCAGCCCCAGCGCGCTCCCCCACCCGGTCACCGGGATCCCGGCCAGCAACCGCAGCGGCTCGTCGGCGGGGAAGAGCCACCACAGCGGAGCCGCCACCACCGTGAACACCGGGGTGCCGACGAGGGCCAGCCCGGCCAGCCCGGCCGGGATACCGGTGACGATCTGGCGCAGCGTCCAGCGGGCGTCGCGCCTGACCTCGGGATCGTCGAGCACCTGCCGCCACTGGGCGCGCAGCCCCTTGCCCAGCACCAGGTCTCGCGGGGTCACTGTGACGCCGAGGTACGCGGCGGCGCGGCGGCGGTGCCATTCGGCCCAGCGTCGCAGCACGACCGTCGCCCGGGGGAAGGCGAAGAGCCCGAGCCCGGCGATGCCGGACGACAGCGCCACCACCGCCAGGAGCGGTGGCGCGAACAACGTGGCAACGGCGGACGGCAGGCCGCCCAGGAGGTATCGAGTCCCCCGCAATAGCTCTCGCATGCCCCAAAGTGTCCTCAATCATGGACGTGCTCCGCACTACAGCACGCTCCACCTTCCGCACGCTCCCACCGTCCGCAGGTTTCCGGCCTCCGGGTGGTCCCGTCTTCCGCACGTCATCACCGCTGACCCCTGTTTCCGACCTCCCCGCCGTACTTCGGCTGGGGTCCTTCTGAGGGGTGAGCGATGATCGCTCGGGACCCTCTGAGCAGCCGGAGCGCCGATCGCTCGGGACCCTCTGAGCAGCGGGAGCGCCGATCGATCGCGGGGCGGTGACGAAGCGGTGCGTGCGGAAAGCGCGGCTAGCCGAGGCGGGGGACCGCGTCCACCAGGGCGCGGGTGTACGGATGGCGGGGCTGCTGGAACACCTGCTCGACCTCGCCTTCCTCCACCACCCGGCCGTCCTTCATGACGAGCACCCGGTCGCTGACATGGTGGACGACGCCCAGGTCGTGGGAGATGAACAGCATGGCGGTGCCGTACTCGGCCTGGATCTCGGCGAGCAGGTCGAGCACCTGGGCCTGGATCGAGACGTCGAGCGCCGAGACGGGCTCGTCACAGACGAGCACGCCGGGGCGAGGGGCGAGGGCTCTGGCGATGGCGACCCGCTGGCGCTGGCCGCCGGACAGCTCTCTGGGGTGGCGGGCGGCGTACGCGGCGGGCAGGCCGACGCGCTCCAGCAGGTCCAGTGCCCGCGCCCGGCGCTCCCGGCGAGGCAGGGCGAGCGGCTCGGCGACCAGGCGGCCGACGGTGTGGCGGGGGTCGAAGGAGTCGAGCGGGTTCTGCGAGATGAGCTGGACGCGCTGCCGCATCGGCCGGCGCTCGCGTTCGGGCAGTCCGCTCCACTGCCGCTGGTACAGGCTCACCTGTCCGGCCTCGGGTTCGAGCAGACCGAGGACGAGCCTGGCGACCGTGGTCTTGCCCGATCCGGACTCGCCGACGATGCCGAGCGTCTCGCCCTCGTGCAGGGCGAAGGAGACGTCGTCCACGACGCGGCGCGGGCCGTACGACATGGACAGGGCAGTGGCGGCGAGGACCTGCGCGGACGGGTTCGGCGCGTGGCGTGGGAGCGGCGTCCCGTCCGACAGGCGGGTGCCTCTGGAGGCGGCGGAGGGGACGGCGGCGAGCAGCGAGCGCGTGTAGTCGTGCGCGGGCGCCGTAAGCACGCTCCGGGCGGGCCCCTCCTCGACGACACGGCCGTCCTTCATGACCAGGATGCGGTCGGCGATCGAGGCGACCACGGCGAGATCGTGGCTGATCAGCAGCAGCGCCGTCCCCGCGGCCTTGCGCTCGGCGAGCAGCCGCAGGATCTGGGCCTGCACGGTGACGTCGAGCGCCGTGGTGGGTTCGTCCGCGATGATCAGCTTGGGCTCGGCGGCGATGGCCGAGGCGATCAGCACCCGCTGCCGCAGCCCGCCGGACAGTTGGTGCGGGTGCTGGCGGGCGCGGGCGGCCGGGTCAGGGACGCCGACCGCGTCGAGCAGTTCCAGCACCCGTTCCGGCCGCCGCGCACGGGGAACGACCTGGTGTACGGCCAGCACCTCGCCGATCTCGGCGGCCACGGTACGCAGCGGATCGAGCGAGACCAGCGCGTCCTGCAGCACCAGCCCGGCGAACCGGCCGCGCAACCGCCGCCAGTCGGCCGGGCGGAAGCCGCGGACGTCCCTGCCGGACAGGTCGAACGACCGGGCTTCGACCCGGGAGCCCGGCCCGGCCAGGCCGAGCAGCGACCGGGCGGTGACGCTCTTGCCGGAGCCGGACTCGCCGACGATCGCCACGCACTCCCCCGCCGCGACCGACAGCGAGACGCCGCGCACGACCTCGGTCCCGCCGAAGCTCACCCTCAGATCCACCACGGAGACCAGCGCGACGTCAGAGGCGACGGCATCCAAGGCAGCCGCGCGAACGCGCCCGGCTTCACGTTCGCTGAGGCCGGTTCCGGCTTGCTCTTCTCGGAACGTGGTCACGGCGTCCTTCCCTCGAAGCGGTGTTGCAGGCGCCGCCCGATCACGGTCAGGCAGACGACGGTCAAGGTGATCGCGACGCCCGGGAACAGCGCCTCCCACCAGGCGACCCGCAGGTAATTGCGGGCCTCGGCGAGCATGGCGCCCCATTCCGCGGCCGGAGGCTGAGGCCCCATGCCGAGGAAGCTGAGCCCCGACGCGCCGATGACGGCCTGGCCGAGCCCGATGGTGGCCAGCACCGGGATCGGGCCCAGCACGTTGGGCAGTACGTGCTGGGCGGTGATGACCGCCCGGGAACGGCCGAAGGTCACGGCCTGCTCGACGTACCCGGCGTGGCGGACCACGAAGGTCTGGGCCCGGATCACCCGCGCGTAGTTGGGGATCTGCGCGACGGCGATCGCGAAGATCACGTTCACGGTGCCGGGGCCGGTGATCGCGATGACGAGCAGCGCCAGCAGCAGCTCCGGCAGCGTCGACAGCACGTCGAACGACCGCGCCAGCGCCTCGTCCAGCCACTTCGGCGACAGCCCGGCGGCCAGGCCGAGCAGGATGCCCGAGGTCACGGCCATGGCGGTGGCCGAGACGCCGATGCTGAGCGAGTGCCGGGCGCCGTACACCACTCTGGACAGCACGTCCCTGCCGAGGTGGTCGCTGCCGAACCAGTGCGCGCCGCCGGGCGGGGTCAGCGCGCCCAGCGGGTCGGCCGACAGCGGGTCCACGCCGGTGAGCAGGCCGGGTACGGCGACGGCCAGCGCCAGCAGGGTCAGGAACGCGGCGGGTACGAGGATCCGAGCCGGCACGGTCAGCCCCCGATCCTGGGGTCGATGGCGCGGTAGGCCAGGTCGAGCAGCGTGCTGATGGCCACGTACACGACCGCCGACAGCAGCACCACGGCCATCACGACCGGCATGTCCCGGCCCGTGACCGCCTGCATCGCCACCTGTCCGAGCCCCGGCCGGCCGAACAGCGCCTCGGTGATCACCGTCCCGCCGAGCAGCGTGCCGGTGAACCACCCGGCCAGCGTCACGGCCGGGATCAGCGCGTGCCGCAGCGCGTGCCTGGCGACCAGGGCCCGCTCGGTGAGCCCGCGCGCCCTGGCCGTGACCGCGAACGGCTGCTCCAGCGCGCGTTCCAGCCCACCGCGCAGCACCTGCCCGAGTACGCCCGCGATCGGCAGGCCCAGGGCGAGCGCGGGCAGCACGAGCGCCTGCGGCCCCGACGCGCCGGAGACCGGGAACCAGCCGAACGTGAACGAGAACACCGACAGCAGCACGATCCCGATGAGGAACGGCGGCACCGAGACCGACACCAGCTCGGCGGCCGAGGCCGTGCCGCGCAGCCAGCGGCCCCGCCCCGCGGTGGCGAGCGCGATGATCGCAGCGAGCGTCACCCCGGTCGCCGCGGCGGCGAGCGTGAGCTGGAGCGTCGGACCCACCTGGGTGGCGAGGATCTCGCCGACGCCGCGCTGGAGCTGGTAGGAGCGGCCGAGATCGCCGTGCAGCAGCCGCCACAGATAGGACAGGTATTGGACCACCTCGGGACGGTCGAGCCCCCATTCGGCGACGATCTTGGCCCGGATCTCCGGCGTGTCGACGCCGTTGCCGATCAGGATGTCGATGGTGTCGCCCGGCGCGAGCAGCAGCGCGACGTACGACGAGGTGGCGGCGGCCCAGAGCACGGCCAGCCCGGTGCCCAAGCGTTTGATCATGTGCCGGCCTGGACGTCGTAGGCGTTGCGCGGCGTTCCCGAGCCGGGGTCGAAGCCGAGGCCGCGCACGCTCTTCTGGGCGGCCAGCTGGTCGGCGGGCACATAGATCGGGAACACGATGGCCTTCTCCGTCACCACGGCCCGCTGCACCTCGGTGTAGATCTCCTTGCGTTGTGCCTGGTCGGCGGTGGCGGACGCCTGGGCCAGCCACTTGTCCACCCGCGGGTCGGAGAAGTGGCTGCGGTTGATGGCTCCCTTGCTCGGCAGGATGAGGTTGAGCGCGGCGCCGACGTCGGAGTCGCCGCGGGAGTTCTCGAAGATCTCGTACTGGTTCTCGTCCAGGGCCTTCTGCGCCGTGCCCTGGTCGACGATCTTCACCTGGAAGTCGATGCCCGCGCTCTGCTTGACCTGGGCCTGGATGGCCTGGGCGAGGATGTCGCGGCGGTCCCTGACGAACGGCGCCGAGGAGACGCTGCGTACGGTGAGCCGTTGGCCGTCCTTGACCCTGAAGCCCTCGCTGTCGCGCTTCGTCCAGCCGGCCTCGTCGAGCAGCGCGTTGGCCTTGGCCGTGTCACCGCCGAACGTGTGCTCGAGCGACGGGTCGTAGAACGGGCTCGCCTTGCCGACGACGCTCCACGCCCTGGTGGCGGTGCCCTGGTAGACGGAGGCGAGGACGGCGTCGACGTTCACGGCCTCGCGGAAGGCCTGCCGTACGCGCTGGTCGTCGAAGGGGGCGTGGGAGGTGTTGAAGTAGTAGTTGAAGGAGGTGCCGGAGTTGAGCGCGGTCTGGAAGGTGTGGTCCTTCTTGATCAGGTTCACTTCGGTCGCGGGGACGCCCTCGATGATCTGCACCTGGCCGGAGGTGAGCGCGCCGACGCGGACCGCGGCCTCGGGCAGGAAGCGGTAGGTGATCTCCGAGAGGTACGCGGGTCCCTGGTGCCCGGCGTTCGGCGGCGCCCACTTGTAGGCGGGGTTGCGGTGGTAGTGGAGCTCCTGGCCCTGCACGTACCGGTCGAGGATGAACGGCCCGGTGCCGACCAGGTCGAGGCCGCCGAACTTGAGGTTCTTGGCGCTCTTCAGCGACTTGGGTGAGACCTGCCCGCCGTACGGCGAGGCCAGGAAGTCGAGGAACAGCCCGTCGGGCTTCTTGAGCGTGACCTTCACCGTGGTGGGCGAGACCACCTCGGCCTTGTCGAAGGCCGCGAGCTGGATGGCCGCCACGGCCGCGTTGTAGCCCGGCACCAGGAACTGCTCCAGGTTGGCCTTGACCGCCGCGGCGTCGAACTTCGTGCCGTCGTGGAAGGTCACGTCGTCGCGCAGCTCGAAGGTGTAGGTCAGCCCGTCGTCCGACACCTTCCACGACTTCGCCAGCCACGGCTCGAAGGCGCCGTCGCGGCCACGGGAGAGCAGCGCGTCGAACTGGTTGAACACGAGCAGCCTGACCTTGTTCTGCGCCCACTGCTGCGGGTTCAGGGTGATGGGCTGGGTCTCGATCGCCCAGGTCAGGGTGGCGGCCTGGGCTTGCTGGGCGGACGGCTGGGAGCCGCAGGCGGCCAGGGTGAGCACGAGGACGGCGAGGATCCGCTTCATGAGCGGCCGTCCCAGGCGCCGGCCAGCAGCTCGTAGGACCGTACGCGGTCGGCGTGGTCGTGCGTGACGGTGGTGACCAGCAGTTCGTCGGCGTCCGTCACCCTCCGCAGCACGCGCAGCCGCTCGGCGACGGCGTCGGGCGTGCCGACGAACCGCGTGTCGATCCGGTCCTTCACCAGCGCCAGGTCCTCGGCGCTCCAGACGTGCGCGTCGGCTTCCTCAGGCGTCGGGTACGTCCTGGCGCCCTCGCCGGTCCTGATGCTGCGTACCCACAGTCCGTACGGCTTGGCCAGCTCCCGCGCGGTCGCGTCGTCCGCCGCCACCACGACGTCGGCCGACACGATCACGTAGGGCTCGGCCAGCGCCTTCGACGGCTTGAACGCCTGGCGGTAGGCCTCGACGGCTTCGAGCACAGAGGACGGGCTAACGTGGTAGTTCGCCGCGAACGGCAGGCCGCGTTCGCCCGCCACCTGGGCGCTCTGGCCACCGCTGCTGCCCAGGATCCACAGCTCCACCTCCGCCCCCTCGCCGGGGACGGCGTGCGCCTCGTGTTCGCCGGTCAGGAACGCGATGACCTCGTCGATCTGCTCGGCGAAGTCGGGCGTCCGGGCGCCGGGCTGCTGGAGCAGCGAGGCCTGAAAGGCCAGGTGGGGATGCGCGGCGAGCCTGGACCAGTCGAACGGCGGCGGTATGAGCAACCCATCGACGACCCGTCCCGCCTCCCCGTCAACTGCCGGTGGCGCGACCTCACCGGACACGGGGGACGCGGACGCCGGCGCGCCGAAGGTGGGCTCCGTTGGGGGCGCCTTTGCGGCGAGTTCGGCGCGGCGTTGGCCGGAGCGGCCGATGCCGAGGTCTATCCGGCCCGGGTACAGCGCGTCGATCAGCCCGAACTGCTCGACCACCGACAGCGGCGTCTGGTGCCCGAGCTGCACGGCTCCGGACCCGACCCTGATCCGGCCGGTGGCCGCCGCCACCAGGCCGATGAGCACGGCCGGGGCCGAGCTGGCCACGCCGGGGGCGAAGTGGTGCTCGGCCAGCCAGTAGCGGCGGTAGCCGGACGCCTCGGCCCGCCGGGCCAGGTCGAGCGTGTTGAGCAGCGCGGCACGCGCGGTGCCGCCGGAGGATATGGGGGCGAGGTCAAGGATGGAAAGCGTCATGGCGTCCTCTCGGGAAACGGCCTGCTGGGGATCTCCCGGCGTAGTACGGGCGCGATCTCCGCCTGGAACAGCTCCAGCGCGTCCCGGTGTTGCTTGGGCGTGAGCCCGTCGGCGTCGGCGTGCAGGTGCATGACCTCGTGCCCGAACCGCTTGTGATAGCGCGACACCTTGTCGATGATCTGCTGCGGGCTGCCGACCAGGATCGAACTGCGTTCGATGGCGTCCTCCAGCGTGGTGAACACCGGCTTGAGCCCGAGCTTGGCGAACAGCGCCAGCCGGGCGTCGAAGATCGGCCGGTAGGTCTCGATGGCCTCCTGGGAGGAGCGGGCCGCGTAGTAGCCGGCCGTCCCGGCCCCGATCAGCGCCTCGCCCGGGTCGTGCCCGTAATGGGCCCACTGCTCCCGGTAGTAGTCGATCAGCTCGGCGTACGGCTCGATGGGGTTGGTGACGTTCGCGGAGAACAGCGGGTCGCCGTAGCGCGCGGCCAGATCCACGGACTCCTTGCTGGTGGCGCTGCCGTGCCACACCCTGATCGGCCGCTGGAGCGGCCGGGGCCAGGTCTCGGCCTCGGTCAGCGAGGGACGGAAGCTGCCCTCCCAGGTGACCTTGTCCTCCCGCCACAGGCGGCGGAACAGCTCGTACCCCTCGCGGTTGCGGTCCCACTGGTCCTCGGCGGTGACGTGGAAGAGCTGCGCCTGCGCGGCGCCGTTCCCCTTGCCGATGATCAGCTCCAGCCGGCCGTCCGAGAGGTGGTCGAGCGTGGCGTAGTCCTCATAGGCCCGTACGGGATCGAGCAGGCTCAGTGTGGTGACCGCGGTGAACAGCCGGATCCTGGACGTCTTGGCCGCGATGTGGCTCAGCACCACCGGCGGCGAGGAGGAGATGAACGGCCGCTCGTGCCGCTCCCCCACCCCGAACCCGTCGAAGCCCAGCTCCTCGGCCAGGACCGCGTTCTCGACGACCTCGCGGAACCGCTCGGTGTGCGACCTCTCGTCGTTATGGACGATCAACGTGATAGCCAGAAATTTCATGACACCTCCGCATAGCGGCTGGCCGGGCGCGGCAGGCCGAGCAGCCCGCGCAGCGTCGTGGCCTCGTACGAGCGCCTGAACGCCCCGCGCCCGCGCAGCTCCGCCGTCAGCCCTCTGGTGATCGCCTCCAGGTCGTACGGCAGCGCGCCGGGGCGCAGCCGGAACCCCTGGATCCCGGCCCGCCGCCACTGGAGCAGCAGCTCGGCCAGCTCTTCCGGCGTACCGGTGAAGATCGCGGCATCGGAGTGCAGTTCGGCCCCGTCGAGCCCGTCGAGGCGGGCCTTCCGCTCGGCCGCGTCGTCGCCCAGGAACACCACCAGGTCGGCGAAGACGGTCAGCTCCGCCGACAGCTCCCTGACCTCCTCGACGATGGCGCGCGCCTGGTCGGCGGAGTGCGGCGTGACGTACACGACGTCGGCGCCACCCGCGGCGAACTCGTAGGGAAGGCGGGCGTGGGCGAGCGCCGTGACCACCGGCTGGCCCTGCGGCGACCGGGGCGTGATCGACGGCCCCTTCACCGAGAAGAACCGCCCGGCGAAGTCGACGTAGTGAAGCTTGTCCCGGTCGATGAACCGCCCGGTGGACAGGTCGCGGATCTCCGCGTCGTCCTCCCAGCTGTCCCAGAGCCGCCGGACGACCTCGACCGCGTCGGCGGCCTCCTCGAAGAGCGCCCGGGCGTGTTCGTCGTCGATCTGGAAGGGCCAGCCCCGAGGTCCCTCACCACCAGGAGGACCCGCGCCCTCCAGAGGACCCGCGCCGTCCCGAAGCGCCGCGCCATCCGCAGAACCCGCGCCGTCCCGAAGGGCTGTGCCGTCCAGACGTGGAAACTGGCGGCGGCCGAAATGTGCCGCCTCGGTGCTTCTGGCGGAGACCTGCGGTCGCCACCCGGCCCGCCCGCCGCTGATGTGGTCGAGCGCGGCGATGCCGATCGCCACGTGGAACGGCTCGGTGTGCGTGGTCGTGGCCGTCGGCACCAGCCCGATCCGCGTGGTGAGCGGTGCGAGCCGGGCGGCCAGCAACACCGCGTCGAACCGCCCGCGCACCTGGTCCGCCCGCGTGTCGGGCCCGTCCGGCAGCGTGGACTGGAGGCTGAGCGAGTCCTCGATCGTGACGAAGTCGAGCAGCCCCCGCTCGGCCTCGGCCACGAGCGCCGCCCAGTAGCGGGCCGAGAAGACGGCTTCAGGCCGCGCGGACGGCTCGCGCCAGGCGGCCGGATGCCAGCCGGCGCCGTCCAGCGCGACGGCGAGGTGCAGTGTCATGACAGCTCCAGGTGCTCGCGCAGGGTGGTGCCGGTGTAGTCGGTACGGAAGGCGCCGCGTTCCTGCAGCAGCGGCACCACGCGGTCCACGAACTCGTCGAGCCCGCCGGGCGTCAGATGCGGCACCAGGATGAACCCGTCGGCCGCGTCCGCCTGCACGTGCTCGTCGATCTGCCGGGCCACGCCCGCCGGAGTCCCGACGAAGGTCTGCCGCCCGGTCACCTCGATCACCAGCTCGCGGATCGACAGCTTCTTCTCCTCGGCCAGCGCCCGCCATTTGGCGGCCACCGCCGCCCGGTCGCCGATCGGCACCCGCCCCTGCGAGACGCCTTCCGACAGGTCGGGCTCGACCTCCGGCAGCGGCCCGTCGGGGTCGTAGGCCGACATGTCACGACCCCACACCTGCTCGATGAAGGCGGTCGCGGTCTGCGGGCCGACCTGCTGGCGACGGATGGCGGCCGCGTTCTCGGCGGCCTCCTCCTCGGTGTCGCCCAGCGCGTACGTGGCGGCGGGCATGATCTTCAACTGGTCCGGCTCGCGCCGGTAGCGGGCCAGGCGGCCTTTGACGTCGGCGTAGAAGGCCTGGCCGTCCTCCAGCGTGCCGTGGCGGCTGAAGATGACGTCGGCCGTGGCGGCGGCGAACTCCCTGCCCTCGTCGGAGTCCCCCGCCTGGATGATGACGGGATGCCCCTGGGGGCCGCGCGGCAGGGTGAATTGGCCCTCGACGGTGAAATGCGGGCCCTCGTGGTGGACGGTCCCGATGGCGCCGGGGCGTACGAACTGGGCTCGGTCCTTGTCGGCGAGGTACGCGTCCGGCTGCCAGGAGTCCCAGAGCTCCCGCGAGAGGCGGACGAACTCGGCGGCGCGCGTGTAACGGTCGGCGCGGTCGAGGTAGCCGCCGCGCCGGAAGTTCTCGCCGGTGAAGGCGTCGGAGGTGGTCACCACGTTCCAGGCCGCCCGGCCGTCGCTGAGGTGGTCCAGCGTGGACAGGCGCCTGGCCAGTTCGTACGGCTCGTTGAAGGTGGCGTTGACGGTGCCCGCCAGGCCGAGGTGCTCGGTGACGGCGGCGAGCGCGCTCAGCACGGTGAGCGCCTCGGGCCGGCCGACCACGTCGAGGTCGTGGATGCGGCCCTTGAGCTCGCGTAACCGCAGCCCCTCGGCCAGGAAGAAGAAGTCGAACCTGCCTCGCTCGGCCGTCCTGGCCAGGTTGACGAACGAGGCGAAGTCGATCTGACTGCCGGAGCGGGGGTCTGCCCAGACGGTGGTGTTGTTCACGCCGGGGAAGTGGGCCGCGAGGTGGATCTGCTTGCGCGTCACTGGTCGAAGGGGTTCGTGTGGGCCGGTGTATCGGCGAAATCAGACATCGCGCCTCCTTCTAAATGCCTACACAAACAGTAGGAAATAAGGGTTTTTATGTCAAGACCTCCACGGAGTTACGCCCTCCTTCCCGTACGGCCAGGCACACCGCCCATACGCTCCAGGCGACGTACCCCGCGAAGTTCACCAGGTCGGCACCCAGCACCCCGGCCGCCACGGCCAGCGCGGAGAAAGCGCCGAGCGCCCCGAACCAGAGCGGCACGCGGGGCAGCGCGACCAGCACCAGCAGGGTCCACGCGGCGGTGAGCAGATACCCGAGCGTCTCCCCCACACCGGTGCCCAGGTAGCCGTGGAGCGCGGCGAAGACGGTCTCGGCCGCCCGGGGATCGGCGGCGTCCGCCAGCGCGGGGACGGCGAAGGGCCAGCGCAGCAGCCCCAGCACCTGCACCACCCCCGCCAGCACCCCGGCGTGCACGGACAGGGCGGCGGCGGGGCCGTCGGGCAGTCGCCTGCCGAGTAACACCGCGGCCGGGACGAGCGCGCCCGCGCCCAGCGCGAGCAGCAGGAACCAGGCGGAGATCGCCGTCTGGTCGGCGGAGAACGCGGCGAGGATCCGCGCGGGCGGTTCCGCGAGGACGTCGGGGTAGCCGAAGGCGACACCCAGGCCGATGAAGGCGGCGTTGGCGGCCAGCACTCCGGTGATCAGGATCCATCTCATGGCACGACTCCTAACTCTGAACGATGTTTAGCATTAAACACCGTTTAGAGTTCCCTTGTGAAGAGGGGACCGCAACGCTCGCTGAATCCCGAGGCCGTGCTGGACGCCGCCCTGGAGTTGATGGACGCCGGCGGGCTCACCATGCGCGCGCTGGCCGCGCGGGTGGGCCTGACGCCCGGCGCGCTCTACACCTACTTCCCCGACCGAGCCGCGATCGTGGTCGCGCTGGCCGACCGGCTGCTCGGCGAGGCCGACGTCGGCCTGCTGGAGGACGGGGACCGCGAGCCGCACGAGCGGATCACGGCCTTCGCGCTGAACCTGCGCCAGGTGCTCATGCGCCACCCCGCGGCGATGCCGTCGATCCTCGGCGCCGCCTTCAGCGGGCCGGTCGCGGCGCGGGTGGGCGAGAGCCTGCTCATCGCCCTGCCCGACCCGCGCGCGAGCTACACGGTCATGGTGTACGTGCTCGGCGCCGTCGCGCTGGAGGCCGCGGAGCTGGACGCCGCCGGCCCCGTGCCGCCGGAGGACGAGCGGATCGCCGCCCGCCGGGCCGCCTTCACCGTCGACCCGGCGCTCTTCCCGCGCACGCACGCGGCGGCCGACGCCATCGCCGCCTACATCTCGACGGAGCAGTTCCGGTGGGGGCTGGAGCGGCTCCTGTCAAGCCTGTGACCTGCCGGGCCGTCTGGAAACGCCGGGTCAGAACAGGCCGTTGAGCGGCGGTTCCGTGCCGTTGAGGCGATGGGCGCCGACCACGGCCGCGCGAGCTGCTTCAGGCGGGTGTGGTCAGCAGGCCGCGCAGGACGCGCGCGAGCACGGCCGTGTCGTCCGGCGACAGGCCGGCGGCCAGCCGGGTCAGGTTGGCGGCGTGCTCGGTGAGCGCGGCGTCGATGACCCGCCGCCCCTCCTCGGTGAGCGCGATGCGGAAGCTGCGGCGGTCGGCCGGGTCGAGACTCCGCTCGACCAGCCCAGCCGCCTCCAGCCGGTCGAGGCGGTTGGTCATACCGGCCCGCGACATCATCAGCGTCGCCGACAGCTCCGACGGAATCAGCGTGTAAGGAGACCCGCCCCTGCGCAGCGCGGACAACACGTCGAACTCACCCTGACGCAGCCCATGCCGCGCGAACACCTGCTCGACCGCCGCCTCCACGACCCGCGACACCATGGCGATCCGGCCGAACACCGCCATGGCCGACAGATCCAGGTCGGGCCGCTCGCGGCGCCACTGCTCCACGATCACGTCGATGGCGTCCCGCGACTGGTCAGGGGCCTGTTCCTCCGGCTCGCCGTTCATGCCGTCGATACTATTCGGCCCGCGATAGTCACCTCCCGTACTAACCGATCCACAGGACCCCGTCGGTCACCTCCTGGGCGACGTCCAGAAGCTTGCGGTTGCGGGCGCGGGCGTGCTCGCGCAGCACGCCGAAGGCGTCCTCGATGCCGACGCCCAGGCGCGCGGCCAGCATGCCCTTCGCCTGCTCGATGAGGACGCGGCCGTCCAGGGCGTTCTGGAGCTGCTCGGCCTCGAGCTCCTGCCGGCGTACGGTCCGCTGCTGGAGGAGGCCGACGGCGGCCACCTCCGTCATCGCCTGGCCGAGCTCGGCGAGCGCGGGGTCCAGGTCTCCCGTGGTGGTGCGGAACAGGCTCATCGAACCGAGCCGCTGGTCGCGCAGGCGGATCGGCAGCGTGTGGACCGCGGCGTACCCGGCGGCGCGGGCGGCGGGCGCCCATCGGGGCCAGCCTCCGCTCTCACCGGTCAGGTCGGGGCAGAACACCGGCCAGGCGCCGTGGTGGCAGTCCAGCCCCGGCCCTTCCGCATGGCGGAGCTGCAGGAGCTGGAGCTCGTGGGCCGCGTCGTCCGAGGCGGCCGCCAGCCCGGCTCCGGGCCGGTCGAGCAGAAGCACTCCGGCGGCGGTGACCTGGAGCAGTTCCGCGCCGTGGCGGGCCAGCGCGCGCAGGTGGTCCTGGAGATCGAAGCCGGGGCGCAGCGTGTCCGCGAGCTCGAGGAAGATGCGGCGGGCTCGTCGGTCGTCCATCCCGGTCCTCTCCTCGTCTGAAGACGTGGAACAAGGGGCCACCAGGGTCTGGAGCGGCATTCGGCTTCAAAGCTTAGTGTTGCCTATCCTTCGTGCCGCCACCCTGCGGGGGAAACCTTCCTCTCGGCCGAGAACACCGAGGTCCGCACCCCTCCTCCGGGTGAGATCCCGTCCACCGGCCGGCAACCCGCCTCCCAACTGGCCGACCAGGTCGACGAGGCCGTCTCCCTGATCAGCTATCACCTGCGCAAGCTGGCCGCGCTCGGCCTCATCGAGGAGGCCGAGCCGCAGAGCGGCGACGGCAGGGAGCGCTGGTGGCAGGTCGTCTCCCAGCACCTCAGCGTCAAGACCCAGGGCCCGGACGACCCCCCGGAGATCGTCGCCGCTCGCACCGCCCTGACCCGCGTGGCCTACCGGGTGCAGAGCGAGCTGTACGAGCGCTACCTCGACGAGCAGCTCGCCTGGCCGGCGGAGTGGCGCAGCGCCGCGGTCAACTCCGAATACATGGCCTCGCTCACCGCTGAGGAGCTGCGACTGCTCGGCCAGGAGATCAACGCGGTCGCCGAGCGGTGGTGGGCGCACGGCCGGGCCGCCCAGGAGGCAGGCGACACCGAGGGCCGTGAGCACGTCGCCCTGCAGTTCTTCGGATTCCCCTTCCGCGCTTGAGACTTCCAGGAGGTCGGCACATGCACCCCGACATCTACCTCTACACCGAACGACACAGAGCCGCCGAATTACGAGCCGAGGTGACCAGGTGGCGCCTGCGCCGAGACCGCCGGCGCGAGCTCCCGCCCCGGTGGGCGGCCGGTGTGACGGCGCTCGGCTGGACACTGGTGTCAGCCGGCCTGCGCCTGATCAGCCTGCCCCAGCGGCCACCCGCGCACCGTTCCGCGCTCCGGTGATCACCGCTGATAGCCTTATGGCGTAAGGAATTACCCGCGTCCGTGAGGAGTCGTCAGGTGGTGGTCTTCGCCGGCCAGGGAGACGCGCGCCGCTCGATGGGCCTGCTGTGGCGCGCGACGGCGCCGGAGGAGCCCCGTACCGGCCCCGGCCCCAAACCGGGGCTGAGCGTGGACATGATCGTGGACGCCGCGGTCGCGGTCGCCGACGAGCAGGGCATGGCGGCCCTGTCCATGCGCGCGGTGGGCGAACGCCTCGGCCGCACGGCGATGGCCCTCTACACGTACGTGCCCAGCAAGAGCGAACTGATCGACCTGATGTACGACCACGCCCTGGCCGAGCTGCCCACCGGCTACGACCTGGAAGGCGGCTGGCGGGCGGCCGTGACGTCGTGGGCCGGGGACGTCTGGGCGTTCTACATCCGTCACCCATGGGTGTTGCAGGTGTCGCAGGCCCGGCCGGTGCTGGGTCCCAACGAGTTCGTGATGCTGGAGACGCTGGTGGGCCTGCTCCGCGCCACCGGGCTGCGCGGCGACCGGCTCCGGGGCATCGTCTCGCTGCTGACCGACTTCATCCGGGGCGCGGCCAGGACGGTCGCGGAGTCACGCCAGGCGCCGGCGGTGACCGGGGTGTCCGACGAGGAGTGGTGGTACGCCCGATCGGCGCTGCTCGAAGAGGTCGCCCCCGGCTTCGCCGAACGCTTCCCGATGGTCGTCTGGATCGAGACCGACGACCCGGCCCCACCTCCCCAGGCTCCGCGGTCCGGCCAGGCCACGACCTATCTGGAGGACAAGGCGAGACCGGCCTTCGCCGCCGGGCTCACCGTCGTGCTCGACGGGATCGAGGCGGCCGTCGACCGCGCGGGCTGACCCCCGGGTCGCCACCCACCCCTGCCGTACCGGCGGAGAATGCGTTGAGCGGCCTCCCCGTCTGTGACAGCGTCGGCCGGGACGGTTTCCCGCGACGCATCAGGAGGTGTGGCACATGGCCACCAAGGTCCTCGGCGAGGTCTCGGCTCACACTTCGACGCGAGAGGTCGCCTGACGCGTACCGGGCTCCTCGCGTTGGAGTGATCTTCCATCACGATCACGAGGAGCGAGAGTGTCCACCCCATCATCCTTCGAGCCCCTGCTGGGGGCCGAGGGCAAGCGGCTGCATGTTGCTTTTGGTTACGCCACGACTTCGTACTCGCGGTCCGGTGAAGGGGCGGGCCGGGGACGGAGCACGCCCGCGATGCAGCCCATCGCGAGCGTGGCGCACGTGATCAGCCCGAACGCCACGGGGAACGACGTGACCCCGGCCACCCACCCGGTGACGGCGGGCGCCACGAGGCCGGCCAGATAGGTGATCGTCGCGACCCCCGCCACCCCCTCGCCCGGCGTGCGCCCCGCGTGACCCGCCGCGGCGAAGACCAGCGGCACGATCACCGCGACCCCCACCCCGAGCAGCGCGAACCCCGCGATGCTCAGCCCCGGCGTACGGCCCGCGACCAGCACGACCCCGCCCAGCGTGGCCAGCACCGAACCGGCTCTGACCGTCACCACCGGCCCGAGCCGCCGCACGATCAGGTCCCCGCTCAGCCTGGTGACCACCATGAACGCCGCGAAGATCGCGTACGTGGCCGCGCCCACGCCCTCGCTCGCGCCCGTGACCCTCACTGTGTAGACGGCCGCCCACTGCGCGCCGGACAGCTCGCTGAAGGTCGCGCAGAGCCCGACCAGCCCGATCGCGAGGATCGCCCGCGACGGCACGGCGAAGCGGCGCGGCTTCGCCGAACCCGGCTCGGATCTCGACTCCGGCAACCCGCGGCTCAGCAGACCGCCCACGACCAGCAGCACCATCGCCATCCCGGCCAGATGGATCCGGGCATCCAGCTCGACCTGGGCGGCCAGGGCGCCGATCCCGGCTCCGGCCAGGTTCCCCACGCTCCACATGCCGTGCAGGCTCGACATGATGGAGCGCCCGAGCCGCCGTTCGACGACCACGCCTTGGGCGTTCATCACGATGTCCGTGGCGCCCGCCGCCGCCCCGAACAGCAGCAGCCCGACGCACAGCCACGGCAGGCCGGGCGCGAGCGCGGGCAGCGCCAGCGCCGCGCACCACGACGCCAGCAGCAGCCGGGTCACCGCGCGCCCGCCATAGCGGTGGGCCAGCCGCCCGGACGCCAGTATCCCGGCGAACGCCCCGGCCGACGGGCAGAGCAACGCCAGTCCGAGCACACGGGGATCGAGCCCGAGATGGTCCTGCACCCAGGGCATCCGGGTCGCCAGGCTGCCGCCCACGGCGCCGTGGACCGCGAAGACGGCGGCAATCGCACGATGATGGGCATCTCTCACGACTGATAAATTAACAGGCAGGGTTCCTGATGAATAGAGGCGGAATGCGGACCGCGACTCCCAGCACGGCCCGGGCGATCAACGACCGCCTGGTCCTCGACTTGCTGCTCGACCGCGGCCCCCTGACCGCTCCGCAGGTCCGCGAGCTGACCGGGCTGTCGCGCCCCACGGTGTCCGACCTGATCGAGCGGCTGCAGGCCGGTGATCTGATCCAGGTCACCGGCGAGGCGGGCGGCGATCGGCGCGGGCCGAACGCCCGGCTCTACGGGATCGTGGCGGGCCGGGCCCACGTGGCGGGCGTCGACGTGCGGCGCTCCGTCGTCAACGTGACCGTGGCCGACATCACCGGGCGGATCGCGGGCTCGGCCGTGCGCGAGCTGGACGGCGACCTCGACGTGATCATCGCCGACGCGCTGGCGGAGGCGGCCGGGCCGCTGGCCCTGCACGCGGTCGTGGTCGGCGCACCCGGATTGGTGGATCCGCGCACCGGAGACCTGTCACCGGCGAACGACGTGCCCGGATGGGTGGATCCGCGCACCCGGGACCTGTCACCGGCGAACGACGCGCCCGGCCGGCGACCTGGCCTGATGGAGGCGATGCGGGCCCGCATCGCGGCGCCGGTCCTCCTGGAGAACGAGGTGAACCTGGCCGCCATCGCCGAGCACCACGCGGGTGCGGCGGCGGGCCGGGACGACTTCGCGCTGCTCTGGCTGGACGACGGGGTGGGGGCGGCCGTGGTGCTGGGCGGCAGGCTGCGCCGCGGGTTCTCGGGCGGCGCGGGCGAGATCGGCTTCCTCGACACGCGCGGCGGCCTGCTGTGCGACCTGCTCGCCGGCGACGTCGTAGACGGCCTGAGGACGGGCGAGCCCGAAACTGGCAGACCCAAGACGGACAGGCCCCAGACTGGCGGGCCCGAGACCGGCCGGCCGCAGGCGGCTGGGCCGGTCATGGGCGAGTTGGCCGAGCGCGTCGCGGCGGCGGCGTTCCCCATGGTGGCGGTGGTGGACCCCGGCCTGGTGATCCTCGCCGGGCGCACCGGCCGCGCGGGCGGCGAGGAGCTGGCCCGCCAGGTCGCCGACCGCCTCGCCGCCCTCGCCCCCGTTCTCACGGAGGTACGCGTCACCACGGTCGTGGGCAACCCGGTCCTCATGGGCGCCGTCGACACCGCCCTGTCGATGGCCCGCGACGACATCTTCGGCACACCCAGCGGCTGACGGCTCAGGCCCCGCCCGGTGCGCCCAACCGGCCCACGCCGTTGGCCAGCAGGGCGTACGCCTGCTCGGCCTCACTCACCGCGCCCGCGTAGCGCTCGTCCGCTGTCTCACCGGCCGCCAGCCGCCTGGCGTTGTCCAGCGTCAGCGTCCAGTGGACCGCCACGATCTGGACCGCCGCCAGCCGCGCGGCGAACTCACCGACGGCCGCCGTCTCGCGCAGCGCATCGGTGAGCGCCCGCTCGGCCCCCGCCTGGAACCGGTACATCCGGGCCACCAGCGCCGGGGTCTCCAGGACCATCCGGTAGAGCGCCACGATCGGTGGCAGGTCGTTGAGACCGGTGATCGGGTCACGCCCGGCCAGCCCGTCGAGGTAGTGCACCCGCAGCGCCTCCAGCGGCGCCGTGCCCGCCGGCCGGTCCCGGACCACCCGGCCGGCCTCCGCCTCGTGATCGGCGAACCGGTGCACCACGAGGTCTTCCTTGGCCGGGAAATAGGCGAACAACGTGCGCCTGGACACCTCGGCCGCCTCCGCGACCTGGGCCACGGACACCTGGTCGAACCCATGCCGCAGGAACAGCTCGATCGCCGCCTCGGAGATCGCCGTGTGCGTCCGCTGCTTCTTGCGCTCGCGCAGGCCGGGCTCACTGCTCACGCTCGCCACTTTATCAGAAAACTGCACTTGGACTTTTTCTGCACTGGGTATACATTCGCACTCAGGCGATCGAAAAGAGGAGGGGCCGTGAGGGATACCGAGGTGATCATCGCGGGGGCCGGGCCGACCGGCCTGACGCTGGCGTACGAGCTGGCGCTGGCCGGGGTCGGCACGCTGGTGCTGGAGCGGCTGCCCGAGCGCATCGAGCAGACGAAGGGCGGCACGATCCAGCCCCGTACGGCCGAGCTCCTGGAGCTGCGCGGGCTGCTGGAGCCGCTGCGGAGCCGGGCCATGAAACGACCTCCGGTGGGCGGCCATTTCGCGGCCCTGCCGGTGCCGCTGGACTGCGAGCCGTGGCGTACGCGGCATCCGTACCCGATCGCGGTCCCGCAGTGGGAGATCGAGGAGGTCCTGGAGGAGGCCGCGACCGCCCGGGGCGCGCGGGTCCTGCGCGACACCGCGGTCACGGCGGTCGAGCAGGACGACGGCGGGGTGACGGTGAGCGCCGGCGGGCAGAGGTTCCGGGCCGATTACCTGGTCGGGTGCGACGGTGGCCGCAGCACCGTTCGCAAGCTGCTCGGGCTGCCGTTCCCCGGCAGGGACGGGACGTTCGTGGCGGTGCTGGCCGACGTCCGGCTGTCCGCCACGTCGGCGTCGGTCCCCCAGGGGCTGGGCCACATGAGCGAGCTGACCCGCGAGGGCGGCGGCTACTGGGCCATGCTGGTGCCGATCGGCGGCGAGCGCTACCGGTTCACCTTCGGCAGCGAGGACCAGGGTGGCGACCGCGACGCGCCGGTCACGGAGGAGGAGATCGCCACCGCGCTGCGGGCCGTCTACGGCGAGGAGACCGTGCTGCGCGCGGTGGACAACTCCTCGCGCTTCACCGACGCGACCCGGCAACTGGCGGACTACCGGGCGGGCCGTGTGCTGTTCGCGGGCGACGCCGCGCACATCCACCCGCCGTTCGGCGGCCAGGGCCTGAACATCGGCGTGCAGGACGCGATCAATCTCGGCTGGCGGCTGGCCGCGACCCTCCAGGACCGGGCGCCCGACGGTCTCCTGGACGGCTACCAGGCCGAACGGCATCCGGTGGCCGCCGGCGTCCTGCACCACACATCCGCGCAGCGGGTGCTGGCCATACCGCGGCCGAGCCAGGACGTGGTCGCGCTGCGCGACATCTTCACCGATCTGCTGCGGCTGCCGGACGCCAACCGCCACATGGCGGGCCTGATGTCCGGCCTGTCGCTGGGCTACGACCTCGGCGGCGAGCATCCGCTGGCCGGGCAGCGGGTGCCGGACGCCGACCTGCTCGTCGGCACGGAGCCGGTCCGGCTGTCGGCGCTGTTCGGGGCGGGGCACGCCGTCCTGCTCGACCTGGCCGGGATCGTCCCGGCCGAGCTCGGGCTGCCCGCCCGGGTGGATCTCGTACGGGCCAAGTGCGCGGCCGACCTGGGCGCGGCGGCCCTGCTCCTGCGCCCCGACGGCTACGTGTGCTGGGCCGCAGACGACGCCGCCACCTGCGAGCGGACCCTGGCGGCCGCGATCGCCGAACACATAGCCGCACATTAGGGAAATCCGGCGGCGGTTGCCGGGCGAATACCTGGCGGGCCGTACACCGGCACAGGAAGGAACAGTGGCATGACCCGTTGGCGGCGGTTCGCGCCGAGCCTGATCGTGGCGGTGTACGCGGTGCCGGCAGCGGCATCCACTCCGGTCGCCGGAAGCCCGGCGACCGGAACGGATGGAGCGCCGCGCGGCCGGGACGGCTGGACCCCTGCCGGCCGTCCCGGCCGATCACCTGGCCGCGAAGAACTCCCGCGGTGTTGTGGCTCTGCCCCGGCAGCACCCTCGACCGAGCACCGGGCAGTTGTCCGTGGTCATCACGCCGAGAAGAGGCGGTCCAGCCAGGTGTGCCAGACCGGTCCCTGGTCGCCGGTGCCGGTGAAGAGGTGGTGCGCGGCGACCATCGAGCCGCCGATGCCCTGGAGGAAGCGGTAGATCGCGTCCGGGGTCCGCACGCCGAGCGTCTGGGCGTTGGCGAAGTAGACGACGCCTTCGATCGGGGCGAGCCCGGCGGGCGTGAACCGTACGGGATCGCCCGGTTTGGGATGGTCCGGGATGCCGAGCTCGCCGTAAAGGACCGCCCAGGCGCGCGGCCAGTCGGCGACGTGCGGCCCGAACTCCGTGACGGGCGTCGCGGTCCGGCCGCCGAAGTGCGTCAGGTAGGCGACCAGCGTGGCGAAGAACATCTCCAGGCCCATGGACATGGCCTCGAACTCGGTCTCCCAGTCGTCACCGGGCAGGAAGCCGCTGGCGACCATGCGCAGCGTGGTGCTGCCCTGGTCGCGGCCCTCGACGAGGAACTCGAAGGCGACGAACCGGCCGTCCTCGGCCGTCGGGCTGGTGTGCGCGAACCGGGCGGGCGGCTCCGAGGTGGTCACGGTGGATTCGGGGGTGTACTGGCCGAAGGCGGTGCGTACCACGCCGTCGGCCACCTCGTTGCGGCCCATGAACCACGAGTCGATGCCCGGCCCGGTCGCGATGGCCGCCCACACCTCCTCGGGACTCGCCCCGACCGTGGCCTCCTGGGGGAGCTCGAAGGACTGTCCCACCTCAGCGCTCCTTCAGCGAGGGGTGCAGCGCGACGACCAGCCGGTGGTCGCGACCGCCCTCCGCCCTCTCGTCGTGGTACTTGCTCACCAGCGCGGTCACGGCGTCGGCCAGCTCCTCGGCGAAGGCCGCGCGGTCGGCCGCCGAGGCGAACCGCACCTCGCCGTCGATCGCGAACGTCGCCACCCGCTTGCGGGCCTCGGTGGCGCCGGTGATCAGCGCCCCGACGTCGCGGACGAGCTGGGCGGCGACGGCGAGCAGCCAGCGGGCCGACAGCCGGTCGGGTGACTTGCCCGGGTCGGGCTGCACCGCGGCCAGCGCGATCGGGGAGATCACGAAGGACGCGGCCGTGGCCTGCATCACCCGCTCGGTGACGTTGCCCTTCTTGCGCTCCTCCACGAGCTCGACCAGCCCGTGCCGCTCCAGCGTGCGCAGATGGTAGTTGACCTTCTGCCGGGCCAGGCCGACCCTGGCCGCCAGCGACGTGGCCGAGCCTGGCTCGACCAGCTCGGCCAGCAGCTTCGACCGCATCGGGTCGAGCGACGCCTCGGCCGCCGCCGGGTCTTCGATCACCGCCACTTCGTACATGGATAAAACGATCGCACCGAAAAAAGTTGTTGTCAAGAAATGCGAGCTGCTCGGGTATCGACCCCAGTCGGCTCGTCGGCGGCCAGGCATCCGGGGTCGTGCGCCGACGTCCTGCTCCGGTTCACGCCGGCAGGAAAGTGTCCAGAGCGTCGGCGACCAGTTCCGGCCGCTCCAGAGTCTGCATGTGGGGGGTTCCGGGCAGTTCCTGGTAGATGGCGCTTGGGATGCGCCCGGCGAGGGCGGCCATGATCTCCGGCGTCGTGGAGGCGTCGAGCTCCCCCGCGAGCACCAGGACGGGCGCCTCGAACCCCGCGAGCCCGCCCTGCACGTCCAGCCCCTTGAAGGAGCGCCACGCGGCGGCCCAGTCGGCCGGGTCGCCGCGCAGCACGCACTCCCGGGCGTACCGGACTCCCCACTCGTCGGTGGCGAGCGCGGCGGGGGTGAACCAGCGGGTGAGCGACGGCACGATCTGAGCCCGCATGCCGTCGGCTTCGGCCGACCGCGCTCTGTCCTCGAACGCCCCGAACGGGAAGTCCGTGGTGGCCAGCAGCGACAACGAGGCGAACCGCTCCGGATCGGCGATCGCGGCGGCCTGCGCGATCCCGCCGCCGTAGGACAAGCCGACGACGTGCGCGCGGTCGAGCCCGAGGGCGTCGAGCACGCCGACGAGATCCCGGACCGTGTCGGCCATCGTGAACGGGGACGGCGACCCGGCCGCGGCCCCATGGCCCCTGATGTCGTACGCGTACACGCGGCGTCCCGCCGACAGCCGGGTCATGACGGGCTCCCACATCCGCCGGTCCAGGCCGAGCCCGTGGAGCAGGACCACGGGCGGCCCGCTCTCGCCGCGCTGGGCGACCACCGTGTCATGATCGGCCAGCCGCACCTTGTGCAACACGGCCGGGCGCGGGATTCCGGCTTCGGCCAAGACCTCGTCGATGACGGTGAGGGCGTTCAGCGCCCGGGGGAAGCCCGAGTACAGGGACACGTGCTGGGCCAGGGCCCGCAGTTCCTCGGGCGCGATGCCGTTGTGCAAGGCGGCGCGCGCGTGTGTGGCGAGCTGCGCCTCCGCCCCGCCGATGGCGGCCAGGATCGCGACGGTCGCCGTCTCCCTGGCGGCACGGCCCAGCTCGGGGCGGGCGAGCGTCCCGCCGAACGCCCCCTCGACCAGGGCGTCGTACATGTGCGGCGACATCAGCCGTACCTCACGCAGCGTCTCCTCAGGATCGGCCCCCATCAAACCTTGGAACTCCCTGCGACCCCTCATGCCACACCCCTTCTCCGTAGCTTCTTGTGATCAAAGCCTGCGGGAGCTGCAGTGATATGTCCAAGACATGTTCCGCCTCGTGGTTATATATCGGATATATCACCACCGAGCGCGGCTAGCTCGGGGTGCTCGGCCACGAAGGCGATGAACGCCGCCAGCGCCGCGGCCGGAGCGCGGGCCGTCGACCAGGCCAGGGACGGCGTCCAGGACGGTTCGGGGTCGAGCCGGACGATGACCACCGGCATCCCGGGCTCCTCGGCCACCGAACGCGGCAGGACGGCGGCGGCGAGCCCGACACTCGCCAGCGCGCGGGCCGTGCGATAGTCGCGGGTCTCGAACCTGACCCTCGCCTTGGCGCCCGCCGCCACCAGCGCGGACAGGACGATCTCGCGCACCGTCGACCCCGGCGGGTACAGCACCAGGTCGGCCCCGTCCAGCTCCGCCACCGGCAGGCGTTCCCGCCCGGCGAAGGGCGTACCTTCGCCGGTGATGAGCACCAGCGGCTCGGCGCCGAGCGGATGCCAGGCCAACCGCGTGTCACCGGAGCCGGGCCGGGTGGCCAGGGTCGCGGCGTCGAGCCGGCCCGCGTCCAGGTCGTCGAGCATGTCCTGGGTGGTCTGCTCCTTCAGCTCCACCGTGACCGCCGGGTAGGCGGCGGAGAAGGCCGCCAGCACCCGCGCGACCTGGGTGGCCAGCCCTCGGGCGGTGCCCAGCCGGATCCGGCCGCGGGTCCCCTCGGCCCAGCCGAGCATCTCCTCCTCCACCGCCGCCAGGTCCGACAGGACGCGGTCGGCGTGCTCCAGCAGCGCGTGACCGGCCGGGGTGATCCGTACGCGGTGCCGGTTCCGCTCGAACAGGGTCAGGCCGAGTTGGCGTTCGAGCTTACGTATCTGCTGGGACAACGCCGGCTGCGCGATGCGCAACGTCTCCGCGGCCCGGGTGAAATGGAGCTCCCGGGCCACGGCCTGGAAATATTCGAGCTGACGAGAGCTGATCATCGCTCGATTGTCCCAGCGCGCCCACGGCTCGTGCGGGACGCCGTGCGCCCTTTGGGCGTCAGGCGGGTGGCAGCCACGCGTGGAGGGCCGCCGTCAGGGTGGTGGTGTCGGCCGAGCCCGGGGCGGATGCCCAGGCGACCGTGCCGTCGGGGCGGACGAAGGCGGCCGACAGGCCGTCATGGTCCTCGACGGTCGCCTCGGCGACCTCCAGCGAGCCCCGCCAGGCCGCCGCCGCCTCCGCCACCTCGGGCTGTGAGGGGGCGTGGACGAGCAGCGGCCGGCCGGACGCGGCGAGGTCCGCGAGGGTCCGCGTGGCGCCGGACGGCAGCGTGAGCCGCAGGTCGGGGCAGGGGCGGCCGGCCAGGGGGTGGGTGGCGGGGTAGGGGAGATCGTAGCGGGTGCCGAGCCCGTTCAGCAGCCGCCCGAAGTAGCGGTTGACCTCCGGCAGGTCGAGCAGGTCCGACACGATGTCGCGCATGGCGGCCGCGTGCGCGCCGGGCCGCAGCAGCGCCGACTGGGCGCGGGTGTTGTGCAGGACGGCGGCGCCCACGGGGTGGCGTTCGGCGGTGTAGGTGTCGAGCAGGCCGTCCGGCGCGCGCCCGGCGACCGTGGCCGCGAGCTTCCAGCCCAGGTTGACCGCGTCCATCAGCCCCAGGTTCAGCCCCTGGCCGCCGTTGGGAGAGTGGACGTGAGCGGCGTCGCCCGCGAGCAGGACCCGGCCGAGCCGGTAGGTGGCCGCCTGGCGGGCGACGTCGGTGAAGCTCAGCGTGTCGTGAACCGCCGCCACTTCGACCTCGACGCCCGTCACCCTGAGCAGGCTGTCCCGCATCTCCTGCCCGGTCAGCGGCGCGTCGCGGTCCTCGGGGAAGCCGTCGAACTCGACCGTCGCCACCATGCCGGGAGCGCACATCAGCATCCCCGTCGGCTGCCAGCCGGACTCGGGCAGCCGCTCCGTCCCGGAGATGTCGCCCCTCAGCCGCCGGACGACACTCGTGGGGGCGGTGCCGGGAAAGTCGAACCGGGCCAGCTTCCGCACCGTCGATCGGCCGCCGTCGCAGCCGACGACGTACGCGGCGGAGATGTGCCGCTCCCCCGCCGGGGTTCGCACGGTCACGGTGACGCCGGAGTCGTCCTGGGTCAGGGCCGTCACCTCGTGTTCGCGCCGGATCGGGACGCCGAGCGAGGCCAGGTGCTCGGCGAGGATCCGTTCCAGGTCCGGCTGCCAGATCAGCGCGCCGGTCCGCTCGGGTTCCTCCTGAAGGTCGGGGTCGATCTTGTTGATCTGGGCGAAGTGCCCCTTCTCGCTTCCGTGGTCGCGTGCTTTGTCGGCGAGCCCCTGTTCGTGGAACTTCGCCACGGCCTCCCCCAGCCCGCGGCGGCGCAGCGCCTCCGCGGCCAGCGGCCCGATCCCGCGCGCCTTCGGCTCGCTCGTCGGCTCGGCGAGCCGGTCCAGGACCAGCGGCGTGGCCCCGGCCAGCCGCAATTCGGCGGCGAGCAGCAGACCCACAGGTCCGGCCCCGACCACCACGACATCGGCGTTCATACGCCCTCCAAACTAGACTAGACGGTCTAGTCTCGTACACTAGACCCTATTCGGAGAGAGTGGGTACAGACCATGGCCGACCACGGCCCGCGACGCTCACCGGCCAAGCGCCGGGCCATCCTCGACGCCGCCATCCAGGTCTTCACCGACCTGGGCTACGCCCGCGCGAGCGTCGACGCGATCGCCGCGCAGGCGGGAGTCGGCAAACAGACCGTCTACGGCCACTTCGGCGACAAGGAACAGCTCTTCCTCGCCGCGATCCAGGAGGCCAGATCGGCAGTCGCAGGCGCGCCGGGCCGGAACGCGCCGGCGACAGGAGGCCCGGCGGGCCGCGGCACGTCGGCGGGCGGCGGTCCGGCGGGTCGGGGCACGGCGGCGGGCGGCGGTCAGACCGGCCGTGACGCGTCGGCGGGGGGCGGTCCGGTGGGGCGCGGGGGGATGGCGAGGGCGGGCGTCGTTTTCACGGGTGATCCACGCGAGGACCTGACCGCGCTCGGCGAGTGGACGCTGGACATCGCGCTGTCTCCGCGGGTGGCGGCGCTGCACCGGCTGACCATCGCGGAGGTGGGCCACCATCCGGAGCTCCAGCGCACCTGGCGGGCGAGCTCCTCGTCGCTGGGCGGCGGCGTGGCGGACTATCTGCGCGCGTGCGACAGCGACGGCAGGCTGCGGGTGCCGGACCCGGACAGGGCGGCCCGCCAGTTCTCGCACCTGGTGGTCAGCGAGGCGCGCGTCGACACGGCGTACGGCATGCTGCCCCTGCCACCCGAACGGCGGCACGCCATCGCCGCCGACGCCGCCGATCTCATCGTCCGCGCCCACCACGTCTAATGCGGAACGAATCCTTCCGCATTGCCGCCTACGGTAAGTCTCATGATGGAAATGTCGTGGTCCCAGGTCAGCGCCAGGCGTTTGGAGCGGCACGGCCTGACCGCCCCCGCCAAGGACGCCACCCCGGCGGACGTCGTCGCCGCCATGTGCGGCGCCCACGCTCAGGTGATGTCGGCGGCCGAGCTGTCGGTCGGCCTCCGCCTCGACGGCCTCACCCGTACCGGCGTGCGCGAGGCGCTGTGGGGTGAGCGCAGCCTGGTCAAGACGCACGGCCCGCGCGGTACCGTCCACCTGCTGCCCGCCCGCGACCTGCCGATGTGGATCGGCGCCCTGTCGTCGGTGCCGTCCTCGTACGCCGCGCACGCCCCGGGCATACGCCTGACCCCCGCCCAGACCGACCAGGTCGTGGAGGCGATCCGCGAGGTGCTGACCGGAGCCGCCCTGACGATCGACGAGCTGAGCGACGCGGTCGTCGCCACCACGGGACCGTGGGCGGGAGACCTCGTCATGCCGGCCTTCCAGACGATGTGGCCGCGCTGGCGGCAGGCCATGGCGACGGCGGCGCATCGGGGCGCGTTCGTGTTCGGCCCGGCGAGGGGGCGCAAGGTCACCTACACCGCCCCACCAGCGGGTTTCCGCCCGGCTGACGGATGCGCCGAGCTGGTGGACGCCTATCTGCGGGCGTACGGTCCCGCTACGCCTGAGCAGTTCGCCAAGTGGATCGGCGCGCCGGTGAAGTGGGCGAGCGCGGCCTTCGCGGCGGCCGAGACGGAGCAGGTGCTGTTCGACGGCAGCCCGGCCTGGGTCGCGGCCGGCGACACCGAGGCGCCGGACGAGCCGCCGAGGGGCGTGCGGCTGCTGCCGTACTTCGATGCCTATGTGGTGGCCGGGCGGCCGCGCGAACTGCTGTATCCGGGCGCGGCCGCCGCGCGGGCACTGGCCGGCGGCCAGGCGGGCAACTTCCCGGTGCTGCTCGTGGACGGTCAGGTGGCGGGGGTCTGGCACCAGCGGCGGTCCGGCCGCCGGCTGGCCGTCACGGTGGAGACGTTGCGCGAGCTCACCCCCGCCCAGCTACGCGAACTCGACGAGCAGGTGGCCCTCGCCGGACAGATCCTGGAGGGCGAGCCGCGCCTGACACTCGGCCCGATCACCGTGGGCGGCCACGCCTGACGTTGACCCCTGCGGGATTAGTCAACTAAGGTTGCTAGCGTGCCCGCTGCTGAGATCCCCGTTTCCCAAGAACCCGCCGATCGGCTGGCGGCCGTGGCGGCGTTGCGGCGCCTGGCCGACCAGTTGGAGGACGACGCCGTCGAGCAGGCGATGCGCGCGGGCTGGAGCTGGCCGCAGGTCGCCGAGGCGCTCGGCGTGACGCGCCAGGCCGTTCACAAGAAGCACGCCAAGCGGCTCATCGCCGCCGGCGTCACGCTGAGGAGGCGCTGACGATGGCCGCCATCGACCACTACATCAACACGATCATCGACCAGGGCGGACACGAAGCCCAGCAGGACGGCTCGGCGAGCGTCGAGGCGCACCACCTCCTGCTGGCGATCGCCGCCGAGCAGGAGACCGGCACCCATCAGGTCCTGGCCTCGGTCGGGCTCGATCACCAGGCGATCCGCGACGCGCTGGACAAGGAGTTCGAGCACAGCCTGGGCGCGGCGGGAGTGTCTCTCGCCACCTTCGCCCTGCCGCGGCCGAGCAGTGCCGCCGAACGGCCCACCCAGATGGGGGCATCGGCCAAGCTCGCCCTCGAACGGGGCTTCGCGTCCGTCCCCCGCAAGAAGGATCTGCGGCCGGCGCACCTGCTGCTCGGGATCGTGCGGGCTCAGGTCGGCACCGTGCCGCGCGCGCTCGCCCTGGCCGGCGTCGACCAGGCGGACCTGGTGGTACGCATCCTGGATACGCTCCCGGACGACGGCGAGTGACGCACGGCCACCGCTGGCCGGCCCCGCTGGAGAGCGCGTGACCGCGTCGCCCAGGGCGGCGGCACCGGACCGCGCTTGGGCCCGAGGCCGCGCCGACGACATCACCGCCGCGCCAGGAACCGCAGGTCAGTTGGTGGGGCCCAGCCCGGCGATCCGTCGCTCGCGTACGTCCTGCAGAGCTCGCAGGTAGCCGATCTCCAAGGCGCGGCAGACCAGGTTGTTCATCTCGGCCGAGCCGTCCAAACGCCCCCAGCCGGAGAATTCGCTGACCACCGCCTCATCGGCCAACCGCTCGTCGCGGCCATCATCCGGACGTGGACCGTCATAGCGGATCCGGCCGACGAACTCACTCCATTCCTCCAGCTCGGCGCGCGCATCATCTTCGTCGCTCATAAGCCCTCGATCTCCAGTTACCCCTAGCAGAGACTCCGTCATGCAGTGCGCCCGAGGGAAGGCATCCCCGCTCTGTCCGCCACGGTACGGCGCGCCGGTGCCGCACGTCATCAGCTCACCGCCGCACCACTCACTCTCATGAGCGCGCCTTGGCGTCGAAGGCTGCTCGGTCGCGACCTACGACGTCAACGAGGCGAACCTGGCCGTCACGGCGGAGCGCGCCCGGAAGGCCGCGTCCGGGGACGTCCGTCCGCTCGATGGTGAAGGCCATGGGCGAGGGTTTCCGAGACAACGCCCCGAGGTCACCTGTCCGTGACGTCAGACATGCGCAGGAGGACGGCCGCGAGAGCGGCTCGAGAGGAGACCTCCAGCTTGCGGTAGACCCTCGCGAGATGAGCCTCCACCGTCCTGGTGCTCAGGTAGAGCTGGTCCGCGATCTCACGGGAACGCTTCCCCTCGGCCGCGAGCTCCGCGATCTCCCGTTCCCGTTCGGTGAGCAGGCCCAGCAGGTGTGACCGAACGACGACCACTCCTGGGCCGGGCACGGGGGCCGCCAGCTCGCCCCGCACGCGTACCGCCTCCTCGCGCACCCTGACCGCCCCGCAACTCCTGGACCCGGACACAGCGGAGTTCAGCCAGCTCAGCGCCACTTCCTGGCCCATGGCCGCCGCGGCTGAGCGGGCTCCCGACACCAGCGTCCAGGCGTGCCGCACCGGCATGCCGGCCCGCCGGAAACCGTCCGCCGCATCCTCGAACAGCTTCACCGCCGCGTCGTGTTCGCCGTCGGTCTGGTGCAGCACGGCTCTGGCCAGCCACGCGCTCGCCCGCTGGACCGACAGGCCCAGCTGGGCCGCTGTCGTCTCCGCATCGTCGGCGGAACGGTCGGCGGTGTCGCGGTCTCCGCACCGCAGCGCCGCCGTGGAGAGCAGTGCCAGCAGCTCAGCGCGGGACTGCGGCTGGGCCAGCGGCAACCCCGCGCCGCCTCCTTCCTCCAGCAAGATCCGGACGCAGCCCCGCGCGTCCCCGCTCATCAGCCGGATCTGGGCGAGCTGCCCCGCCGCCGCACCTCCCCACCAGCCCTGGCCCGGGGACGTGGTGCGGAAGCCCTCCTCAGCGAGCGCGACGATCTCAGCGGCGTCCCGGCGGCTGCGCGCCCACATCAGCGACGTGGCACGCGTCGTCATCGCGAACCCCGCGGCATCGTCAGCGCCTATGGCGCGGGCCACCCGCTCGGCCTCCAGCGCCCACTCCACCGCTCGGTCCAGCCGGCCCGTCCACTGGTCCAGGACCGCCAGCCCGAGAAGGTGGTGCGTCGCGATGTGCTGTTGCGCACCGCCGCTCGTGACTCTCAACCCCCTGCGCAGGTGCCGGTAGGCATCCCCGAACCGTTGCAGGTACATCTCCGCACAGCCCACCATGGCGAGCACCTCTGGAATGCGCGCGGCCGCCGCGTCGGGTAATCCGTCGACGAGCCTGGCGCACGCCGCGACTTCGGGGATCGCGGTGTTCATCTCGGCGAGGTAGGCGTCACCGAACGCGGCGAGCACCTGCACGCCCAGCTGTGTGAGGTCCCCCCTTTCCTCCGCCGCGCCGGCGACCTCGCGGACCAGCGGGCGCGCCTGACGGTAGGTGTTACGCAGCATGTGCACCAGCCCGTACTTGAACGCCAGCTCGGCGATGCCGGCGGGAAGCGGATCGGGCAGTGGCCGCGGCAGCCCTTCGAGCGCCGCGTGCGCCATGGCCTCCGCCTCCTCGTACCGGCCCAGCAGGCGCTCGACGTCGGAGCAGGCCGCGTACGCCGACCGGCGGATGTCAGCGGGCAGGTGCGACTGGTCACGCAGCACCTCGTGGGCAAGGGCGCGGGCCTCTTCCAACCGGCCGGCGGCGGTGAGGGCCTGGCAGCACGAGAGCATCAGGGTGGCGCGGTGCGGAGTCAGCCGGTCGCCACGCGGGGAGGAATCCAACACCAGGCGCAGCCAGCGAGCTGCGGTGGCGGGGGTCTGGCCGACGACCTCGGCCGCGCCCTCGGCGAGCACCTGGAGGGCAGGCACGCCGTCAGTGCCCGTCAGATGCTCCGCGTGCCTGGCTCGATCGGCGGCCGATGCCCCTCGCGCGGACAGCAGGCCGAGCGCTCTGCGATGGGCGGGCAAGAGGAAAGAAGGGACGGCGCGTTGCTGGACGACGTGCCCGAGCACGCCGTGACGGAAGGCGAACCGCCCGCCAGAAGCGAGCGGACGCACCAGGTCACCGCTGGTGAGCTCAGCCAGCACGTCGAGGGTCCGGTCCAGGCCGAGCCTGGAGACCACAGCGGCATCCTCAGGCCGGAACGGGTCGCCGAGCACGGCGGCCGCGCCGAGCGTCATGGACGCGTCGGGAGTGAGCTCATCCAGTTCGGCGATCAGCGTCGCCGACTCGCGGAGCAGCGCGTCCCGGTCGGCCCCCGCGCGATCCGGCCAGCTGTCGGGATGCCACCCGGCGGCCGCGAGGATGCGCAGGTTGCGGGGGTTGCCGCCGCAGGCCTCGTGCAGGTGCTCGGCGTACCTGCGAGCCTCGAGGTGCTGGTACGAGCGCACGCCGACGGAGCCCTGATCCGAAGTCGGCACGGCGGGAGCGTCGCCGGCTTTGTGCAGCCCTTCCAGCACGGAGGCCACCGCGTCGGGAACCAGCGGTCCGGGTTCGAGACGGACCACCGTCCCGGTCTGCGCACCATGGTCCAGCGCCTCCAGCAGCAGCGGCCGGGTCTGCCGGGGCCGGTGCGCCACGGCGAGGACGAGTGGGCCTGGCACAGGGGTGCGGACCAGTTGGGCGGCCAGGTCCGCCGAATCCTCGTCGCACCACTGAAGATCGTCCAAGATCAGCACGCCGCCATGATCCGCCGCCCAGTCCGCGAGCAGAGTACGGACGGCACGGCCCACCCGGAAGCGGGGATGCGTGGGAGCGCCCGCGGCCCCGGGAGCCCGATCTTCGACCACGGCTTCCATGCTCGGCCGGTCGCCCCAGGCGTCGCGGAACACTTGGTACGGCACGCGGCGGCCGGGTGCTTGCCGGTGGACCCGCGCACCTCGTACGGCATGAGCGCGTAACACCCGGATCCCCGCCTGACCGGCCAGCGCCTCCAGAACGCCCAGCAGGCTCGTCTTGCCTATCCCGGGGTCTCCGGCGATCTCGACCACCGTGCCGCGGCCCGCGGTCAGAGCCTTCACCACGTCCTCGAGCCGCGCGATCTCCGAGTCTCGTCCCACCAGTCGCTCGTGCGATGTCCCTGCGAACACGTATGCCCCTCCCGGCCGCGTCCGTCGAGACCCACAACCGGGGAGTCAAGCCCGGCCTCGACTGCGTCAACCCATGCCGGCGGTCAGTTCCCGGAGCCGGAATACATACGCCGACTCGATTCGAGCCCAAGCATAGATTGGGTCAGTGACATTTCCGGATGGACCCGATCGTATCCTTCCTCCCGCAGGTACCCGGCGGCAGGCGATCCTCTGGGGAGCCGGATCACTGTGTGAAGGCACCAGATGGGCGGAACTTCCCCAGCGGCCACGCACCCCACCCGGCACGCCCTATCGGCTGGTCACGCCGCCGCCGGCCCTCCGTATCGAGCACGACCGACCAGTGATGTGCCGCACGCTCGGCTCACGATGCTGTCATGATGTCACTTACCACGCGCTGTCAATGAAAATGAACGACACTGCAAAGTGAAGCACCAGTCGAGCTGTCACCGCTTTCGCAGAGTTCCCTAATATCAACGCTGATTTCGTCGCTCATTGCCATGGCAGCGGGGCGCCACTTCGGCACCTTGCGACATTGCCGCACAGGCCGATATCCGAACGGCTTCGGCAGGTCGGCCGCACGAGTCGGACGGCAGCCCGTACGGTCGGCCCACGCGGGACATCTACGTATCCGCACTAGGTAGTTTTGCTGATGCAGGCGGACTCGGCCCGTGGAAGAGTAGCCGCCCGAAGCCTGGGCGGGAAAGCGTGTGCACGCGGTGGCCGTGAGTGGCGCCGCCCCAGCGTGCCCGCTCGACGGAGGCCGTACATACGCCCGTGAGTCCGGGGCACTCGCCGGCCGGAGTCCACAGATTCCTGAGCGGCGAGGATGCACCCCTATTTCGGAGGCAGCGAAAAACGACTCCCTCCGTTGTCGGCTGCGCTCAATCGTCGCAGGCAGCTGCGGCCGCCCATATACCACACATTCATTCCGAGGTGAACTGACATGACCAACAGCGGCACGTCGCCCTATCACCAGAACGACCCGGGCCAGCACTCGACGCCGGCCGGATCGTCTCCATACGGAGCGCCGCAGGGATCCGGCCAGGCCCCGGGCGCCCTCCCGCTCGCAGAGTGGTGGCAGCGCTTGGTCGCCCGCATCATTGACGGGGTCATTCTGGGAATCGTCACCGCCATTCTCAGCATGATCCTGACGCCCATTCTCGTCAGCGCCGACGGCAGCGGCGTCTTCCTGGCCGCCCTGCTGAACGCGGTCCTGGGTGCGGCGATCTATTTCGCTTACGAGTTCTTCATGCTCCGCGGCAGCGGGCAGACGGTCGGGAAGAAGGTGATGGGCCTCCGCGTGGTGCCGGTACCCTCGAACCACGCCGCCGAACCGCTGTCCTCCAACGCCGTCATGACCCGCGCGGGTGTGCTCTGGGGCCCGCTGGCGCTCAACTTCATCCCCGTCATCGGATTCGTCGCCTACCTCGCCTACCTCGTGAACGTGCTCTGGCAGTTCTGGGACAAGCCGCTGCACCAGTGCCTGCACGACAAGCTGGCCGGCACCGTCGTCGTCAGGGTGAAGTAGCCGACAAGACCCGGGACCGATCCTCCCGATGATGTCTCACGACGCGCCTGTGGCCGGCAACGCCCACAGGCGCGTCGGCGGTACGGCGTGATACGCCCCTCCTCTCATGTGCTTCTGGCCGCATCTCGAGATACTCTATCCATCGAAATATTTAAATATTCTCAAGGATGGAGTTCGGGTGAAGGTGTTGGTGGTGGGCGCGGGAGCACTTGGGCAGGTCTTCGGAATGTGGCTGGCGGCCGGCGGCGCCCAGGTCAGCTACCTGGTCAAGCCCGGCAGAGAGCACTGGGCGGACGGGGACGGCGCGCTGCTGTACCGGCTGCGCCGGCGCGGACGGGCCGTCGAGCGGCGACTGACGCCGTACCAGGTGGTCACTGAGCCGGTGGCCGGAGAGTGGGACATGGTGTGGCTGTGCGTGGACTCCACCGCGCTGCCCGGCTCCTGGATGGGAGACCTGCACGCCGCGACCGGCGGCGCGACCGTGGTCACCATCAGCCAAGCACCGCAGGACCACGCGGTCCTCACCCGGACCTGGCCGGCGGAGCAGATCGTCCAGGTGATGCCGGCCCTTCTCGCCTACCAGGCGCCGATGCCCGGGCAGGTATGCGAGCCCGGCATCGCCTACTGGGCGCCACCCGGGGCGGCGCTCGGCGTCTTCGGCGCGGAACCGCGCGCCCGGCAGGTGATCGCCGCGCTCCGGGCGGGCGGCGCGCGTGCCAGACGCACCCGACGGCCGGGGGCGAGTGACCTCACCGCCGCCCGGATGATGCCGTACATCGCCGCGCTGGAGAGCGCGGGCTGGTCGATCGCGACCACCCGGTACGCGCGCGCGGCACGGGCGAGCCGTGAGGCCCTCGCGATCGCCGCGGCAGGGCACGGAAGGCGGGCCCCGCTCGCGATCCCGGCCTGGGCCGTGTTCTTGGCCCTACGCGCGCTGCCGCTGCTCGTGCCCTTCGACCTGCCGCGCTACCTTGAGACGCACTTCACCAAGGTGAGCGCGCAGACGCGCCTGATGCTGGCGGGCTGGATCGCCGAAGGGGCGGCCCGTGGCCTGCCCGTCACCCACCTCACGGAGCTGCGTGCCGAGGTGTCCGCATGACCGGCCATGCCGCCGCGCGGGACGTCCTGGCCCTGTTCGCCACGACCCGGCCGCTGTTCACCGCGCTGGGCGACGAACGCAGGCAGGAGATCATCGTGTTCCTGCTCGAATCCGGCGCTTCGCGCAACGTGGGCGACATCGCCGACCACCTGGGCCTGTCCCAGCCCGCCGTGTCGCACCATCTGAAGATCCTGCGTGACGCGGGGCTGCTCACCGTGCGCCGCGACGGCGCCTACCGCCTGTACGCGCTCAACGCGGCCGACTATCCACGCCTGCTGACCCCGCTGCGCGATCTGACCTCTTCGATCATCGCCTGCGCCACGGCTCCTGGCCCGCCGGCTTGACCCTGCCTGCGCGCCAGGGGTCGCCGTCTCACCCGGGCACCCGCCGCGTCGCGGCACTCTCCCGCACGGCCAGTTCGGCGAACGCGGTAGCGGCAGGCAGCGGCTCGCCCTCGGCCGGGACCCCCAGCAGGATCGTCCGCAGTTCCTCAGGTTCGAGCGGTACGGCGCACACCCCGGCGTGCTCCGGGGGCAGGGACAGTTCCGGCATGACGGAGACGCCCAGGTGTTCCGCGACCATGGCGAGGATGCTGGTGGTGTCGCGTACCTCGTAGTGGCAGCGCAGCCGGACGCCGGCCCGCCGTGCCAGCTCGGTGATGAGCGGCTCGCACCCGCCCGTCGACATGATGAAGGGATAGCGCGACAGCTCGGCGATGGTGGTCGCGGCCCGGACGCCCAGCGGATGGCCGGCCGGCAGGACGGCGAGCAGCCGGTCGCGGGCGAGCGGGACGGTGACCAGGTCGGGCGCCTCGGCCGTCACGGTGCCGACGTCGACCGCCCCGGTCCGCAGCCATTCGGCGACCTCGGCGTCGGATCCCTCGATCACGGTGAGCCGCACCCGCTCGTGCGCGGCTTCGAACGCCCGGAGGATCCGCGGCAGCAGCCGGGCGTTCGCGCTGGGGATCGCGCCGACGCGCAACCGCCCGCCGGTCTCGCCGCGTGCGGCGGCGGCCTCCTTGTCGAGTGCTTCGAGCTGCCTCAGGATGAGGTCCGCTCGCCTGCTCACGGTACGGCCCGCGGCGGTCAGGGTGACCCCGCCGCTGCCCCTGACGAACAGGACCAGCCCCAGCTCCCGCTCCAGGCTGCCCAGCGCGTGGCTCACGGCGGACTGGGTGGTGCCGAGCTCCTCGGCGGCGCGCGTCATGTTCCCGGTCCTGGCGACGGCGCGCAGCACCCGAAGCTGGCCGAACGTCATGCCCGGCGCCGGGCCCGGAGAGCCGCCCGCAGCAGCCCGGTGACCAGCGGATGCGGTTGTTCCGGCGTCGATCGGGCCTGCGGCACGAACAGGGTGGCCACGTAGAAGGGATGCCCGGGAAGCTCCAGCACGCGTGCCTCCTCCTCGGCGTCGACGCCTGTCACCCGCAGCCCTCCGTCGTGCAGGGTTCGCCGGTGGCCGGGGTTGAGGCCGAAGTCGCAGTAGTAGCGCTCCTCGACCTCCGTGACACCGTACAACTCCGCCGCCCGCGACCCCGCCGCGAGGCTGACGGGCAGGGTCTTCCCGGCGAGTGAGCAGGTCAGCGCGGAGACGAACAGGTGCGACGCGTACGGGTCGTACTCGGCGTGCTGGGCGTCCTCGAAGCCGAGCACGTGGCGGGCGTACTCGATCACCATGTGCTGGAAGCCGCCGCAGGTCCCCAGCGTCGGCACGCCGTGCTCGCGGCCGTGACGCAGGGCGGCGAGGGCCCCGGCCAGGCTGCGGTACGGGCTGCCGGGCGCGCACCACAACGCGTCGGCGGCGCGTACGGCCGACAGGTCTCGTTCCAGCGGCTCGGTCGCCAGCCACGGGATCTCGATCTCGATCCCCAGCCGCGTCGCGGCGTGAGCCAGCGCGTCGTTCGTGGCCGTGTGCGGGGCGAACGTCCGGTCGAAGTCGCCGATGACGGCGACGAGCAGGGCAGGAGCCATGCCGCCACTATCGGGGGCGGCGGACCCGCGTGCCAATGCCGGACCGCGCGGCGGGTATGAGGAGACGCTCATGTCGTTCGCACCGTTCGACCTGCGGAAATGATAAGTGTCGCCACATGAGGAAAACGATCATCGGGGGCGCTCTGGCGGGTGCGGCGCTGCTCGCGGCGGCCGCCTGCGGGGCCGACGCCCGTCAGATGTCCGCGCAGGGCGCCGATACTCCCACGCCGTACAGCGCCGCTACCACATCCCCGTACGCGGAGGCCGACTCGAAGAAGCACTCGGGGGTGAAGAAACTGGAGGAGGTGGGGCAGGCCGCATTGAAGGCCGTGCCCGGCTCGACGCTCGTCTCGATGGAGACCGAGGAGAACGGCAGCCTGTGGGAGGTGCGGGTGGTCGACGCCAAAGGCACCGAACACCAGATGGACGTAGAGTCCGGCACCGCGAAGGTCGTCAGCGGCCCGTCGGCGGAGGATGACGGCTCCAAGGACAAGGCCAAGGACCTCGACCGGATCAAGGCCGCCAAGCTCGACTACCGGCAGGCCGCCGACAAGATCGCCACGGCCGTACCGGGCGGCCGCATCACCGAACTGAACCTGGACAGCCACCGAGACAAGATCGTCTGGGAGGTGGAGGTGGTCGCTTCCGACGGGAACAAGCAGAACATGACGGTTGACGCGATCGACGGCAAGGTCACCAAGGACAGCGAAGGGGACTGATCGGGGACCGCGAGCGCTGACCGCGCCCCCGACGGTCAGCGCGCCGCCACATTCCGTGAAACACGTTAGCGACCCGTGCCCGCCAGCCAGGCGGCCACCCCCGCCCGCAACCCCACCTTGAGCTCCTCCTCGGCGAACGACGCGTCGATCGAGGCCCGGGCGAACCCGGCCAGCTCCGCGTCGTCGTACCCGAAGACCTCCCGCGCCCGCGTGTACTCCTCCGCGAGGTCGGTCTCGCCGTCGGTGTTGAGCGTGACGGCCAGCCCCGCCTCGCGCAGCCGCCGCAGCGGATGCTCGGCCAGGCTGGGCACGACACCGAGCAGGACGTTCGACGTGGGGCAGACCTCCAGCGGAACCCCGCGCTCACCCATCTCGGCGACCAGCGCGTCGTCCTCCAGAACGCGGACGCCGTGCCCGATCCGCTCGGCGTGCCCGGCCACGAGCGCCACCCGGATGCTCTCCGGCCCGCCGAACTCCCCCGCATGGTGCACCAGGTGCACCCCGGTGTCCCTGGCCGCGTCGAGCACCTCCGCGAACGGCGCCAACGGGTGGCTCTCGTCACCCGCCAGCCCGATGCCGATGACCGCCTCGTAACGGGTGGCGAGCTTCAGCGTCTGCCAGAACCGTTCGACGGAACGCCGCCGCGAGTGGTCGAGCAGCACCCGGCACTCGATCCCGTAGCGGCGCGACCCCTCGGCCAGCCCGTCGAGCACCGCCTCCAGCGGCATCTCCGGCGCGCCGAGCCGCTCGCCGTGCGAGGCCGCGGTGAACGACACCTCCGCGTAGCGGGTGCCCTGAGCGGCCTCGTCCTCGCAGAACTCCAGCGCCACCCGCCGGAAGTGCTCGGCCGTGCGCAGCCGCCCGCGCGTCAGCGCCCGATGGTCGGCGAACTCGCGGAACGTGGCGAACGGCCCGCCCCGGACCCCCGGGCCGCCGAACTCGCGCGAGGTCTCGGGCCGGACCGTGCTCTCCAGGTGAACGTGCAGGTGGGCTTTGGGCAGCAGCCGTACGTCTCTCACTGTCAGCACCCTAGTCACCAGCCCGGACGGCCCGCATCTCGGTTTTGCCATTGACTGACCGGTCAGTCATAATGGCCGCATGTCCCCCCGGAAGGTCGACAAGGCCGCGCGACGCAAAGAGATCCTCACCGCTGCGGTGAAGCTGTTCGCCCGCAAGGGCTTCGCCGCCACCCGCATCGACGACATCGCCGCCGAGGCGGGCATCGCCAAGGGCAGCGTCTACCTCTACTACGACAGCAGGGACGCGCTGCTGGAAGCCGCGTTCGAAGCCTACAGAGCCATGTCGGCCGACATCTTCGACCGGGCGGTCAACGGCCCCGGCCCCGCGCTGGAGCGGCTGGGCGGGCTGGTGCACGCGGTGCTCGACGTGCTGGCCGCGCAGCGCGAACCGGCCCGGATCATGGTCGATCTGTGGGCGGCGTCCCGGGAGGCGGAGAAGTCGCCGGTGGACATGGCGGCCGTCTACGGCGATATGCGGGCGGCGATCGCCGAACTCCTGCGCCAGGCCGACAAGGAAGGCGCGCTGCGCGCGGGCGTGAGCGAGCACCACGCGACCGTCATCGTGGGCGCCCTCGAGGGCTGCCTGCTCCAGTGCCTGGTGGATCCCGGCCTGCCCGCGACGGAGCTGGCCGAGCCGATCATCCAGGTCTGTCTGGAGGGCCTGCGCCGACCGGCCGCTTGACAAGCTCGGGGGGCTGATAGAGCCTCCTTGCAGAGATCTCCGGCCCACCAGCCACTTCGCCTCCCTAACGGGTGAGGAGACGATGCCGGAAGAACACGAGCCGATGCCGTCACCGGCGCAGCAGCGGTTGTGGTTTCTCCAGCAGCTCGCGCCGGATTCGCCGCAGTACAACGTCTTCCGGGGCTACGAGCTGCGCGGACGGCTGGACGTGGCGGCGCTGCGCCGGGCCCTCGGCGCGCTGGCCGACCGGCACGTCGCGTTACGCATGAGGTTCCCCGCCGACGGCGGGGTCGCCCGCGCGGTGGTGAGCGGCTGCCCCTTCGACGTCGAGCTGCCCACCACCGATCTCGCGGGCGAGCTCGTCCGCTGAGCGACGACCAGCTCACCGCCGCCCTGGCCGGCGCCGGGCTGATCGTGGACCGCTTCCTGACCCCCGACCGGACATGGCTGGCCGCCCGTCCCGACCCCCAACCGGACGCGCCCGACCGCCTGGCCTAACCCCGATCGGACGTGGCTGGCCGCCCGTCCTAACTGAGGTATTCGCGCAGTGCCAGGGCTCTGGACGGGTGGCGGAGCTTGGACATGGTCTTGGCCTCGATCTGCCGGATCCGCTCGCGCGTCACCCCGTAGATCCTGCCGATCTCGTCGAGGGTCATCGGCTTGCCGTCGGCGAGGCCGTAGCGCATGGTGATGACGCCCGCCTCCCGCTCGGACAGCTCGTCGAGCAGGGCCCGCAGTTGCTGCTGGAGCAGGATGAACGAGACCGCGTCGGCCGGGGAGACGGCCTCGGTGTCCTCGATGAGGTCGCCGAACTCACTGTCGCCCTCCTCACCGAGCGGCGTGTGCAGGGAGATCGGCTCGCGGCCGTAGCCCTGCACCTCGGAGACCCGGTCGATGGGCAGCTCGGTCTCGGCGGCGATCTCCTCGGGCGTGGGCTCGCGGCCGAGCTCGCCGGACAACCGCCGCTGCGTCCGCGCCACCTTGTTGATCATCTCGACCATGTGGACCGGGATGCGGATCGTCCGCGCCTGGTCGGCCATCGCCCGGGTGATGGCCTGCTTGATCCACCACGTGGCGTAGGTGGAGAACTTGAAGCCGAGCCGGTAGTCGAACTTCTCGATCGTCCGGATCAGCCCCAGGTTGCCCTCCTGGATCAGGTCGAGGAAGAGCATGCCGCGGCCGGTGTAGCGCTTGGCGATCGACACCACCAGGCGCAGGTTGGCCTCCAGCATGCGTTCCTTGGCCCGCGTGCCGTCGTCGGCGATCCATTCGAGGTCGGCCCGCAGCTCAGTGGGCAGGTTGGTCTCCGTGCTGAGGCGCTCCGTGGCGAACAGGCCCGCCTCGATCCGCTTGGCGAGGTCGATCTCCTGCTCGGCGGTGAGCAGCGGCACCCGCCCGATCTCCTTCAGATATGCCTTGACCGAATCAGCGCCGACGACGGCGGCACCGTCGGCGATGTTTTCGTCTAGCTCGAGAACCTCTGCCGCTTGGGACAAGACACTCTCCTCGCTCGGGTCGTTCGACTGGCGAATATCGATGTCGGACCTAGAAATCCCTCGGGGGCGAGGGAGCGGGAGAGCGGGCAGGTCGTCGCGGACCACGCTGCCCATCTGCTCCTGATGTGCGGGCCCGGCTGGACGACCGCGGCCCGGGGGGCGAAGACGGCCATCATCGGTTACTTCCCGCGCGTGGGGGATTCAGCACCCGTCCGTCGTAAGAGGTTCGCGGTGGTGGTGCGGGGCAAGGCGGGATCGTGCCCGCCGCCGTAGTGGAGAAGGCGACGAGACGTGTGTCCGGCCTGCTCGATCCCGCCATCAATATCCAAGCTACCCGCTGCCCGGCCATGCTCGGCCCGGCCCAGCCGTCGGCGAAGGAACGCTGCCATGCGAAGCTCCCCTCCTCGACGCGGCACGCCGTCCTCAAGCTCCCACATGCCACCGACAGTTCCGCCGGCCAGAGCCGACCAGAGCCGACCAGAAAGACCAGGAAGGCCATCTGGCTCCGGCGCCCGCGCGTCCGGCAAGACCGCACTATTGCGGCAGGTCCCTTTCCGCGTTGAGCAGCTCGTCGAGTGCCGCGCGCAGATCGTCGGCGAGCTCCCAGGCGTCGGGCACCATCTCCCTGTCGGTGATCACCCCGATGTCCAGCGAGCCGTCGTAGGAGAAGGCGGTGATGTTCACGCCGCCGCTCACGTCGGTGATCACCGAGACCGGGTAGTGGGTGAGCAGCCGCGCCCCGCACACGTACAGGGGGAACTGCGGGCCCGGCACGTTCGAGATGGCCACGTTGACGGGCGGCGCGGTCTGTCCGACCAGGCCGAACGCCGATCTGGAGGCCAGTCCCATGAGGGCGGCGGGCATCGACTCGCTCAGCTCGCGCAGCCACCGCGCGGGCGCCAGCGAGAACCTGTCCTTGATCCGCTGCATGGCCAGCCGCACCTGCTGCAGCCGCGCGACGGGGTCGTCGAGGTGGACGGCCAGCGGCGCCGTCATGAACGTCACCTGGTTGCCCCCCGCCCCCGGCTCCCGCAGCGAGAACGGCACCCCGGCCACCAGCGGCTGGCGTGGGATGCCGCCGTGCGCGGCCAGCCACCGGCGCAGCGCGCCCGCGCACACGGCCATCACCACGTCGTTCACCGTCACCCCGAACGCCTTGCGCACCTGCTTGATCTCCTCCAGCGGCAGCGAGACGAACGCGAAGCGCCGGTGCTCGGAGACCGGCCCGCTGAACGGCGTCTTGGGCGCGGGCAGCGACGGCAGGTCGGGGGCCTGTCCGGAGCCGGCGACCTTGCGCGCCAGTCCGGACATCATCCGGCTGCCCGGAAGCGACGACACGACGGGGATCTCGTCCAGGTGCGGCATCGCCCGGGCGGCGAACCGTACCGCCTGCGCCGGATTGCCCGCCAGCCTGGCGAGCCCGCGCAGAATCATCTCGGCCGATCCCGGCGGCGGCGAGTCGCGCTCGGGCGCGACCGTGGGGGTCGGGGCGGGTACGGGGCCCAGGTCGAGGAGCGCGGCCAGCACGTCGGCGCCGCCGATGCCGTCCACGGCCGCGTGGTGGATCTTGGTGTAGAGCCCCATGCGGCCACCGGACAGGCCGTGGATCAGGTAGATCTCCCACAGGGGTCGGCGGCGGTCCAGGCGGCGGGCGTGCAGCCGGGACACCTGGTCGGCCAGCTGCCTGTCGTCGCCGGGCGGCGGTAACCCGATCTCGCGTACGTGATAGTCGAGGTCGAGGTCGTCCTCCTGCACCCAGTAGGGGTGATCCAGTCCGAGAGGCACGAGCGCCAGCTTGCGGCGCAACGCGGGCACGTACGGCAGCCGCCGTTCCAGCAGAGCCTGGAGGTCGGCGCGGTTGAGGTCGCCGTCCAGGATGGCCAGTCCGGCGATGTTGGCGATGTTCGTGGCCGTCTCGAAATGGAGGAACTGGGCGTCCAGGGCTGTTAGCTGCGGCATGGCTCACACCTCCGTCCCGAACCAACCAGAATCAGCTCATTACTTCAAGTGAGCGCGCCTCCGCGTCGGGCTCGGCGAAGGCCAGCAGGGCCATCCCCTCCTCCTCCAGCACCTCGGGCGAGACCGGCGTGAAAGGCGTGATGAGCAGCTTGGCCTTCCTGCCCGCGCGCTTGATCTGCCAGGTCCCGGCCACGAAGCCGTCGACCAGGTAGGTGGCGCGGACGCGCAGGTTCTTGGTGACGACCTGGCCGCGGTACTCCTCGGGCAGCACGCGGGTGCGGTCGGCGTGGCCGAGCATCAGGTTGTCGAAGTCGGGCAGGAACCTGACCGGCGCCGGCATGTCACCCTCCGGCCTGGGGGCCTCGGGCAGGTCGAACAGTTCCTTGCCGTGCTCGTCCACCATCACCTCCAGCCGGTCGCGCATGCCGTTCAGGACGCTCTTGAGCCCGGTCAGCCCCGACCACGTCTGCATGTCGGCGGCACTGGCCGGCCCGAACGCGGCCAGGTACCGCTCGACGAGCGTCCCGAGGTCCGGCTCGGCGGCGAGCTCGATGCCCGGCAGGGCGAAGGCGGACTCGCGCGGGAAGCTCCACGGGTCCTCGGTCGGCACCATGATCAGCGGGACGAGCATGCGCACCGCGTAGCCGAGCGCCCGATCGTAGGCGCCGGGGAACTCGTTCTCCAGCCGCGGCCGCAGCTCGTTGAACGTGTGCGGCCCCTCGGCCAGCAGCCGCTCCGCCACCGTCGCGACGGCGTCGAAGTCGATCTCGGGGAAGCGGCGCGCCGCGCCGGCGAGCAGGGGGTGCAAGAGGGGACGGAACGCGGCGAAGTCCGCCGCGGTCACCAGGTGCAGGGTGGCCCGCATCATGGTGGCGCGCACCAGCGTGCGCGCGCGCAGCGCCGCGTGCAGGTCATCGCGGGCGAACCCGTCCAGCCGGGTCCACATTCCCAGGTACGGGGGGCGGGGCTCCTGCGCCTGCAGGCCGGCGAGGCGATGCGCGACGCTGGTCACGCCGCCCTGGTGACGCCGCAAAAGATGCTGCCGGGCCAGGGTTGCCCGGTTGAGTTCCCTCAGGGTGAGCATGAACACATCATGCCCTTTGCTACTAAATTTCCGGTTCAATCGGTACGCGCTACCTACCCCGCGCTGGACGACGGCCACGCCTACCTCGACGGCGCGGCGGGCACCCAGACGCCACAGTCGGTCATCGACGCCATCGTGGTCGCCTACCGCACGGGCATCGGCAACGTGGGCGGCGCCTTCGAGGCCAGCCACCGCTCCGACGAGATCGTGGCGGCCTGCCGCGCGGCCGTGGCCGACCTGGTCGGCGGGCGACCGGACGGGGTGATCCTGGGGCCGAACATGACCACGCTCACCTACCGCTTGGCCGGGGCGCTCGCCAAGGACTGGGGTCCCGGCGACGAGGTGGTGGTGTCGCGGCTCGACCACGACGCCAACGTCCGGCCTTGGACGCAGGTGGCGGCGCGGGCCGGGGCGACGGTCCGCTGGGCCGAGGTGGACCCGGCGACCGGGGAACTGCCGGTGGAGCAGTACGCGAACCTGATCGGCGAGCGCACCCGGCTGGTGGCGGTGAGCGCCGCCAGCAACGTGCTGGGCACCCGCCCGGACGTGGCCGCGATCGCCGCGCTGGCGCACGGGGCGGGGGCGCTGACCTACGTGGACGGGGTGCACGCCACCGCGCACGGTCCCGTGGACATGGTGGCGCTGGGCGCCGACTTCTACGCCACCAGCGCCTACAAGTGGGCGGGACCGCACATCGGCGCGGTCGTCGCCGACCCGGCGCTGCTGGAGACGATCAGACCGGACAAGCTGGCCTCCTCCGCCGATACGGTGCCCGAGCGGTTCGAGAGGGGCACGTCCGCCTTCGCCGATCTGGCCGGGGTGACCGCCGCCGTGAACCACCTGGCCAAAATGGTCCCGGGCACGGGCACCCGCAGGGAGCGGCTGCTGACCTCGTTGTCGGCCGCGGAGTCGTACGAGCTGGAGCTGTTCGCCGTGCTGCTGGAGGGCCTGGAGTCGATGCCGCACGTCACCCTGTACGGCAAGCCCGCCCGGCGCACCGCGACCGCCTACTTCACCGTCGCCGGGCGTACCCCTCGCCAGGTGGCGGAGGCGCTGGCCGCACGCGGCGTGAACGTGTGGAACGGTCACAGCTACGCCTGGGAGCTCACCGGCGCGCTGGGCATCCGCGACTCCGGCAGCGCGGTGCGCGCCGGGCTGGTGCACTACAACGACCCTTCGGACGTCGACCGGCTGCTGCAGGGAGTGGCCCGCCTCCAGGGCTAAGATCGCCGCGTGAGCCTGCCCGCCCTGCCGGGCCTGCCGACCACGCTCGTCGAGCCGGCCCGCGACCCCTATCACGTCTACCTCGACTCGCTGACCAGCCCCGAGTCGCGCCGTACGATGCGCGGCTGCCTCGACCGGCTGGCCCGGCTGCTCACCGGCGACCAGACGGCCAGCGGCGCCGGACAGCCGTGGCATCTGCTGCGCTACGAGCACACGGTGCGCATCCGCACCCTGCTGACCGATCAGGGGTGGTCGGCGGCCTACGTCAACAAGCACCTGGTCGCGCTGCGCCGGGTGCTGAAGGAGGCGTGGCGGCTCGGGCAGAGCAGCGCGGAGGACTACGCGCGCGCCTCCGACCTGGCCCCGGTACGCCAGACCCGCCTGCCCACCGGCCACCACGTGCCGCCGGAGGTCGTCGGAGCGGCCCTGTCGGCCTGCGACGACTCGCCCGCCGGGATCCGCGACGCGGCGCTGATCGCGGTGCTCTACTCCACCGGCTGCCGCCGCGCCGAGATCGGCGGGCTGTCGCTGTCCGACTACGACCCGGGCGCCCGCTCGCTCCGGGTCCGCGGCAAGCGCGACAAGGAGCGGATGGTCTACCTGACGACCGACGCGATCGGCCTGGTCGAGCGGTGGCTGGCGGTCCGGGGCGGCGCGGCGGGCGCGCTGTTCAGCCCGATCAGCAGGATGGGCCGGCTACGGCTGCGCGACGGCCGGCCGGTCGGGCTGACCGGGCAGGGCATCGCCGACATCCTGGCCAGGCGGCTGGGTGAGGCGGGGGCGTCCCGGCGTACGGCGCACGACTTCCGCCGCACCTTCATCGGCGAGCTGCTGGACGCGGGCGTCGACCTGGCCACCGCCCAGGCCCTGGTCGGCCACTCGTCTCCGGCCACCACGGCCCGCTATGACCGCCGCCCGGAGAAGACCCGCCGCGAGGCCGTCGACCGCATCCGCCTACCCGCCGCCCGGCCGCTCGCCTGACCCTGTGGTGAAGACGTCGAGCCGGCGGCCGTACGCCGCGCCGACCACGCCTTCGCCCTGCTGCGCCACGATTGAGAAGGGACATGCCAGACCTCTGAGGAGCGACATGCCAGATCCCGGAACGACCCTCGCGACGGCCAGAGCCCGGCTGCTGCACGAACTGCTCGACTCCGCCTCCGGCACCACCGCCATCGGCGCGGCCTCCGGCCTGGCCGGGCCCGGCCCCCTGGCGGACGAGCCCGGCGCCGACGGCACGTGGCCGGACCTCGACTACGCCGACCGGGGCGACGGCCGGAACTGGGCGCCGCTGGACCACCTGTCCAGGACCCTCACACTGGCGCTCTCCGGACAGCACCGGCCCACCGCGCTCACCGCCCTCGACGCCTGGCGCCGCCACGACCCGCGCAGCGCCAACTGGTGGTACAACGAGATCGCCGCGCCGCAACTGGCCGGCGACGCCCTCCTGCTGCTCGCCGACCGGCTCGGCCCGGCCGAACGGGCGGCCTGGGGCGCCTGGCTGGCCGGCCGCGCGGGCCCCGTCGAGATGACCGGCCAGAACCTCGTCTGGACCCAGGCGGTCGTGCTCCGTCACGGCCTGCTGGTGGACGACGCCGGCCTGGTCTCCTCGGCGGTCGCGCGGATGTCGACGACCCTGCGGGCGACCCGCGGCGAGGGGATCCAGGACGACTTCAGCTTCCACCAGCACGGCGCGCAGCTCTACTCCGGCGGCTACGGCTTCGCGCTGGCCGCCGACCTGGGTCTGTGGATCTATGTGGTGCACGGCACTCCGTGGGCATTCGGTACGGCCGAGGTGGGTTTCTTCACCGATTTCCTGCTGGACGGCCTGCAGTGGGCGATGCACGGAGGAGCCTTCGACTTCACCACCATGGGCCGCAACATCACCCGCGCGGACGCCCACCGGCCCACCGCCGACCTGCGGACGGCGATCCGCCGCCTGCGCGCGGCCGGTGCGCCTCGGCAGGACGAACTGGCGGCGTTCGAACGGCACCTGGCCGAGGCCGAAGCCGGGCGGCCCGCCGCCGGGCCCGTCGGCTGTCGCTATTACCCGCGTTCCGACTATCTCGTGCATCGGCGACCCGGCTGGTCGGTGTCGGTGCGCATGTCGTCGAGCCGTACCGCGCCCACCGAGAGCATGAACGGCGAGAACCTGCGCGGCCGTCACCTCGGCGACGGCGTCACCCCCATCCGGATCGGCGACGGGCCGGAGGACGGCTACCGGGCGGTCATCCCGCTGTGGGACTGGGCGCGGCTGCCGGGCGTGACCGCCGAGCAGCCGCCCGGCCCGGCGGCGCTCCTTCCCCGTCCCAACGACCGGCACGGCGGCTCACCGGACGTCGGCGGCTGGACGGACGGGCGACACGGCATCGCCGTGATGCGCCTTGCGGGGACCGATCGGATCGCGGACGGGTGGAAGGCGTGGTTCTGCTTCGACGACGTGTTCGTCGCGCTCGGCGCCGGGATCACCGCGCCGGCGGCCGACTACCCGGTGGTGACGACGATCGACCAGCGCCTGGCGACCGGCCCGGTGACGACCGGCCCCTATGCGCATCACGGGCGGATCGGTTACGTGCCGCTGTCCGATCGGGAGCCGATGTGGACGCGGGTGGAGCGCCGCACCGGTAGCTGGTCCGACATCACCGCGACCGGGTCCACCGAGAGGCTGACCGCCAAGGTGTTCGCCGTCGGCTTCGACCACGGCCCGCGGCCGGCGGGCGCCACGTACGCGTGCCTGGTCCTGCCCGGCGCGGACGCGGCGGCGACGGCCGCGCGCCGGGCGGACCCCGGCGTCACCGTGCTGTCCAACACTCCCCTGCTCCAGGCGGTCCGCTGCGACCGCAGCGGTGTCACCCTCACCGCTCGCCACGACGAGCACGGGCTTGTTTTCACCGCCGGGAGCTGATGTTTACTTCGCTATATCGTTCGATATAGCATCCGATCCATGATGAACGCACGCCGCGCGCCCGGCGGAGGCGGTCTCGGGCCGACCGGGCGGTTCTTCGGGCCGGGTGAGCTGCGCCTGGCCATCCTCGCCCTGCTCGCCGAGCAGCCCGGCCACGGCTACCAGGTGATGAACCGCCTCGCCGACCGGTTCAACGGGACGTACGAGCCCAGCGCGGGCTCCATCTACCCGACGCTGCAGTTGCTGGAGGACGAGGGCCTCCTCCGGATCGAGGCGGCCGAGGGCCGCAAGGTGCACCACATCACCGAGGCGGGCCTGGGCGTGGTCGGCGAGCAGGCCGAGGAGATCGACCGGCTCTGGGCGCGGGCGGCCAGCCGGAGCGAGTGGGGGATGTTCCGCGAGCCCGAGGCGGCCGAGATCATCGGCCCGGCTCTGCGCCTGGTCAAGGCCGCCGTCAAGACACTCGCCCACGCGCACGGCGACCCCCGGGTCGTCGACGAGATCCAGGCGATCTTCATCGAGGCCCGCCGCAGGATCGAGCAGCTGGACCCCCGCCGCTGACCGCCTTGTTCACGAGGAGTGCTGTTGACGTGAAGACGACCATCACCCACGCGCTGCGCGACCGGCTGTTCGTCGTCGGGGAGGTCTTGGAGGCCGAACAGCTCACACCGCGCATGCGGAAGATCAGAATCGGCGGCGACGCCCTGGCGGGGCTGAAATGGACGCCGGGGCAGCACGTCCGGCTCGCGGTCAACGACATCTTCGCGGCGCGTACGTGGTTGCGCGGCGAGATCACCAACGCCCTGCGTACGTACTCGATCTGGCACCACGACCCGACCTGGAACACCATCGAGCTGATCGGCTTCGACCACGGCGGCGACGGCCCCGGCACGACCTGGATCAGGAACGCCCGGCCCGGTCAGGAGATCGCCTTCACCAAGCCGGAAGGCAGTCTCGTCGTACGGCCCGCGCCCTACCACCTGTTCGCCGGGGAGGAGACGGCGTCGGTCGCGTTCGGCGCGATGCTGCGCGCGCTGCCCGAGAGCGAGGCGGTGTTCGGGGCCGTGGAGGCCGACGGGCCCGGCGACCACCTGGACCTGCCGCGCGACCTCACCCGGGTCTGCCGCGACGGAGCCTCCGCCGCGAGCTCGGAGCTGCTGGTGGAGGCCGTCAGGAAGCTCGATCTGCCGGACGAGCCCGGCGTTGCCTACCTGGCGGGGGAGGCCCGGACGATCCAGGCCGTCCGCGTGCATCTGGTGCGCGAGCGGGGCTGGCAGCGCGGGGACGTCCGGACGAAGCCCTTCTGGACGCCCGGCAAGCGGGGACTCGACTGATAAAGGCGCTTATTGCGGGCGTGAGATCCTGGGCTGGTGCTTCCTCCGATCGACGAGCTCCGTGAGCTGGTCACCACCCGTCTGACCGCCTTCGACCGCCGGGAGGTGCCGCCGGCCGAGGGGGTACGCCGGGCCGCCGTGACGGTGTGCGTACTCAGGGACACCGCCGGCCTGCCGTACACGGTCCTCATCAGGCGGGCCGCGCGCGGGCGCAATCCCGGGCAGTGGGCACTGCCGGGCGGGCGGCTCGACGACGGCGAGCAGCCGGTCGAGGCGGCGCTGCGGGAGCTGGCCGAGGAGACGGCCGTCACGGGCGTCGTGGTGGCGGGGCTGCTCGACGACTTCGTCACCGACTCGGGGTTCGTCATCACGCCGGTGGTGGCCTTCGGCGACGGGCAGCAGCCGGTCGCCGACGCGCACGAGGTGGCCTCGGTGCACGCGGTGCCGCTGGAGCGGTTCCTGGCGCCGGGGGTGCCGCGCTGGCGCGGCGGGCTGCTGCAGATGCCGCTGGGGCCCTCGATCGTGGTCCACGCGCCGACCGGAGCTATTTTGTGGCAGTTCGCGGAGGTGGCCCTGCGGGGCCGTGAGCTGCGGGTATTCGACGTGGCACAGCCACACTGGACCAGAACCTGACCGAATCTTTTGGGTCGGTGGAATACGTGCCGCCGGATGTCCGTTAGCATCGAATGGCCGATGTGGTCTGTGTCCCCCGGGCCGCAAATTACCGCCTTCACGGAATACCGTTCGGCTGGAGCCGTGTTGTGCATCTCGCCGAGGAGGCGACCGCCACATCGGCCTTAGGCTTTTCAGGCGCCCCGGTCTCGGCCGGGGCGCCTGCTCTAGGGTGGGGTGGCCGGACCGCCGATCACCCAGGAGAGCCCGTTGCTGTATGAAGTGGTCAAGTTCGCCGCTGCGCCGATCGCCCACGCGATGTGCCGCCCGCACATCTCGGGCGCGGTGCACGTGCCGAGGACGGGACCGGCGATTCTGGCCGCCAACCACTTGTCGGTGCTCGACTCCTACCTGCTGCCCGCGCTGCTGCCGCGGCACGTGACGTTCGCCGCCAAGAAGGAGTACTTCTCCGGCAATCCGGTCTCCAGCTGGTTCATGCGCCTGGGCGGCAGTCTGCCCACCGACCGCGACAGCGCGCACGCCGCGCAGGAGATGCTCGACGCCGCCGCCGACCTGCTGGAGCGCGGCGAGCTGTTCGGCATCCACCCCGAGGGCACCCGCTCCCCCGACGGCCGCCTCTACCGCGGCAAGATCGGCGTGGCCTGGCTGGCGCTCAGGACGGGCGCGCCCGTGCTGCCGGTGGCGCTCAGCGGCACCGAACGCGTGCTGCCGGTCGGCGCCAAGGTGCCGCGCCCGGCCAAGATCGGCATCACGATCGGCGCGCCGATGCGGTTCGAGGGCGACCACACCAAGGCCCGCGACCGCCGCCGGGTGACCGACGAGATCATGGCCGCGATCCGGGAGCTGTCCGGGCAGGAATACGTGCCGACCTATGCGTCGAGCTTCAAAGCTGCCAGCAATATGTCCTGATTTGTCGCTAAGCTCGGCAATCCGTTGATGACCAGGGGGCTGACCAGTGGCGCGTGGCCGCACCATCGCGATCGTGTCCTGCGTCACCGTGCTGGCGGTGGGGGCCGCCGCCGGTGGCGCGTACTACGTGCTGCACACCCGAGGCACACCCGCCGAGGCGGCGCGGCTCTTCGCCGCCGCCTGGCAGTCGGGTGACAAGGCGGCCATGAGCGCCGTGCTGGCCGCGCCGCAGCAGTTGACGCCGTACGACCAGCTGCGCACCGGCCTGGCGGTCGAGTCCACCTCGGTCAAGCTCGGCGCCGTCACCGAGTCCGGCGACGACCGGGCCAAGGTGCCGTACACCACGACCTTGACGCTGAAGAACATCGGCGAGTGGACCTACCAGGGACAGATCGACCTGAAGGTGGCCGAGCGCACCTGGAAGGTCGACTGGACGCCCAAGACCCTGCATCCGTCGCTGACCGCCGGCGCCACGTTCGCGCTGAAGACGCGCTGGCCCGGCCGGGCCGAGATCACCGACTCCGACGGCGGCCGCATCGACAACGGCGACGTCGGCGGGTCGGTGCAGCAGCTCGTCGGCTTCCTCGACAAGGCGACCAAGAAGGACGTGGCCAAGCTCGGCTCCTCCTACCAGGTCGGCCAGGCCGTCGGCAGGGGCGGGCTGCAGGAGACGTTCCAGAAGCAGCTGGCCGGCGTCCCGGCGACCGAGATCAAGGTCGGCGACAAGACGCTGCAGACGATCGAGGGCAGCTCGGGCGAGGACGTGAAGACGACGCTCGACCCGCGCGCGCAGGCCGCCGCGGTGGCCGCCGTCAAGGACGTCAAGAAGCCCACCTCGATGGTCGCGATCAAGCCGAGCACGGGCGAGATCCTGGCCGTGGTCAACAACCAGGGCGGCTTCAACCGGGCGCTCGACGGCCGCTACCCGCCGGGCTCGACGTTCAAGGCCGTCACCGCGATCGGGCTGCTGGCGGCCGGGATGACGCCGCAGGACAAGGTGTCCTGCCCGATGTACGCGACCGTGGGCGGGCTGAAGATCCGCAACTCGGAGAAGGAGGAGTTCGGGTCGCTGTCGTTCCTCGACTCCTTCGCCCACTCGTGCAACACCACGTTCGCGCCGCTGGCCGAGCAGCGGCTGGGCGCCGACAAGCTGCTGAAGACGGCCGAGGACGTCGGGTTCAACCAGCCGCTGAACATCGGGGTGCCGGCCACCAAGGCCAGCTTCCCCAGGGCGCAGTCGGACGCCGAGCTGGCCGCCGAGGCGTTCGGGCAGGCCCGGATCACCGCCAGCCCGCTGTCGATGGCCTCGGTCGCCGCGGCCATCGCCGACGGCACCTGGCGGCCGCCCACGCTGGTGCCCGACCTGAAGCAGAAGGCGAGCGAGCAGCCGCTGCCCGAGGGCGTCAAGACCAACCTGCACGCCATGATGGCGGCCGTCGTCACCAAGGGCACCGCCAAGGCGTCCGGGCTGCCCGCGGGCACGCACGGCAAGACCGGCACGGCCGAGTACGGCACCGGGGACAAGCTGCAGACTCATGCCTGGTTCATGGGGTTCAAGGAAGATGTGGCCTTCGCCGTGGTGGTGGAGGGAGGCGGCACCGGGGGCAAGGTCGCGGCCCCGGTGGCGGCCACGTTCCTGCGCCATCTGTGACGCCCGGTTCCTCAGCTTTCCAGGAGGGCCGTCACCAGAGGGCCGTCACTGGGGTCGGCTCTCCGGGGGTCAGCCCGCCAGGCCGCCCCGCTCCCCCATGGCGCCTCCGTCTGGGCGGCCTCTCTCCGGCGCGAAGTCTCCTGTCGCGAAGTCTCCTGTTGTGAAGTCTCCTGTTGTGAAGTCTCTTGTCGCGAGGTCTCTTGCCGCGAGGTCTCTTGCCGCGAGGTCTCTTGCCGTCGGGTCCGCTGTGGTCGGCGGGAGCTGGTTCGGCTGGTGGTAGCCCTGCCATTGGGCGAGGCCGGGGAACGTGCCGATCGTCAGCTCCGCCAGCAGCGCCCCGGTCCACGCCTCCTCCGCCATGCTCATGGCCAGGGCGTATTCGGACTCGATGAGGAACAACCGCGGTATCTCGCCACGCTCGACCTCGAGGTTCGCGCGCTGGACGGCGATCCGGTCGCGGAGCAGGGCGAGCCGCCGCCGGAGCAACGCGGTGACCTCGTCGGGGTCGAGCCCGGCCATCACCGACAACCCGGCCTCGAACCCCGTGTGCTCCCGCTCGGGCGTCCCCAGGAGCTCGCGCGTCCAGTCCTCGGCCTCCTCGCGGCCGTCGGTGGTGATGCGGTAGACGGTCCGCTCGGGCCGGGCCCCTTGGCGGGTGCTCTGCGTGGCCCGGATCAAACCGTGTTTCTCCAGATTGCGTACCACCGTGTAGAAGGAACCCCACTTGATGGGAGTCTCCCGATCCTTGCCACGGGCCCGCAGGACGGATGCCATCTCGTACGGATGCATCGGCCGTTCCGCGACCACCGTGAGCACGGAGAGGGCCAACAGGTTGGCCACTCTGCGTCGTTGCGCCACCCACACCATCCTTGTAGACGAATATTCGTGGACGAGTATACGGGCACGAGTATTCCCAGGGCAATATCGAGGCTTCGAACTCCTGAGTGCGGTGCCGACGGCGTGGTGAGCGCGTGCGAGCGGGCCGTCAGGTGGTGGCGTGGTCGAGGAAGGCGGCGATGAGCGGGGCGATCTCCGGGAGGTTCTCCTCAAGGGCGAAGTGGCCGGTGTCGAAGAGATGGAGTTCGGCGTTGGGCAGGTCGCGCAGGTAGGCGCGGGCGCCGGGTTCGGGGAAGAACGGGTCGTTGGCGCCCCAGACGATGAGCGTGGGCGGGGTGTGGGCGCGCAGCCAGGCCTGCCAGTCGTCGTAGTGTTCGACGTTGGAGTGGTAGTCGAAGGTGAGGGCGACCTGAGCCTCCTTGCGGCCAGGGAGGTCGAGGAAGTGCTGGTCGAGCGTCCAGCCGTCCGGTGAGACCAGCTCGGGGTCGCCGGTGCCGCTCTCGTACTGGCCGCGGGTGCCGGCCAGGGTGAGCAGCTCGCGGATCCGCTCCTCGGCGCCTTCGATCTCCGGCCGCAGCCCGAGGAGGTCGCGGGCGACCGGTGAAAGCCCTTCCACGTAGGCGTTGCCGTTCTGCACGATCAGCCCGGCGATCCACTCGGGGTGACGCGTCGCGAGCCGGAAGCCGACCGGCGCGCCGTAGTCGAAGACGTACATCGTGAAGCGGGTCAGGCCGAGCCCCTCGACGAAGCCCTCGGTGATGTCGGCCAGCCGGTCGAAGGAGTAGGCGAAGCCTTCGGGGGCCTCGGTGTGCCCGAAGCCGGGGTAGTCGGGGGCGATCAGCCGATAGCGGCCACCCAGGACGTCGATCAGGCGGCGGAACTGGTGGGAGGCCGAGGGGAAGCCGTGCAGGAGCAGCAGCACGGGCGCGTCGGGCCGGTCGGGAAGCGACTCGCGGTAGAAGACCCGGACGCCGTCGACCTCGAGGTGGCGGTGCGCGGTCCGGGCGACCAGGGGAAATGTCATGGCTAATGCCCTTCATATCGATCAGGGATCTAAGGCATGAGCAACATAAATGATCTCGTGCCCCTGACCGGAGAGCCGGTGGCCCTGGATTTGGTCAACAAGCCCTGCGTGATGCCCGCAGCCGACCCCAGACATCACAAAACGCCGGAAATTCCGGGAGGGGCGTCAGAAAGAGGCGGCCAGCGCGAGGGCCGCGGCGGCCTCGTGGCGCAGGACCATGATCAGCAGCGTGGCCACCAGAGTGGCGATCAGCAGCCAGCTGATCAGGATGATGACCGTCGAACGGCGTGCCTTACGCCTTCCGCCGGACCCTCCCTCGGCCTTCTCGTCACTGCGCCGGGCCCGCTCGTTGAATGACTCCAGCCGCGCCACAAGTCGCGGATCGTCATCGACGAGGTGCTGCTCGATCTGCGCCAGCATCCGCTCCTCGTCCTGCGACCAGGCCATGGGTGCACCTCCGGAACGCAAGCTCTGTGCCGGGTTTCTGCCCAACCATGAAGATCATTAGCCCCCGCCCAAGCAGGTAATTGCCACCTCTTTCCATTTGCGATCACCATCGAACCTTTGTTCTAATCATGGGATGCGCTGGGACAACCTGCGTCTGGCCGACTCCGGCCGGGACGATCCGGCCGCGCCGTTGTTCGCCCGCGGCGCGGTCACCCGCACGTTCGACACGCCCGAGTTCAAGGGGATGACCTTCTACGAGATCAACGCCCGTTCGATCATCAACCGGGTGCCGACGGCCTCCCCAGGCCGTCCGGGCTTCCGGACGAGTGAGCCCCGCTGAATAATCGCTGGCAGCGCGGCCTACGCCGGGGACACTATTGGCCGTCTCTGACGTCTACCAGCAGGAGCATGTGATGCGTTGCCTCCGAGTCTCCCAGCACCCCATTGGCACGAGAGTTCTCGAGGCTTCGACCACACATCCACATCCTCAACATCAGCATCCTCGCGGCGGGTAAGACCAGCGTCTTGAATTCCCTGTGGTGGCCTGAAGGGGTCAGGTAACTCGGACGGGCGTGGCCTGGCCTGGGCCGCTCCCGTGCTCGATGAGCACGGGGGTGGCTTTGGCGTGGTGGAAGCCGGTCCGATGGTGAGAGTTCCTGACATGCCCTGTCCGGTACGGCTGGCGCCGTCCCGCCTTGGGTGCATGGCCCGCCGGACGCTGTCCACCGCCGGTGGGCGGTGGGGCGGGCACCGTACGCCGGTCGGGCACACGGCTGGAAGTCATCGAGTTGTTTCGTGGGTTGGCTGAGGTGCGGGTGGGCCGTTTCGGGGTGGGACGGTTTTTGGCCCTGTCCCGCGCTGCCGGTCGGGGGTGCAGGTCTGTTCGGGTGCGGCGGGCGCGCCGGGCCGCCCGGGTGGGTTTGCGTCTTCGGCGGGCGCGGGCCACGTTGCCCTCCACGACGGTGGCGATGGTACGCGCCCCGGTCGAGCGGTGGGTGCGGGTGGCGTTCTGGCCCAGCAGGCCGCGCGCGAGGATCCGCTCGGCCGCTGCCCAGTCCCGGTCACACGACAGGCCGCAGGCCGGGCAGTAGGCCCACCGCCAGCCCCGCTCGGCCAGCCGATCAGGGGCCGGGCAATGCTTGAGCACCGACGTGCCCTCCCCGCACCGGGGGCAGTACCGGGAGGTCCCACGCGCCGGGACGGTGACCACCGCGATGGCGTTCTTGGCCGCCAGGTGCCGGATCGCCTCGACAATCCGCCCGCGCACCTGCCCCGACAGGCGCGCGTTCACGCTGCCTCGGCGCCCACGCGCCTCCAAGGTGGCCAGGTCCTCCACATAGATGACCGTCGCCCTCGCGGCGGCGGCCTGATCGACCACCCAGCGGGCCGCCGACCAGGCCAGCGCCTTGTTCAGCTGCCGGATGCGGGCACACAGCCGCTCATGCTCAACCCCGATGCGCTGCCAGGCCGTACTCAACGCGACGGAGCGGGAATCAGCAAGCGTCATCCCCGCCAGCAGCCTTTCCAGGTGCCGGTGCTTGGCGGCCAGGTGCTCACGCTCGGCCCGCAGCCGGTGCAGCTTGGCGCAGATGCCGCTCGCATCGTAGGCGAACGGCCGCCCATCACTGATCACCCGCCCACCGGCCAGACGCCCGGCCACTCCGGTCAGCAGCGTGTTGACGCCCCAGTCGAAGCCGCACCCGATCACATGACCGGCAGCGGGCGCAAAGCCGACCGGGATCTGAAACGGCAGATCAACGCGTACCCGACCCTTGGCCACCCGCACAGTGGGGGCGCACAACGCCGCCTCAGGCGGCACCGTCGGCGGCAAGCCGACGGGCAGCACATGCCAGGCCCAGTCCCTAGCGGAGGCGGGCGATTCGACCAGGGGAAGCCGCACCCGCAAGCGGGCGCTGCGGCTGCCGGTGCGCTGCAGGGTGAGCAGCTGCCGGTCGGCCGCCGCCAGCACGATCTGCGCCGCGACGTTCGGCGGCTCCTCCAGTTCGGTCAGATCGGCCGGCAACACCTCATGCTGGTCGAGATACGCGCGGATCTGCCGGGTCCGGTTACGGATGTCGGCCGCGCTCACCCTGTCCGGCAGCAGCGCGCGCAGCGCGTCCCATTCGGCGCCGGTGCGTGCACTCGTATTCCGCGGCCAGGTGGCCACGATCGCCGCCGCCAGCCGGCGCCGATACAGCGCCAGCCGCAAGGCACGAGCGGCCTGCTCCTGCGCGCACCGCACCACCCGATCACAGACGTACACGCCCGGCTCTGGGCCCACACCCCAGCCCAGCCGCCGGACAGCCATCCAGCCCTTCGACGGCAACGCCCGCCCGTCCAACCCCACCCCGGACGCCAAAGCGCCCAGATCAGCCGCATTCCACCGGGCCGCCACCAGACGGGCGGTCAGGTCGCGCGCCAGACCAGCCAGCCAGCCCACCCGCCGCACCAGCAGGCCCCGCGAAACGACCTCGCCGCTCGCCTCCACCACCGCCGCATAGGCGGTGCAAGAGGCCGTCGCGGTGAGTTCACTCACGCACCGCTCCCGTCTCGGGAGTGGGGCCGAAGGCGACGAACCGCGCGCAGATCGGCCGCCACCTGAGCACCGCTCGACGGCCGGCGACCACATGCGGGTACGAGGGCGTCGGCCGGGCGGCGGTCGCGGCAACAGGTGCACCACGCGCTCAGCACGTCGCGATCGGAGGGGAGCCGGTACGCCCGCATGCCTGAACCCCCACCCCTCCGAAACGCAACCTCACGATCAGCAACTGAAAGATTACCATCGGTTGACCTTGGCGGGTAGAACATGTGAACGATAACGTTCTGATCTGCCTGCTTGCGTTTTAACGTGACGGGGTCGCCTTCGCCATCTGCACCTGCCGCGCCTACCGTGTCCCCCATGACCCCCACCGTGGTTCGCATCGCCTTGGGCGCAGCGCTGCTGGTGCTCGTGATTCTCTACCCGTTCCTGCCTGGCGAGTACGACCCGGTGGCCATGCCGCTGTCCCTCCTGGCCCAGGTTCTCGGGCTGGCCGGACTGATCCTCCTTCCCGTGGCCATCGCGTGGGTGATCCAGGAGGCGCGCGGGCGTCGTAGCCGGCTCGCCGTGGTGTCGCTCGCGCTGGCCTCACTGGTCGCCATCATCGTGGCGACGTTCGCGGTCCTGGTCGCCGGTTGGGCGCTGGGCCTGGCCACCTTAGGCCTGTGGGGGCTGCTGGCGGCCCACTGGGTCAGGCAGGTGCGGCAGCCGTCGCGCGGCTTCAGCCCGGTGCCGGTGTACCTGGTCGTCGCACCGCTGGTGTCGCTGGCGGCACAGGTCACGCTGGCCGGGCCGGTCACGGATATGAGCCGGGACCAGGCGATCAGAGCCGCCGCGCCGTTGATCGCCGACATCGAGCGGCACAGGGCGCAGTACGGCGGCTATCCGGAGTCGCTGGAGGCCGTCAACCGGGACTACGGGACGTCGGTGACCGGCGCGGAGAAGTACTTCTACGCCCGCCGCGGCGCGAGCTACAACCTCTTCTTCCGGCAGCCGCGCTTCTTCGCCGACGACTTCGGCGTGCGGGAGATCGTCATCTACAACCCGCGCGAGGACTACATGATGCCCAACCACGTCAACTGGATCTTACTGTGGTCGGAGGCGGAACTCCGGTCCCGGCCGGGGTGGTTCACCTCGCGCGACCTGGCACCCCTGCACTGGAAGTCGCTCTGGTTCGATTGAGCTTGCGTTTTGAGGTGGCCCGTGCCGGTTGATCACGATTGAGTGGATGTTCGGCCCGGCGTCGTGACATGGGTACGGCCATCGTCGATCTTCTGTTCTGCGAAGAAACTCGAAGATCCAAACCGATGGCCGTGGGGTCCAGTATGACGGGTGCGCCGCTGCGCGGGAGTGGCCTCGACGACGAGTGCGTCGTCGATGGCGAAGCTGGCGGAGTTCCGTGCGGGCTGGTATGACTGCCTGACCGCGCGTGCGGATGCGTTATTCGAGCTGTCCGACGCGGTGCTGACCGCACCGTCGATCACCTCGCTGCCGTATCTGAGCCTGGAGCCGGTCTTCCGCCGCAGTTGGGGCAGCCTGTATGACGCCCTGGCCGCAGGCCGGATCGACTCCGACCGGGTGCGTGAGTTGCTGGTGGCCGCCGGCCCGCCTGGGTGGCCGTTGACCTTCGCGGTGGATGCCAGCACCCACCCGCGCCCCTACGCCGAGACCAGTCCCGGCCGGGAGTGGCATCACCTGTCCGGGCCGGGTGGGGTGGATGGCGGGGTGCCCGGCTGGGCCTGGCAGCACGTGACGCAGCTCAACGATGATCACGATTCATGGGTGGCGCCGATGGACGCGGTTCGGGTGGCCATCGGCGGCCCGGCGCAGACGCTGACCGCCGTGGAGCAGCTCGGTGCCCTGGCCGGCCGACTGCACCGAGCGCAAGCTGTTCGTCCACGACGCCGGATATGACCTGGCCGTGCTGGTCTACGAACTGCACGGCGAACGCGATGTGAGCGGCGAGCACGCCCAGTACTGCGCCGAGCTACCCGCCGGGACGCACCACCAGCTGTGCGGGGTGCACGCCACGGTCGGCAACGACGACCTTGAGGTGCTGGTGCGGATCCGCAACGACCGGCTGCTGTATCGTGACCCGCCGCCCCGCCTGCCCGGCAACGGCGGCCGTGCCGGGCGGCCCCGCCGCTACGGCGAGCAGTTCTCCTGCGCCCGGCCCGAGTCCTGGGGCGAACCCGACCAGCAGCTAACCGTCTCCGATGAGTACTACGGCCAACTCACCGTCACCTCCTGGGACGGCCTGCACCCCAAGCTGGACAAGAAGGGCCACTTCGCCCACCGGGCCGAAGCGCCGATCCTGTCCGGCACCGTCATCCGCGTTCAGGTCGAACGGCTGCCCGGTGGCCGCCGCCCCGCGCCGAAGCCGATGTGGTTGTTCTGGTCCGGGCAAGGCACCCCCGACCTGGAACGATGCTGGAGATCGTATCTCCGCCGGTTCGACATCGAGCACTATCTGAAGTTTCTCAAGAGCGTGCTCGGCTGGACCAGCATGGCGCTGCGCCACCCCGACCAGGCGATGCGCTGGACCTGGGTGCTGCTGGCCGCCTACGCCCAGATCTTGCTGGCTCGCCACCTCGCCCAAGATCAACGCTATCTTTGGGAACGCCGCCACCACCGTCGGTTCTCGCCCGGACGAGTCCGCCGGGATTTCGCCCGAGTACTGCCGATCATCGGCACACCCGCTACTCCGCCGAAACCCTCCAAGGCAGGCCCGGGACGCTCCAAAGGCCGCACCAGCACCCCGGCTCAACGCCACCCGGCGATCAAGAAGGCGACCCCGTCACGTTAAAACGCAAGGCCTGCTTGCTTGACTAGGACCTCGAGCGGCGCCGCACCATCACCATCCGTACCACCTTCGCCCCCTTCGCCGTAGGTGACCTGCGGGGCAAACTGATCGACACGCCCGGCCACGCCCACTTCGTGGCCAAGGTCGAACGGGCGCTCGGCGCGCTCAACGGCGCCCGCCCTGGTGCCGTCGGCCGTCGAAGGGGTCCAGCCGCACTCGCGGGTTCTGACGAAGACGCTGCGCAGGCTGCGGGCGCCTACGCTGATCTTCGCAAGATCGACCGGGCTGGACCTCGAGAGCGGAACTGCTGGACGACATCCGGCGGCGGCTCTCGCCATACTGTGTCGCCTTGAACACCGTACGAGAGATCAGCAGCCCGAACGCCCACATGGCACACACCATCGGCCCGGACGAGGAGGGCGGTTCCGGCGATTCCGCGCTCGCCGACGGGATGACCGAGTATGACGACGGCATCCTGGAGTTGCCCGTCGAGGGCCAGGTGCCTGATGGCAAGCAGGCGCGGGCGGCAATGGCTCGGCAGTGCGCCGATGGGGTGCTGCATCCGGCGCTGTTCGGGTCGGCGATGACCAGGCGGGGTGTGGGTGATTTGCTCGACGGGTTCCAGTTGCCGCCGACCACGGCCGCGTCTGGTGGCAGCGCGGGTGAGACGGTCGGAGCGACGGTGCTCGCGATCGAGCGCACCCCGTCAGTACCGCGGCCGACTTCCGCGGGCGGACGGCGATCGTGCTGCGGCGCGCGCTGCGCCGGGCGGGCACGCGGGTGTACGAGCCGTGCCACCGCTTCGAGCTGGAGGTGCCGCCGGAGTCGCTGAGCGCGGTGACCGTACGCCTGGCGGCGCTGGGCGCCGTGGTGGCCGATGCCGTGCGGCGGGAGGCGGTGTGGCTGGTCAGCGGCGAGATCCCGGCCGTGGCGGTGCATGAGTTCGAGCTGGCGCTGCCCGGGCTGTCGCACGGCGAGGGGGTGTGGTGGTCGCAGCCCTTCGGTGACCGTCCCGCTCGCGGATGACGATAGGTCACCATCCCTCCGCCCAAAGTGACCGACATGTCGGATTTATGCCTGAAATGGGTACTAAATGCGTTGATGCGGTAATCCAACATCATCCGTTCGGGGGAACCATGGCGAACAAGAAGCCGGCCGCCAAGACCGGCAAATCCAAGAAACAGGCGATCAAGTCCAGCCGCCAGGTCAAGGAGTCCAAGGACGCCAAGAAGGAGCCCAAGAAGCCCGACGTGGCGTGACCCGGTGAAATGATCAGGCAGCCGCGGCCGGAGTCCCGGCTGCCTGACCACGGAGCGACACCATGACGGCCTATCTCCGCTTCCCCGCCGTCTTCCAGGACGTCGTCGTCTTCGCCGCCGAGGACGACCTGTGGATGGTCTCCGCCCTCGGCGGGCGCGCCTTCCGCCTGACCGCCGGGGTCGCCGAGGCCGGATACCCGCGCATCTCGCCGCGCGGCGACCAGCTCGCCTTCGTCGGACGCGAGGAAGGCCAGGAAGAGGTGTACGTCATGCCCGCCGACGGGGGCGCGGCCCGGCGGGTCACCTATCACGGGTCCCGCTGCGCCGTCACCGGCTGGGACCCCGAGGGCCGCATCCTGTACGCCAGCGACGAGAGCCAGCCCTTCGAGGGCCGCAAGTGGCTGCACCGCGTCGCGCCGGGCGGCGTGCCGCAACGCCTGCCGTACGGCCCCGCGAACTCCATCGCCCACGGCCCGGACGGCATGATCGTCCTGGGCCGCAACACCGCCGACCCGGCACGCTGGAAGCGCTACCGCGGCGGCACCGTCGGCGACCTGTGGATCGACCCCGAGGGCGAAGGCCACTTCCGCCGGCTCATCCGCCTGCCCGGCAATCTGGCCTCCCCTTGCTGGAGCGGCGACCGCGTCTGCTTCCTGTCCGACCACGAAGGCGTCGGCAACGTGTACTCCTGCACTCCCGACGGCGACGACCTGCGCAAGCACACCCACCACGAGGACTACTACGCCCGCAACCTGTCCGGCGACGGCCACCGCCTCGTCTACCACGCGGGCGCCGACCTCTACCTGCTCGATCCCGGGGACGCGCCCCACCGGATCGACGTGCGGCTGGCCAGCTCCAGGACCCAGCGCAACCGCAGGTTCGTGGACGCCGACGACTACCTCGACAGCGCCACGCTCAGTCCCGACGGCAGCGCCCTGGCCGTCACCGCGCGCGGCAAGGCGTACGCCATGGCCGGTTGGGAGGGGCCGGTCCGGCAGCATGGCGAGCCGGACGGCGTCCGCTACCGGTTCCTGACCTGTCTCAACGACGGCCGCCGCCTCATCGCCGCCGCCAGTGACGACAGTGACGAGGAACAGCTGGTCATCCTCGGCGACGCGAGCGCCCGGAGCATCGCCCGGCTCGGGCGGATCACCGCGCTGATGCCCGACCCCGTCCATGACCGCGTCGCCGTCACCAACCACCGCGACGAGCTGTACCTCGTCGACCTGGCCACCGGGCAGGCCGTACTCGTCGAGGCCAACCCGCACGGGCCGCCCGCGGACCCCGCCTGGTCGCACGACGGCCAGTGGCTCGCGTACGCCAGCCCGCTGAACGCCCACACCACCGCGATCATGCTGCACCACCCCGCGACCGGCCAGACCGTGCCCGCCACCGAACCCCTCCTCGAAGACTCCCGTCCCGCCTTCGACCCGCGCGGCCGCTACCTGTACTTCATCGGCCAGCGCGTCTTCTCCCCCGTCTACGACCAGCTCCAGTTCGACCTCGGCTTCCCGCTCGGCACCCGCCCCTACGCCATCGCGCTGCGCCGGGACGTCCCCGACCCGTTCGTCCCGCAGCCGCGCCCCCTGGGGGCCAAGGACGAGGACGACGAGGAAGAGGAGAAGGAGGAGCCCGAGCCGCTGCGCGTGGACCTCGACGGGCTGGCCCGCCGCGTCACCGCGTTCCCGCTGCCGGAAGGCCGCTACGAGCGCATCGCCGGGCTGCCCGGCAAGGCCCTCATCCTCAGCAGCCCGCTGCAGGGTGACAACGTCCTGGACCTGTACGACTTCGCCAAGGGGGAGAGCGAGACGTTCGCCCGCGGCGTCACCGACTTCGAGCTGGGCCGCGACCACAAGACGCTCCTGTACCGGGCGGGCGATCGGCTGCGCGTGCTGAAGGCCACCGAGATCCCTGACGACGACGACACCCCGGGCCGCGAGAGCGGGTGGATCGACCTGTCGCGGATCAAGGTGTCGGTCTGCCCGGCCGCGGAGTGGCGGCAGATGTTCCGGGAGGCGTGGCGCCTGCAGCGCGAGAACTTCTGGACCGAGGACATGTCCGGCGTCGACTGGGCCGAGGTCTACGAGCGCTACCTGCCGCTCGTGGAGCGCGTCAGCACCCGGGGCGAGTTCTCCGACCTGCTGTGGGAGCTCCACGGCGAGCTGGCCACCAGCCACGCCTTCGAGAGCGGCGGCGAGTACCGGCCCGGCCCCGAATACACGCAGGGCAAGCTCGGCGTCGACTGGGACCACCGCGACGGCGTCTACCACATCGGCGCGATCGTCATCGGCGACCTGTGGGACCCCGATGCCACCTCACCGCTCAACCGGCTCGGTCTCGACGTACGGCCGGGCGACGCGGTCCTGGCCATCAACGGCGCCCCCATCGGGGAGACCGCCACCCCGAACGAACGCCTGGTCAACCTGGCCGACGAGGAGGTCGAGCTCACTCTGCGCCGCGGCGAGCGCCTCTTCACCGCCACGGTCCGCGCCATCGCCGACGAGCGGCCCGCCCGCTACCGCGACTGGGTCAACCTCAACCGCGCCCGGTGCCATCAGCGTTCGGACGGCCGCGTCGGTTACCTGCACGTTCCCGACATGGGCACGGAGGGGTTCGCCGAGTTCCACCGCGGTTTCCTGGCCGAGTACGACCGCGACGCCCTCATCGTCGACGTCCGCTTCAACGGCGGCGGCAACGTCTCGGCGCTGCTGCTGGAGAAGCTGGCCCGCCGCCGCCTCGGTTACGACTACCCCCGCTGGGGAGATCCCGCGCCCTACCCGCCGGAGTCGCCGCGCGGCCCGCTGGTCGCCCTCACCAACGAGTGGACCGGCTCCGACGGCGACATCTTCAGCCACACCTTCAAGCTGCTGGGCCTCGGCCCCCTCATCGGCAAGCGAACCTGGGGCGGCGTCATCGGCATCTGGCCGCGGCACCGATTGGCCGACGGCACTCTTACCACCCAGCCAGAGTTCTCCTTCGCCTTCGACGACGTGGGCTGGCGGGTCGAGAACTACGGCACCGACCCCGATCTGGAGATCGACATCACCCCGCAGGACTACGCGGCGGGCACGGACACCCAGCTCGAGAAGGCCATCGACGTGATACTCGGCCTGCTGGCCGAACACCCCCCGCACACACCGGATCCAACACACCGGCCACGGATGCAACCTTAAGGCGATTTGCAACGTCTATAGATCATGTGTGGGGTTAGTCCTCGGGGATGGACGGGACACTCCGCCGAAGCGGGACAATAAGCCGGAGGCGAGCGGGTACGTATCGCTATCGGCCACTTGTGTAGTGACACTCTCAGTCCAAGGGGGACTTCTCAGGTGCGCGCACTGGCACGCAAGGGCAAGTCGGCGATGGTCCGGCTGTACAAGGGCTACAACCGTCGCATGGTGCGCAAGGCGCCGCCGCCGTCCACGGACAAGGTCAGCATTCTGATCCTGCACGCGTACGGCATGGGCGGCACGATCAGGACGGTGTTCAACCTCGCCAGTTATCTGGCCGAGCACCACGACGTCGAGATCGTCAGCATCTTGAAAGAGGCCGAGGAGCCCTTCTTCCCCATCGACCCGCGGGTCAAGTTCCGCTTCCTGGACGACCGGATGAACCCCGGCCCGGACCCGGTGCGCGCGATGCTGTCGAAGATGCCGAGCAAGATCATCCCGCCGGAGGAGTCGGCCTACCACCGCTTCAACCTCTGGACCGACCTCAAGCTGGCCCGCTACATCCGCTCGCTCGACACCGGGATCCTCATCTCCACCAGGCCCGGCCTCAACCTCGCGATGGCCCAGTTAGCGCTGCCCAGCGTCATCACCATCGGCCAGGAGCACGTCGCCCTGCGCACCCAGCCGGAGGCGATGCAGGAGCTCATCAAGTGGCGCTACCGCCGCTTCGACGCCCTCGCCACCCTCACCAAGGCGGACCTGCGCGACTATCGCGCCACCCTGCCCAAGAAGCCGAAGCGGCTGGTCCGCATCCCCAACGCCGTGCCGCCCATGAGCGGCGACGTGGCCAAGCTCGACGCCAAGGTCGTCATCGCCGTCGGCAGGCTGACCCGCCTCAAGGGCTTCCACCGGCTCATCGTCGCCTGGGAAGAGGTCGCCAAGACCCACCCCGACTGGACGCTGCGCATCTTCGGCGCCGGTCCCCAGGAGGAGAACCTGCGCCAGCAGGTGATCGACGCCGGCCTCGAAGGCAAGATCGAACTACCCGGCGCCACCGCTGACGTCGGCGCCGAGCTGGAGAAGGCGTCCGTCTTCGTGCTCAGCTCGCGCCACGAGGGCTTCCCGATGACCATCCTGGAGGCCATGGCCAAGGGACTGGCCATCGTCAGCTTCAACAGCCCGCACGGGCCCAAGGAAATGATCAGCGACGAGGTCGACGGGTTGCTGGTCAAGCCGCGTACCAACGCCAACCTCGCCACCTCGCTCCTGCGCGTCATCGAGGACGAGCAACTACGCCGCCACCTGGCGGCCGGGGCGCTGGAGACCGCGCGCACCTACGACGTCGACGCCATCGGCGCCCAGTGGGACGCCCTCTTCGCCGAGCTCCTGGCCCGCCGCAACGGCACCTACGTCCGTCCGGCCCCGCCCGCAGAAGCACAGGCGCAGGTCGAGCCCGCCCCGCCCGCGCAGGTACCGGCGGCCGACCCCGCGCAGGCCCCGCCGCCCGCCTGACGTCCGCGCCCCCGCTCGACGCGGGCGGACGTCACCAGGCGGACGATCAGCACGGTCGGGCAGCACGGTCAGGTACGGCTCGTCAGCTCGACCGGCTCCGCGATGACGTCCACCAGCGCCCCGTTGCGGTGCACCGTGACGGGCAGGGGCCGCCCGATCGCGTCGGCGAACATCAGCCGCTGCAGGCTCTGCGCGTCGCCCACCGGATGGCGGTCCGCGCTCAGCACCAGATCCCCCGCCCGCAGGCCGGCCCGGTCCGCGGGCGATCCGGGCATCACCTCCACCACCCGCAGCGCGGTGTCCTGGCCGGTCCGCCGCCGCAGCGGCTCGGCCAGCGGCGCCGGCGAGGTCACCAGCCCCAGGTAGGCCCGTCGTACCCGGCCGTCCTTGATCAGCGTGGCGATGATCGCCCGCGTCGTGCTGTTGACCGGCACGGCCAGCCCCACTCCGACACCGGCCACGGCGGTGTTGACGCCGACCACCCGCCCCCGCGAGTCGGCCAGCGCCCCGCCCGAGTTGCCGGGGTTCAGCGCCGCGTCCGTCTGGATCACGTCCTCGATGAGGCGTACGGCCTGGCCGCTGCGGGCCGGTAACGACCGTCCCAGCCCGGACACCACGCCGGCCGTCACCGAACCGGCCAGCCCCAGCGGGCTGCCGACCGCCACCACGAGCTGCCCCACCACCAGCTCGTCGCTGTCTCCCAGGACGACGGGCCCGGGCGTGGGCACCTGCGCCCTGATCACCGCCAGATCCGACAGCGGATCCCGCCCCACCACCAGGAACTCACCCGACGACCCGTCGGCGAACGCCACCGTGCCCGCCCTCGACGAGCCCACCACGTGCGCGTTCGTCAGCAGGAACCCATCGGCCGTGAAGACCACCGCCGACCCGCTGCCCCGCTCCGCCCGCACGCTGGCCACCTTCGGCAGCAGCTCGGCCGCCACCGATGAGACGACACGGGAGTAATCATCCATGACTACCCCTTCTCAGTTGCTTACATCATTACTCCGCAACTGAGAAAACGGCCACCAGCTTTTTCAGCTCACCGCCTGCGCCAGGGCCGCCCCGCAGTAGGCCGCCCCCAGCCCGGCCACGATGCTCGCCACCGCGTTGGCCACCGCGTGGAAGCGGGCGCCCTCCTCGGCCAGCCGCACGGTCTCGTACCCCAGGGTCGAGTACGTGCTCAGCGCCCCGCAGAACCCGGTGGCCGCGAACGCCATCACCCCGTCCCCGGCAGGCAGCGCCGCCAGGAACCCCAGCACCGCCGACCCGGCCACGTTCACCGTCAGCGTCCCCCAGGGGAACACCGTGTCGTGCCAGGCCTGCACCGCCCGGTCCGCCACATACCGCAGCGGGGCGCCCAGCGCCGCGCCCACCACGATCAAGAGGATCGTCACCGGGCCCACCTCCGCGCCAGCCACCGCGTCACCCGCATCCCGCACCACACCGCCACCAGGGCCGCCACCATCGTCGCCGCCAGATAGACCAGCCCCGCGACCGGCGCGTCCCACGTCACCAACCGCTGCACATCCACCACATAAGTGGAGAACGTCGTGAACCCGCCCAGGATCCCGACCCCGAGGAACGGCCGCACCAGCCGATGCGCCCGCCGTACCTCGGTGATCACCACCATGAGCACCCCGATCAGCAGGCATCCGGAGACGTTCACCCAGAACGTCGCCCACGGGAACCCGGCAGGCGAGGCGGGCAGCGCGCTCTGCACCCCGTACCGGGCCAGCGCCCCCAGCGCGCCTCCGGCCGCGATGACCCCGAGCACGCCCCACGACAGCTCCGCCCGCTGCCCGGGGACGTGGAGATCCACATCCGGATCAACAGCACCGTCCGTCATAGATCCCTCCCTCTGCCGTCTCAAACCTCTCACCGTGTCAAACACCACAATGTCGGGAATTGATCTCTAGAGAACCTGTGCCCAAGATCTCGGAGGCGTACTTGAGCGCAAAGGACACGATCGCCCTGCTGGCGGGGGGTGTCCTGGTCGTCTCCTTCATCGGCGGCACCAAGAGCAGCCCGGCCACCGCGGCCAGCCCCCTGAACAACACCAGCGGAACCCTGCCAGGACTCGCCCCCATCACCAAAGACACCGACAAAGTCAGCGCCCGCACCCTCATCAAGGGACTCCGGGTGAAGGACCGCGGCCCCAAGACAGGTTATGAGCGGACCAGATACGGCGACAACTGGGCCGACACCGCCACCGACGTCCCGTACGCCCGCAACGGCTGCCGCACCCGCGACGACCTGCTCGCCCGTGACGGCCTCGACGTCAAGTATCGCCAGGGCTCCCGCTGCGAGGTCGTCTCCCTGCGACTGACCGACCCCTACACCGGCAGGACCATCGACTGGCGCAAGGAACACGCCGACGAGATCCAGGTCGACCACGTCATCCCGCTCGCCTACGGCTGGCGGATGGGCACGCCGCGCTGGTCGATGGCCAAGCGCCTCGACTTCGCCAACGACCCGCTCAACCTCCTGCCCGTCGACGGCGCCGCAAACGAGCAGAAGGACGGCTCGGGGCCGGCCGGCTGGCTGCCGCCGCAACACCGCATCCGCTGCGCCTACGTCACCCGCTTCGCCCAGGTCGCGGGTAAGTACGGCCTGCCCGTCACCCGCGAGGACAAGAACACCATGCTCGCCCAGTGCCGCTGACCGCCGCCGCTCAGCGCACGTCCATCCACTCGAACCCGTTCTTGAACGTCAGCGCGGCCAGGGCCCGCTGCCCGTCGGCGTTCGGGTGGAAGTAGTCCCACTTGCTGATGTGGCCGAGCGTGAAAGGGTAGGCGAACACCGCGCCCCCGTCCGTACGGCACGCGGGACCCAGCGTCGCGCACGCCTCGGCGGCCTCGTGGTTGTAGGCCATCACCCGCGCCCGCACCCGGGCCCGCCGCGCCACGTCCGCGGCCTTCATCGACGACGGAGAGGCGAGCATCGTGGGGCAGATGTGGCCGAGCGTCCAGAACGAGCGCGCCAGCGGGTTGCCCTTGCCGACCTGCCACAACCGGCGCAGGTCCGGAATGCTGGCGACGAACACCCGGACGCCCGGCATCCCGGCCCGCAACTCCGCCAGAGCCGCGTCGAGCCGCTGCCGGTAGACCTGCACGGGCGTCATGTCCTTCTCCGCCGGCTTGCAGGCGTCCTGGGCGCCGATGAGGATTGTGACATAACTCGCTTTGGCCTCCACCGCCTGCCTCACCTGCCCCAGCAGGTCCGCGCTCGTGGACCCGGGCACCGCGAAGTTGCGGTTGTGCCCCAGGATCGACCTGCTCAGCCCGGCCAGCCGCAGGTAGTGGCTGGTCACCTGGGCGTTGTCGCCCGCCGACCAGGAGCGGGAGGTGCAGGAGACGTACCAGCCGCACGCGTTGAACCCGGCCGAGACCGAATCGCCCAACGCCGCCATGACCTCGGGGACAGGCTCCGCCGAGGCGGCCTGGGCCGTACCGGAACCGAGAAGAACGAGCGCAGCGACGCAGACGGGCGCGAGACGAGTGATCATGCGGCCCAAGGTAGGGATGGGCGAGGAGGCCGACTATGTCGTCAAGGCAACATCTGCCATCTCAGGACCGTGTTCATATCGCCGCTTGACAGGCCGGATCGGATGCGGCCACTCCGAATATCATGCGAGTTCCCACTTTTTCTGGGTTCGTTGACCGTAACCGGTCATTCACGGGGGTCCCAGTCGAACGTGTTCAGTTCCCGCATAGAGTGTCTTGGGTGAGTGTCGCGCTCGGAACCACCCGCCCGCTACCGGTTCGCACCACCCCCATAGGTGACCCCGGTAACTTGCTGGCCTCCCTGCCCCGGACCCCCGCCCCTTATGCCTGGATCAGGCACGGCGAAGGACTCGTCGGCTGGGGTGAGGCCGCTCGTGTGAATGTTCCCGCAGGTCCCGGCCGGTTCGCCTGGGCCCGGCGGTGGCTCGGCGAACTCTTCGGCGACGCCCGCATGGACACCTACCTCGACGGGCCCGCCGGCACGCCCGGGGTCGGGCCCGTCGCCTTCGGCTCCTTCACCTTCGACGAGAACGCCGCCGGCTCCGTCCTCGTCGTCCCGCAGGCCGTACTCGCCCGGCGCAACGGCCACGCCTGGCTCACCACCATCGGCGACGCGCGCCTCGAACCCCTCACCCCGATCCGCGATCCGGGCCGCATCAGCTACGGCGACGGCAGCCTGTCCGCCCCCGAATGGGAGCACGTCGTGGCCCAGGCCGCGCGGCGCATCCGCGACGGCGAGCTGGAGAAGGTCGTCCTGGCCCGGGACCTGCTCGCCACGGCCGAGCATCCCATCGACGTACGCCTGCTGCTCAGCCGCCTGGCGCACCGCTATCCCGAGTGCTACACCTTCTCCGTCGCCGGCCTCGTCGGCGCCACCCCCGAGCTGCTCATCCGGCGCACCGGCCAGGAGATCGAGTCGCTCGTCCTGGCCGGCACCACGCCGCGCGGCAGCGGCCCGGCCGACGACCTGGCGCGCGGCGCCGCGCTGCTCGCCTCGGCCAAGGACCGGCACGAGCACGAGTGCGCCATCGCGTCCGTACGCGAGACGCTCGCCCCGCTGTGCTCGTCGCTGCAGACCCCCGACGAGCCCGAACTGCTCACGCTGCCCAACGTCCAGCATCTGGCCAGTCACGTCACGGGTCGCCTGGCAGACGGCGCGTCGGTGCTCGACGTGGTCGCCGCCATGCACCCGACCGCGGCGGTGGGCGGCACGCCCACCGACACCGCCATCAAGGTGATCCGGGAGCTGGAGGGGATGGATCGCGCGGGGTACGCGGGGCCCGTCGGGTGGATCGACGCTCACGGGGACGGCGAGTGGGGGATCGCGCTGCGGTCGGGGATCGTCCGCGGCCGCCGGGCCCGGCTGTTCGCGGGCGGCGGCATCATGGGCGACTCCGACCCGGCCTCCGAACTCGCCGAGGCGCAAGCGAAGTTTCGCGTCATGCAGTATGCGCTGGAGGGATGATTTTTTACGTTACGGCAAGCACGGGAGGGCCCAGTCGCCGTACATGGCTGAGGGCCTCCAGGGACACGGCCGCATGCGCTTGAGAAACCTTTTTGTGTTTACGGCACAGCACGGGAGGGCCCAGTCGCCGTACGTGGCTGAGGGCCTCCAGGGACACGGTCGCTGAGCCCGCACGGGGTCGGGCGCCGTTACGGCCGTGTTCTTAGCCTTCCACGTGGATTCTGTTGCCCGGAGTCACCTGGGCTCTGCCTGCCGTGAGGGTTGCCAGCCAGTCTGTGAAGGTCGCCGTCTCGTCGTCTGACACCGCTACCGTGAAGACGACCTTGCTGCCATAGGACACGTCCTTTATCGGGTGTTTTGATGCCCTCAGGTCGTTCTCTATGCGGCCTGCCTGGTCGTGGGCGACTGTTACTTCGATGAGGGTTGCCGGGATCATCCTGGTTGGTTCAGCTTGGTCCAGGGTTTCCGTTACCGCTGAGCTGTAGGCGCGCACCAGGCCGCCGGCGCCCAGGAGGATGCCGCCGAAGTAGCGGGTCACCACCGCTACCACGTCGTTGAAGCCTCTTCCCGTGAGCGCCTGGAGCATCGGCGTGCCTGCTGTGCCGCCTGGTTCGCCGTCGTCGTCGCCCTTGCGGTCGTCGCCGATGACGTAGGCCGTGCAGTTGTGGGAGGCGTTCGGGTGCAGGTGGCGGCGTTCGGCGATGAAGGCCGAGGCTTCCGCGGGTGTCCTCGCCTGGGCGACCGCGCAGACGAAGCGGGAGCGGCGGGCCTCCGTCTCGTGCTCGATGGCGGCGCTGAGGGTGAGGTAGGAGGACACGTCCACAGATTAGTGCTCGCCGGACAAGCTCTCGGGGCTAGCATCGCCTTCATCCCCCGGCAGGTCCCCATGGAGGTATCCGTGGACATCGCGGACGACGTCATGCCCTATGTCACTGAGGCGATCGGCGCCTATGGCGGTGCCGTACTCGCCAAGACCAACGAGCTCGCGGCCGGGTCGAACGTCGCCCGCGGGACCCGCATCCTGCAGCGGATCTTCGGGCGGGGTGACGCCGGCTCCAGGAGGGCGATCGAGCAGGTGGCGGCCCACTCCGGCGACGATCTGGCGTTACGGCTGGCCATCCTCGAGGCGTTCGCGGCCGATCCGACCCTGGCCGGCGAGATCGCCGCCATGCTGCCCGCCCGCAGCACCACCTGAGCGATCCGCCCCTCGCGGCCGTGCTCGCAGCGGTGGTGGTTCCACACGGCCCGGCTGGTCCATTGACGCCGACGCCGCAGGCGGGCCCTCGCCACGCGACCGATCCATTGACGCCGACACTGCAGGCGATTCCTCGCCACGCGACCGGTCCACTGACGCCGACACCGCAGGCGATCCCCCGCCACGCGACCGGTCCATTTCCCGCCATTCCCTGCGCAACCCGGTCAGCCCGATGGTGAGGAAGTAGGTCGCCCCGCATGCGACCAGCACCGGCGACAACCCGGCGGCGGCCACCGCCGCACCGGCGATGAGACCGCCCACCGGAATCCCGGCCCACGCCAGCGAGTCCGTCAGCGCGTTGACCCGGCCGAGCAGCCGTCGCGGCACCCGCTCGAAGAAGATCGCGCCCAGAATCGGGTTGATGAGCCCTCCGCTGAGCCCGCTCATCGCGAACACGATCACGATCACCCACACCGGCGCGTCCATCGCCAGGACCAGGAACCGCGGCGGGCCCGCCAGCAGAAAGGCCACGAAGAACACCACCCGCCGCCGCATCCGATGCGCCACCGCGGCGGCCACCAGGCTCCCGCCGACCGCCGCCAGCCCCATCACGCTGCTGTTCAGCCCGATCACGGCCGGGCCGTGGCCGGACTCCCTGGCCCACACCGGCACCAGCACCTGGGCGAACGCCGCGTCCAGCAGGTTCGTCACGGCGACCATGAGGGCGAGGGCCAGCAGTATCGGCTCGCCACGCAGAAACCCGATCCCCTCGGCGAAACGCCGCCAGTAGCCGGCCCGCTCCCCCGCACCACCCGCTGAATCGCGACCCGGGCCATGGTCCGCCGTCTGGAGAGGGACCACACCCTCGGCCGACGCCTGAACGGGGACCGCGCCTTGGGGTGACGCCTGAACGGTGACCGCGCCTTTGGCCGACGCCTGAACGGTTTTGGGTGACGTCTGGGCGGCAAGTGGGCCCTCGGTTGACGCCCGGGCAGGGGCCGGGCGACCCGCGTCTGGTGTACGGGCGCGTGGCAGTGCCCACACGATGACGGCGGAGCCGAGCGCGAAGCAGGCCCCGCTGGCCGCCAGGCCCGCCAGTGGGCCGGCCAGTGCCACCAGCGCCCCGCCCATCGCCGGACCCACGGTGGCGGCCAGCCGTTCCGTCACGCCCGACAGCGCTGCGGCCCGCTCCAGTGGGATCCGGCCGCGCTCGGCCGCCTCCGGCACCATGATCTCCTTGGCCAGGTCCCCGGGCCCACGAGCCGCGCCGATCAGCGCCACCAGCCCGAGCAACACCGGGAAGGCCAGCAGACCGAGAGCGTGCAGCAGAGCCACGGCCCCGGCTCCGGCGGCGCTCACCACATCGGAGGCCCACGAGACCCGGCGCGGCCCCAGGTGGTCGGCCAGCGGCCCCAGGAAGAGCTTGACCAGGACATACGGCGCCATCTCGCAGAAGGCCACGAGCCCGGTCATGGTGGCGCTGCCGGTCGTGACGAGCACGAACCACGGCAACGCGATGGCCGACACCCGAGTGCCGGTCAATGACATGGCCAAGGCCGCCAGCACCCCGGCCAGCGGGCGTAAGGACCGCCCGGTCACAGGACGGCCGATCACAGGACGCCGGTCACAGGACGGCCGGTCATGGCAGGTCCGATTCGGATACGTCCGGCTCCGATGCGTCCGGTTCCGGCAGCAGGTGCATGACCAGCGACACCCGCTCGGCGCCCTCGGCGGACGCGTCCTCGGGGCCGTCGCGCCGGTAGCGGTCGACCACGGCCCGCAGCTCTTCGTGCAGCCGTCCGGCCTCCTCCAGGGTGAGGCGCAGCGCCCAGTGGCTGATGTCCAGCTCGTCGTACCAGGGCCGGGGCATGGTCTGCAGTTCGTTCAGCGCGCGCTGTGTCAGCAGGCTGTGCGCGGCCGCCACAGACCGCAGGTATGTCAGCACGGCCTCGGGCTCCTGCCTGGCCAGTTCGCTGTCGGCCAGCCGGGTCACCTGGTGCACAGAACGCCACCACCGCTCGCGGGCGTTTCCGCGTTCGGTGTCCTCCTCGACGAAGCCCGCCGCCGCCAGCCTGCGCAGGTGGTAGCTGGCCGTACCGGAGTTGACGCTGAGGCGCTCGGCCAGGCGGGTGGCCGTCGAGGGGCCGTACTTACGCAGCAGTTGGACGAGCTCCACCCGCACCGGGTGGGCGAGGGCGCGCAGGCCCTTGGCATCGAGGACTACGACTGACGTCATGCCCTCACCATAGATTGCCAACATATCTTCGCAAAGAGTTCTTCGCGAAGATGTGTTGGCAATCCGCGCTCCTTTACATTGTAGATTTACTACCATGGTAAAGTGCGGTGGTGAATCCCCCCTTCACACCACTCGCCCCTGAGGACCCTCCCGAGATCGGCGGCTACCGCCTGGTGGCGCGGCTGGGAGCGGGCGGAATGGGGCAGGTCTACCTCGCCCGCACCCAGAGCGGCAGGCGCCTGGCCATCAAGGTGATCCGCGCCGAGTTCACCGGGGATCCGGAGTTCCGGCGGCGCTTCCAGCAGGAGGTCGCCGCGGTCGAGCGGGTGCAGAGTCTCTACACCGCGCCCGTCGTCGACGCCGATCCCCGGTCCCAGACGCCCTGGCTGGCCACCGCCTACGTGCCCGGGCCCTCACTCGACAAGGCCGTCGGCCGGCACGGCCCGCTCCCTCCCCGCACGGTGCTGACCATGGTCTGCGGGGTGGCCGAGGCGCTCCAGGCCATCCATGCCGTCCAGGTGGTCCACCGCGATCTCAAACCGTCGAACGTGCTGCTGTCCCCCGACGGCCCCCGCGTCATCGACTTCGGCATCGCCAAGGCCGTCGACGCGACCCCGCTGACCGGCACCGGCATCCGCATCGGCACGCCGCTGTTCATGGCTCCCGAGCAGGCGCTCGGGCACCCGGCCGCGCCGCCGGTCGACATGTTCGCGCTCGGCGGTCTGGCGCTGTTCGCGGCGACCGGCCGCACACCGTTCGGAGAGGGCCCTGACCCGGCGGTGCTCTACCGGGTGGTGCATGACGAGCCTCAGCTCGACGGCTGCCCGCCGGAGTTGCGCGAGGTGATCGCCCGCTGCCTGGCCAAGGATCCGGCGCACCGGCCGACGCCCCGCGCCCTGGTGACCGAGCTCGAACGGTACGGGCAGACGGGGCCGGAGTGGCTGCCACCGGAGCTCACGCACTCCCTGCCCGGCTACGCGGCCCCGCCCTCTCCTCCCCCGGCCCGCTCACGCAGGACGTTCGGGTTGGGTGTCGTGGCGGGCGCCGCCGCGGGCGCCGCGCTGATCGCGGGCGCGGCCACAGCCGTGCTGCTCGACCAGGGCCCCGCCGTCGGCACCCCGATCGCCAAGCCCGCCGCGACCGTCACGGTCACCGAACAGGCGCCCGCGAGCAGGCCCACCACCGATGCCTCCCCCGAGACCGAGACCGCGCAGACCACGCCGAGCCCCGCAGGCACGGCGACCGAGGGCTCGGTGGCCGGGGCGAAGGCGGGCACGCTGCTCGGCACGTACAAGGGCATCGATGTGACCATCTACTACTCGGTCAACTTCACCGACGACCCCACCCACCCGAGGGAGGGCAACGACGATGACGTCAGCTACAGCGCCGTCGGCCTCGAGGCGGAGAAGATGGCCGTGCTCGAAACCGGACAGACCGGCACTTACAAGGCGTGCGTCGACAACACCAAGTACCTGGGGTACTACGCCGTCGACCAGGCCAAGGGCCGACTGGTGTGCGTCTTCGCCGAGAACACGATCGGTCTCGTCAAGGTGACGAAGGTATCCGGAGGGGCCAGTGACTACATCACCATGGACCTGACAGTCTGGCAGCGCTGACGCCTACTCTGGGAGTCATGTCCGTTACGCCCTTACGGGGCGGGCCGGCGCGCGAGGCCGAGTTACTCGGCGTCGTGCTCGATGTGCTGCGCGAAACCGGCTACGACCGGCTGACCATCGACGCGGTCGCCGCACGCGCGAAGGCGGGCAAGCACACCGTCTACCGGCGCTGGCCGTCCAAGGCGGAGCTGGTGGTGGCGGCGTTCGTCAATGCCGTCTCCGACCAGCCGGTCGTCCCCGACACGGGTGAGTTGCGGAGCGATCTGCTCGCGCTGATGGAGTCGCTGGTGGGCGAGCTGGCCCGGCTGGGTGACGTCGTCGCCGGGCTGGTCGGCGAGATCCTGCACAACGCCGACCTGGCCCGCGCGGTGCAGCAGAACTACATCGCCGGCCGCCGCCGGTTGACGCTGGAGGTGTTCGAGCGGGCCTGGGCCAGGGGCGAGCTGTCGCGCAGCGCCGACACCGACCTGCTGTGGCAGGTGGGCCCGGCGGTGCTGTTCTTCCGGGCACTGGTCAGCGGTGAGCCCGTCGACCACGAGCTGGCCCGGCGGCTCGTGGACCACATCGTGCTGCCCCTCGCCCTCGGCCGCCGATAGAGCACCGCCGAGCTCAGGCCCGCCGCCGGGCACGGTACGCGCTGGCCTTGGCGCGGTTCTGGCACGACAGCCCGCAGAAGCGCCGCGAGGTGTTCCGCGTCATGTCGAAGAAGACCAGCGCGCACCCGTCCGCCTCGCACGACCGGAGCCGAACCCCCTGCCCCACCCCGATCACCATGGCCAGCGCGGTGCCGGCGTCGGCGGCCCAGGCGTCGACCAGCGAGGCGTCCGGCTGGTGGAAGGTCAGGATGGGCGGCTCCCCGTGCAGGTTGGCGACGGCCGCGTGCCGCACCAGCAGCGCGTTGAGCGAAACGACGGAATCGGGGCCGCCGCCGAACACGGGCCGCAGCTCGGCGGCCACCTCCGCCAGGCGGTCGGCGTCGGCGGCGATCAGGGATCCGGCGGGCGGCCGGTCGAGGCGGGCCGTGGCGCCGAGCACGGCGGCGCGGCGCGAAGCCCCGTCGGCCGGCGGCGCGAGGTCGCGCCCGCGCACCTCACCCACGGCCAGTTCGTTCACCAGGAGGACGGCGAGCTCCACCCACCGGCCAACATAACTGTCTATTTGGGATTGACCAGTGATGCGCCAGGAGTCTATCGTCACTGTCATAGCTTACCTAGACAGTGAGGAATTGGCATGTCCATCGATGGCAGAGTCGCCCGCCGCATGTGGCACCAGTTGGAGCCGATCCACGCGGCGCTGTACTTCTCCCCCCAGGCCTTCGAGGAAGCCGCGGCGATCGGCTATGACGTGGAGTCGCGCTGGCCGAGCTACTTCGCCTACCGCACCGCGCCGCTGGGCCACGCGGGCACGAACCTGGCCTTCGCCACCTACTACAGCTTCAGCCCTCAGACGATCGCCGAACACGTTCCGGCCGTCTGGGACACCGCCACCCCTGAGCAGGTACTGGAGGCTCGCCACCGGGCCGTTGACCGCACCTATCGGGCGCTGCTCGGTGACAAGGCAGGACAGATCGCCGAGGCCGCGGAGCTGGCCAGGCAGGCGGCCGAGAGCGTGACGGTGGCCGGACGGCCGCTCGCCGCCGCCAACCTGGACCTGCCCTGGCCGGACGAGCCGCACCTGGTGCTCTGGCACGCCGCCACCCTGCTGCGCGAGCACCGCGGCGACGGCCACCTGGTGGCGCTCCAGGCGGCGGAGCTGGACCCGTGCGAGTCGCTGGTCTCCTTCGCCGCGATCGGCGCCGCCCCGGCGGCCAACTTCGCCGGGCGCGGCTGGAGCGAGGACGATTGGGCCGCCGCGCAGGATCGGCTGGCCGGGCGCGGCCTGGTCGACGCCGCCGGCCAGGCCACCGACGCGGGCCGGGAGCTGCGCGACCAGGTCGAGCGGATGACCGACGTCCTGGCCGCCGAGCCGTGGCGGCAGTTCGGCGAGCAGCGCGCCGACCGGCTGGCCCAGCTCATCCAGCCGGTCCTGGGCGCCGTCTTCGAGGCGGGAATCCTCCCGATGACCAGCACGCTCGGTATCGCCACGGTGAAGGCGCCCGACTGACCGACCGGACCACTCAGAAGCCGCGTGCGGGCTGCCAGATGCTGATCTCCGTGCCCTGGTCGTCGGTGCAGGCGCAGCCTCGCCCCGACTTGCTCTCGATGATCTCCCCCGTCGTGCCGCCGAGTTCGTGCACCCGCTTGATCACGACGTCGACGTCGCCGACGCTGTAGTACATGTTCGGCTGCGACGAGGGGCCGGTGGCGGTGAGGCCCATCGGCACCGCGGTGTTCGTCACGTGCAGGTACGTTTCGTGCTCGCGCCGGAACTCCCACCCGAACAGCGCACCGTAGAAGGCGGCGGCCCGATCCAGGTCCTCGACGGACAGCGTGTAGTAACCCAGCTCTACAGCCACGTGCAGACCTCCGTAATATTTGCCGCTATCGTTAAGTATCACCATATAACGAAAGCGAGCAATAATTAACGCGAACAGCAACGATCTGGATGCCACGTTGGCCGCCCTCGCCGACCCCACCCGGCGCAAGGTGATCGACCTGCTGCGCGCCGGCCCACGCCCCGCCGGGGAGCTGGCGCAGGCCGTCCAGATGAGCGCGCCCGCACTGAGCAGGCATCTGCGAGTGCTGCGGGCCGGCGGGCTGGTCCAGGCGGAGGCGGGCGGCGAGGATGCCCGGCTGCGCCTCTACACGCTGCGCCAGGAGCCGTTCACCGCCCTTCAGGCGTGGCTCGACCAGGTGCAGGCGTTCTGGGCCGAGCAGCTCGGCTCGTTCAAGGACCACGTGGAACGCACTGCCCCATGAACTCCGTCCAGGCCGCCGTCATCGTCCCCGTCGATCAGGCCACCGCGTTCCGGGTCTTCACCGACGAGATCGACGGCTGGTACGTACGCGGCCCCCACAGCTGGGTCGACCCGTCACGCGCGGTCGGCATCCGGTTCGAGGGTGGCTACCTGCGCGAGCTGTGGTCCGATGGCGGTCACGTCGACACCGGCCGGATCCTCGTCTGGGAGCCGCCACGGCGCCTGGTCTGGGCCGACCTGATCAACGACCAGGGCGAGATGGAGATCGAGGTGGCGTTCTCGGCGGTCGACGGCGGCACCGAGGTGCTGCTGGAGCACCGCGGCCTCGACACGCTCCCGCCGGACGTGGCCGGGCGCATCCGCCGGGGCTATTCCTGGCAGATCGCGCTGAGATGGTTCGCCGAGAGTTTCGCGCGTTTGTGAAGCCCGTAGAATCCCGCCTGTGACTCGTGACGAGGAGGCCGTGCGCCACGCGGTCGAGCGGATGGCGCGGATCTTCTCCGACTGGGGGCTGCCGCCCATGGCCGCGCGCGTGCTGTTCACGATGATGGCGGCCGAGGAGCGGACGCTGACCGCCGCCGAGCTCGGCGAGCGGCTCGGCGTCAGTCCGGCCGCCATCTCCGGCGCGGTGCGCCTGCTCACGCAGATGCACCTGGTGGTACGGGAGCCGGTGCCCGGCTCCCGCCGTGACGTCTACCGCCTGCCCGACGACGCCTGGTATGAGCTCACGCTGGCCAAGATGCCGATCTTCCGGCAGATCACCGACGAGGCGTCGGCCGCGGTCGAGGCGGTCGGCGGCGACGACACCACCGCCGGCGCGAACCTGGCCAGGATGCGCGACTACTTCGCGTTCGTGGAGCGAGGGCTGCCCCGGCTGCTCGCCGAGTGGCGCGAGCGCTGACGACCGAGCTCCGGCACCCGAGCGCTCGCCGCAGGCTAGCCCCGGCCGTACTTCTTGTGCACGGCCTGTTTGCTCACCCCGATCGCATGAGCGATCTGCGCCCACGGCAGCCCGGCCACTCTGGCCCGGCGTACCTGGACCGCCTCCATGCGTTCGAGCTCGTGCCGCAACGCGGTGGTCGCCTGCAGGGCTCGCAGCGGATCCTCGTCCTGCGCCTGCCGCATCAGGGTCGCCAGGTCGTTCGTCATCCCCCCAACGTAGTCCAGCGGCCGCTCATCGCGAGTCCAGGACGAGCCTCAGGCCGAGCCCGATGAGGACGACACCGGAGATCTGCTCCAGCCGCCGCCTGACGACCGGGCGGCCGAGGAACGCCTTGGCCTTGGCGACGGTCCAGATGAGCAGGCCGTACCAGAGCAGGTCCACGAGCACCCAGACGACGGCGAGCGTGACGAGGGTGAGCGGGACATCCTGCCCCCGCGGTACGAACTGCGGCAGGAACGACATCGCGAACACCGCCGCCTTCGGGTTGGCCAGGCAGGTCCCGAACCCGGCCAGGTACGACCTGCGCCGGCCACTGACCGCGACCCCCTCGACCGGCGGCGAACCCTTGCGCGCCTGCCAGAGCGACTGCGCCCCCATCACGACCAGCAGGACCGCGCCCGTGACGCGCATCACGTCGTAGGCCACCTGCGAGGCCAGCACCAGCGCCGACAGGCCGAACGCGGCGGCCAGCCCCCACATCAGGATGCCGGTCTCGTTGCCCAGGGTGGCGGCCAGGCCGGAGCCGCGCCCGGCCCGCAGCGTCTGTCTGAGGATGATCGCGGTGCTGACCCCGGGAACCATCGCCACCAGGATGCACGCGCCAATGAATGCGATGAGATACATGCGGGGCATCGTGGCAGAATCGCCCGGATTTAGCCGTAGATTTTTCCGAGCTCCGCGACGGCCTCGGCCATCAGCGCGCGCAGCTCGGGCGGTCCCAGCACCTCGACGCTCGCCCCGAGCCGAAGCAGCAGCCACCGGGCGTGCGTGATCGACTCGATCGGAACGGTGAGCGTGCGCCAGCCCTCGGCGTCGGGCTCGACACCCTCGGCCAGCGCGGCCGCGACGACGTCGTTGCCCATCGTGTAGGCGAGCAGGCTGTCCGTGCCGGGGGCGATCTTGATGACGGCCTCGGCGGTGTACATGCGCTCGCGGAACTCGCGTGAATAGTCGCGCCAGAAGCCGCCGAGGTCGAAGCCCTCGGGCCGGTCGAAGCCGCCCGGCAGGGTCTCCAGCGCCAGGATGCGCGCGACCCGGTACGTACGCGGCGTCGCTCCGGCGGGGGCGGCGACCATGTACCACGAGCCGCCTTTGAGCACGAGCCCGTACGGGTTCACCACCCGCTCGACCTCCTGCTTGCCCCAGCGCCGGTAGGTCATCCGCAGCCGCCGCTGCGTCCACACCCCCTCGGCCACCTCGCTGAGGTGCGGCACGTCGTCGGCGTCGCGGTACCAGCCGGGCACGTCCATCAGGAAGCGCTCGCGCATCCGCGAGGCGTGCGAGCGCGGCTCGGGCGGCAGCGCGGCCAGCAGCTTCAGCTCCGCGCTCGCCACCACCTCGGACAGCCCCAGCTCGGCCGCGGGCCCCGGCAGCCCGGCCAGGAACAGCGACGACGCCTCCTCGGCCGTCAGCCCGGTCAGCCGGGTGCGGTAGCCGTCGAGCAACTGGTAGCCGCCCGCCGGGCCGCGGTCGGCGTAGACCGGGACCCCGGCGGCCGACAGCGCCTCGACGTCGCGATAGACGGTCCTGACCGACACCTCCAGCTCCGCGGCCAGGTCGGTGGCGGTCATCCGGCCGCGCGCCTGAAGGAGCAGCAGAAGGGAGAGCAGACGGCTGGCGCGCATGCCCCCATTGTATTGCGCACATGAGTCATGTTTGTATGAACACATGGAACGTTTGCTGGCCATCATGAACACCCTTCGCACCCACGACAGCGTCTCGGTCGCCGAGCTGGCCGCCGAGCACGGCGTGTCGGAGATGACCATCCGCCGCGACCTGGACGAACTGGCCCAGCAGGGGGTGGTGCGCAGGGTCCGGGGCGGCGCGCTGTCGCTGCTGCTGCGCGGCGAGGAGCCGCCGTTCGGCGTGCGGGAGCACGAGGCGGTCGACGCCAAGCAGCGGATCGGCGCCGAGGTGGCCGGGCTGATCGCCGACGGCGAGGCGGTGCTGCTCGACGGCGGCACGACCGCGCTGGAGGTGGCGCGCGCGCTGCTGGACCGCCGGGTGACCGTGCTCCCGCTGGCGCTCCAGTCGGTGTCGCTGCTGACCGCGGCGCCGCGCGTACGGCTGGTGCTTCCCGGCGGAGAGGTACGCCAAGGTGAGCTGAACTTCATGGGCCCCCTGACCGAGACCTCCATCAAGGCCCTGCGCTTCGACACGGCGGTGATCGGCTGCTGCGGCCTTTCGGCCGAGCACGGGCTGACCGCCCACGACCTGCCGGAGGTGGCCGTCAAGCAGGCCGCCATCGCCGCGGCCAGGCGGGTGATCGTGGCGTGCGACTCGGGCAAGTTCGCCAGGACGGCGTTCGGCGCGGTCTGCCCGATCTCGCGGCTCGACGTGGTGGTGACCGACGCCGGCATCCCGCGCGAACAGCACGACGCCCTGCTCGCCGCCGGGGTCACCGTCCGTCTCGTCCAGGAAGCCCGGTGAACCGCGCCCGGGTCGCCGTCTACCTGCTGTTCTTCCTCGCCGGGGCCGCCATCGGCACCTGGACGGCCCGGATACCGGCCATCAAGCAGGACCTCGGGCTGAGCGACGGGCGGCTGAGCCTGGCGCTGCTGGCCATCGCCGCCGGGGCGGTGGTGGGCATGCAGGCGGTCGGCCGCCTGGTCGACCGCTACGGCAGCAGCCGCGTCATGATCCCCGCCGCGCTGCTGCAGGGGGTGGTGCTCGTCCTGCCCGCCTACGCCGTGAACCTGGGCGCGCTGGCCGCCGCGCTGTTCGGGTTCGGCGTGGTCCACGGGGTGCTGGACGTCTCGATGAACGCCAACGCGGTGGAGGTGGAGCGGGCGTGGGGGCGGCCGATCATGTCGTCGTTCCACGCGGTGTTCAGCATCGGCGGGTTCGCGGGCGCGGCCGCCGGAGGGCTGTTCGCGCATCTGGCGCTCTCCCCCGCCGCCACGTTCCTGTCAGTGGGCGTGGTGGTCGCGCTGCTGGCCGCGTGGGCGGCGTCCTGGGCGCTGCGCTCCCGGCCCGCGCCGGTGACCTCGGAGGACGGGGTACGGCCGGGGCTGCCCAAGGGGGTCCTCTTCCTCGGCGTGCTGGCCTTCTGCTGCCTGGTGGGTGAGGGGGCGGCGGCCGACTGGAGCTCGGTCTACCTGCGAGAGGACCTGGCCGCGTCCGCGGGGTTCGCGGCGGCGGGCTATGCCGCGTTCTCCATCATGATGACGGCCGGGCGCCTGGCCGGGGACCGGCTGGCGGTCCGCTTCGGGCCGGTGGCGCTGGTGCGCGGGTGCGGGCTGCTGGCCACCGCCGGGCTGGGACTGGCGCTGACGGTCGGGCATCCGGTTGCGGGCGTGGCCGGGTTCGGGTGCTTCGGGGCGGGGTTGTCGTGCATCGTGCCGCAGGTGTTCTCCGCCGCCGGGCACCGTGATCCGGCGTTCGCGGGGCGGGCCCTCGCGCGGGTGGCGAGCATCGGCTATCTGGGGTTCCTGTCCGGGCCCGTGCTCATCGGGGGGCTCGCGGAGCTGTCCGGGCTGCCGCGGGCGCTGGGCGTACCGGCGCTGCTGGCCGCCTTCGTGGCGCTGGCCGCCACCGCGCTGCGCCCCCGTACGGCCGAGCCTGTCGGCACCTAGCCGAACTGCTGCCAGCCCAGCCTGATCACCATGGCCACCACCACGCACAGCAGCACGACGCGGACGAAGCCCGTGCCGCGCTTGAGCGCCATGCGGACGCCCACCTGCGCGCCCGCCACGTTGCAGACGGCCATCCCCAGGCCCAGCCCCCACAGCACGTGCCCCTGCCAGGCGAACACGAACAGCGCGCCCAGATTGGTGCCGGTATTGATGATCTTCGCCGAGGCGGAGGCGGACACGAAGTCGAGCCCGAGGATCGTGGTGAACGCGATGATCAGGAACGTGCCCGTCCCCGGGCCCATGATGCCGTCGTAGAAGGCGACGCCCACGCCCGCGATCGTCACGGCCGCGACGACCCGGCCGTTCGTCCGCAGATGGGGTTGCGGCACCGAGCCCAGCGCCGGGCGCAGCGTCACGAACGCGGCCACGCCCACCAGCACCGCCATCACGGCCGGGCGCAGCACCTCGGCCGAGATCGCCGCCGCGGCCACGGCCCCCAGCCCGGCGCTGACCACGGCCAGTCCCACGCCGGGCAGCGCGACCGCCCGGTCCACCTTGGTGGTACGCGTGTAGGTCACGGCGGCCGAGGCGGTGCCGAAGACGGAGGAGAGCTTGTTGGTGGCCATCGCCTGCACGGGCGGAATGCCCGTCACCATCACCGCGGGTAACTGCACCAGTCCGCCCCCACCCACGACGGCGTCGACCCAGCCCGCACAGAGGGCAGCCGCCAACACCAGCACCACATGCTCCAGCGGCACGCCACTCCCCCGATTTCCCCCGAGAACCGCCAAGAGCGTATATGTCGCACCATCACAACCAAACAGGCGGTATGCCCCTTACCACCAACACGCCGGCCTGCCGGGAGCGGCCGACCTCATGGCGCGGCCGCCCCCGCAGGTCTTCGTCGCCGCCCGGCGCTAGCGGGCGGCGGTCAGTGTGCGCTTTCTGGAGGCGTAGATGTCGTCGATCAGGTTGTAGGAGCGCGCCTGCTCGGCCGTGAAGATCCGGTCCCGCTCGATGTCCTTCCTGATCTCCAGCTCCGTCTTGCCCGTGTGCCTGGCCAGCATGAACTCCTGCTGGTCGCGCATCCGCAGGATCTCCCTGGCGTGGATCTCCATGTCGCTCGACTGGCCCCGGCCGCCCTCGGTCGCGGGCTGGTGCAGCAGGACGCGGGCGTGCGGCAGGGCGGCGCGCTTGCCCGGCGTGCCCGCCGCCAGCAGGACCGCGGCGGCCGAGGACGCCTCGCCGATGCAGACGGTGTGGATCTCCGGCCGGACGTACTGCATCGTGTCGTAGATCGCCGTCATCGAGGTGAACGAGCCGCCCGGCGAATTGATGTACATGTTGATGTCCTGGTCGGGGTCGAGCGACTCCAGCGTCAGAAGCTGCGCCATAACGTCGTTGGCGCTCGTGTCGTCGATCGGCGTGCCCAGGAAGATGACCCGGTCCTCGAACAGCTTGTTGTACGGGCTCATCTCCTTCATGCCATAAGAGGTGCGCTCGGTGAACGAGGGCAGCACGTAACGTCCGCTCATGTCAGTTCATCCCCTCGGCCAGGTGGTCGACGAATCCGTAGTCGAGCGCCTCCTGCGCGGTGAACCAGCGGTCGCGGTCGGAGTCGGCCTGGATCTGCTCCAGCGGCCGGCCGGTGTGCTGGGCGGTGATCTCGGCCAGCCTGCGCTTGGTGTAGAGCAGATTCTCCGCCTGGATCTGGATGTCGCTGGCCGAGCCGCCGATGCCGCCGAGCGGCTGGTGCATGACGATCCGCGCGTTGGGCAGCGCGTAGCGCTTGCCGGGGGTGCCCGCGCACAGCAGCAGTTGCCCCATGGAGGCGGCGAAGCCCATGGCCACCGTCGCCACGTCGCACGGGACGAACTGCATCATGTCGTACAGAGCCATCCCCGCGGTCACCGACCCGCCGGGCGAATTTATGTAAAGCGTAATATCCCGGTGCGGATCCTCGGCCGCCAGCAAAAGCAGCTCACCGCACAGCCGATTGCATATCTCGTCGTCGACCTCCTGGCCGAGAACAAGTATGCGCTCCTTCAGCAAGCGCTGGCCGAGCTGGTCAGGCCAGCCGGTACGCAGGGTCTCCGTCATGGAATCGCCTTTCTCTCGAGCTATTCAAGACGCTAGACCCGGGCCGCGCGAATTCCAGCTCCTTTTCGCTGGGGGCGCATTTCTCTAAAGGCGCATTCCACCGTGAGCGAATAACCGTCGACATACAATCACGAATGTGAGATGGAACCTGCCCCGGCGATGGGCGTGCCTGATCCTCGGCGGCGCGCTGCTGATGCCGTACATGATGACCGGGGTTCTGACAGCGGGCCTGCTCCAGGGCCAGTCGGCCAATTTCCTGCTGCCCATCCAGCTCGGGGTGTTCGTGGCGGTGCTGCCGGTGGTGGCGGTGACCGGGCTGTTCCTGCCGGTGCGGGCGCTGGAGGTGAGCGCCGCCCAGGGGTTGCTCGGCGCGCACGTGGAGACGCCGCCCAGACAGGCGCGCCGGTCGTGGCAGGAACGGTGGCGCACAGCCGCCTGGTACACCCTTCACCTGGGCGTCGGCGGCCTGGTGAGCGGGTGCACGCTGGCCGGGATTCCGTTCACGGTCTTCACCTTCGCGGTGCCGTTCGTCGGCGGGCCCGAGCCCATGCTGGGGATCGTGGTCGAGCCGGGCTGGGCGGCGCTGCGCTGGCCGCCGATCGGGCTGGCCGTGCTGGGGGCGGTGGTGCTGTTCGCGGCCGGCGCGGGCGCGCTGCTGGCCCGGCTCGCCCCCGTGCTGCTCGGCCCCACCCCCGGCGAACGGCTGGCCGCGGCCGAGCGTCAGGCCCGTACGCTGGCCGAGCGCAACCGGCTGGCCCGCGAGCTGCACGACTCCGTCGGCCACGCGCTGAGCGTCGTCACCCTGCAGGCCGCCGCGGCCGGGCGGGTGCTCGACCGCGATCCGGAGACGGCCAGGACCGCTCTGGCGGCCATCGAGCAGTCGGCCCGCGCCGCCCTCGACGACCTCGACCACGTCCTCGGCGTCCTGCGCGACGGCGACCCCTCCCCTGAGGCCGGCCCGCCGCAGGCGACGCTGGCCGATCTCGGCGACCTGGCCGCCGCCTCCGGCGCCGAGGTGCGGCGCCAGGTGGGCGACCTGACCGTTGTGCCCGCCGTGGTCTCCAGGGAGGCCTACCGGATCGTGCAGGAGGCGCTGACCAACGCGCTCAAACACGGTCAGGGGCCGGTACGGCTGGCCGTCGCCGTGCGGGAGGACGACCTGAGACTGGAGATCACCAACGAGACCGGCGCGAACGACACACAGCCGGGCGACCGGGCGGGTGGCCGGGGGGTGACGGGCATGCGAGAGCGTGTTCGGCTCCTCCGCGGCGATCTGGAGGCGGGCCCGGTGGAGGGCGGCTGGCGCGTATGGGTACGCCTGCCGCTACGGTCGGGCTCATGACGCTAAAGGTCGTGATCGCCGACGACGAGGGCCTCATCCGGGCCGGTCTGCGCGTCATCATCGACGCCGAGCCCGGGCTGAGCGTGGTCGGTGAGGCCACCGACGGCGCCGAGGTGGTGCCCGTGGTGCGCCGGGAGCGGCCCGATGTGGTGCTGATGGACGTACGCATGCCCGCCGTGGACGGCATCCAGGCCACCCGGCGGCTGGTGGCCATGGACGAGCCGCCCAAGGTGCTGGTGGTCACCACGTTCGAGAACGACGACCACGTCTATGAGGCGCTGCGGGCGGGCGCCAGCGGGTTCCTGCTCAAGCGGACCAGGCCCGACGAGCTGGTCCACGCGATCAAACTGGTGGCGGCCGGGGAGTCGCTGCTGTTCCCAGCGGCGATCCGGACACTGGCCGGGCGCAGGTCGCCCGGCGCCCGGCCGTCAGAGATGCCCGGCATCGGCCGGCTGACGGGCCGCGAGGGCGACGTGCTGCGGCTGATGACCAGGGGGCTGTCCAACGGCGAGATCGCCACCGAACTGGTCGTCAGCCAGGAGACCGTCAAGACGCACGTCGGCAACGTGCTGACCAAGCTGGGCGCGCGGGACCGCACCCAGGCCGTGATCGCCGCCTACGAGTCGGGCTTCGTCTCACCTCGCTGATACACCCCGCCGTACGATCTGCGACACCGGCAACGTCGTGCTCTCGGCGACCGTCATGCCGGTGGCGGCCAGGTGCTCGTCCACCAGCCGCAACCCCACCGCATATCCCGCCATGTCGGGAATGCCGCGAGGCTCCTGCCCATACCGCGCCACGGTGGTGTCCCCCAGCACGTACGCGGACGTGAGGTGCATGCCCTCCAGATCGAAGTCGGCCATGATCTTCGCGTGGGCCCGGTCCAGTTCCGCGCCGGTGACCATCGACGACCACGGCCCCATGGCCTCGGCCCCCGACAGCTCCCGTACGAACGCCTCCGCCAGCCCCTCGGAGACCACATGCTCCCCCACAAAGGGACGCCAGGGCACGTTGGCGTACCGCGCCTGGTGGTGGAACTCGTGGACGGCGCAGTGCGCGATCCTGCCGATCGTCTCCTCCGTCGGCCAGCCGAGCAGGTACAGCAGACCGGGCGAACCTCCCATCCCGTAGTAGCCGCCCGTGACCTTCATCAGGTGCTCGTCGTCGGGATTTCCCAGCACGAACACCACCTGCAGCGAGCCGGGCAGCTTGAGACCGGCCAGCCGGTCGGCGGCCCGGTGCAGCTCCCGCTCGACCTGCCCCAGCACGTCCGCCTCGATCATGGCGCGGATCGCGGGCAGGTAACGCGGGTCCTCGGCGTCCACCCGGAAGCCGGGCCCCTGGTGATGGATGTCGACGATGTCGCCCGGCATCGGAATGGCCGGGCGGATGGGCGCGAGCAGCTCGCGCAGCAGGCCGGGACGCCGCTCCAGCGGCTGCTCCAGCAGCTCGGCCATGGACGTGAGCGTGTCGTGAACGATGAACTCCATGTCCACGGACGCTAGAACCTCACGCGACGTGAGACTCAAGCCGAAAACCGCGAAATCAGAGCGGCGAGCCATCTCCCGAGTCCTCACCCGGCGACGGCCCCGGCGTGACCTGCCCGCTCCTGCTCGGCGACGGCGTCTGGCTGGGCGACGGCTGCTGCGGCTCCGGCGTGGCCGGCGTCGGGGGCGCGGTCGGCTGGAAGTTCGTCGGCGGCAGTGGCCTGGGCAGCGGCTCCTCGTCCTCCCTGCCCATGATCAGCAGCAGCGCGATCACCGTACCGAGCAGCAACAGCACGGCCAGTGCCATGGCGGCCAGCAGCACCCGCCGGCGCGTCTCGGTGAGCGGCCGGCGCCCGATCGGCGCGCCCGGCAGGGCGGGCGCGCGGTCGGTCAGCCAGTACGGCACGAAGTCCGGGCCGTGCGCCTGCCCGATGAACGTGCCGCCGACCATCACCGGCTCCAGGAACCACTCGGCCCCCGGCCGGCCCGGCACGTACGGCACGGCCACCCAGGGCGCCGTGCCGGTCTCCATCGACAGCACCTCCGGCACGCCGTCCAGCACGGCGGCGCGCGTCCTGGAGGCCCGGCCGAGCCAGCCGCGCGCGGGCGCGGCCTCGCGCACCGCGGTCACGAACCGTTCGCGGGCGGCGGCGTCGAAGGCGGCGCCGCGGGTCAGGAGGCCCAGCGAGACGGCGCGCCCGTCCGGTCCCTGACCGAGGTAGACGAAACCGGCCGGCGCGGAGTGCAGGCGGGCCTGCACCACGAACGGCCCCAGCCGGGGCGGATCTCCGTACTGCAGCGGACTGGCCACGTTTGCCATGAAAGCACAGACCGGCACCGTGCACGTTTGCGGGACGTTTGGTGGAATGGCGTCATGAGCGTCGCCGAAGATGTGCCAGACGAAACCGATGCCGCTGTGCTGCGTCAGACCATTGACGAGGTCCGGCGGGTCATCGTCGGCCAGGATCACATGGTCGAGAGGTTGATCGTCGCCCTGCTGGCCCGCGGTCACTGCCTGCTGGAAGGAGTGCCGGGCGTCGCCAAGACCCTCGCCGCCGCCACCTTGGCCACCGTGGTGGGCGGCACGTTCGCCCGGATCCAGTTCACGCCCGACCTGGTGCCGAGCGACATCGTCGGCACCCGCGTCTTCCATCCGTCCAATGAGAAGTTCGACGTCGAACTGGGTCCGGTGTTCGTCAACTTCCTGCTCGCCGACGAGATCAACCGCGCCCCCGCCAAGGTCCAGTCGGCGCTGCTGGAGGTGATGGCCGAACGCCAGGTCACCCTGGCCGGGATCACGCACCCGCTGCCCAGGCCGTTCATCGTGCTGGCCACCCAGAACCCGATCGAGTCCGAAGGCGTCTATCCGCTGCCCGAGGTGCAGCGCGACCGGTTCCTGTTCCGCGTGCGGGTCCCGCACCCCAGCGCGCACGAGGAACTGGAGATCCTGCACCGCATGAGCGTCACCCCGCCGACGCCCGGCCGCGTGCTGGACCCCGACCGGCTGATGGCGCTGCAGGAGGCGGCCGAGCAGGTCTCGGTCCACCAGCTCGTCGCCGACTATGTCGTACGGCTGGTCATGTCCACCCGCTCGCCCGCCGAGTACGGGCTCGGCGAGCTGGCCGACACCATCGAGATCGGCGTCAGCCCGCGCGCCACGCTCGGCCTGGTCGCCGCCGGGCGCGCCCTGGCCCTGCTGCGCGGCCGCGACTACCTGCTGCCCGACGACGTACGCGACGTGGCCGTCGACGTGATGTCGCACCGGCTGATGCTCACCTTCGACGCGCTGGCCGACGGCGTCGATCCCGAACAGGTCGTCAGGCAGATCCTGCACGCCGTACCGCCGCCCCTCGTCGTGTGGAACCAGAATCGATGAGCGGCCGGTGAACACAGCCGAGCAGGCGCTGCGGCGCCTGGAACTGACGGTGACCCGGCGGCTGGACGGACTGCTGCACGGCGCCCATCTGGGGCTGCTGCCGGGGACTGGCAGCGAGGCCGGCGACAGCCGCCTCTACGTGCCCGGCGAGGACGACGTGCGGCGGATGGACTGGGCGGTCACCGCCCGCACGACCGTGCCGCACGTCCGCGACCTGATCGCGGACCGGGAGCTGGAGACGTGGGCGCTGGCCGACCTGTCGCCCAGCATGGACTTCGGCACCGCCGACACCGACAAGCGCGACCTGGTGGTGGCCGCGGTGGGCGCGATCGGGTTCCTGTCCAGCCGGATGGGCGACCGGTTCGGGGCGCTGGTGCTGCACGACGAGTTCGTGCACCGGATGCCGGCGCGCACCGGGCGGCCCGCGCTGTACGGGCTGCTGCACTCGCTGATGGACGCGCCGCGCGGGCAGGCTGTACCCGACGCGCCCGATTTGGCGGAGGGCATCGACGTGCTGACCGCCACCCGCAGGCGGCGCGGCATGCGGCTGATCGTGTCGGACTTCCTCGACGCCCGGCCCGAACTCGACCCCGACGCCGAGCGGCCGTGGGAGCGGCCGATCAGGCGGCTGTCGGCCCGCCACCAGGTGCTGGCGGTGGAGATCATCGACCCACGCGAACTCGAACTGCCCGATGTGGGCCGGGTCGCGTTCGCCGACCCCGAGAGCGGGCACGTACGCGAAGTGCACCTTTCCCCCAAAATACGCCGAAACTACGCCGAAGCGGCCGCGCTGCAACGCGAAGGCACCAAGGCCGCGCTGCGCCGCGCCGGAGTGGCGCACCTGGTGCTGCGGACCGACAGGGACTGGGTGTTCGACGTGGCGCAGTTCGTCCTGCGCCAGCGGCGCATGGCCCACCTCGCCCATCGGAGGGCACGTGCGTAGTCAGGCAGCCATCGAACAGGGCGACAATGGTGCTATGCCGATGAAGGAGGCATGGTGACCTTTCTGTCGCCGGCGTGGTTGTGGTTGTTCGCGGTGGTGGCGCTGGTCGTGGTCGGCTATGTGGCGGCGCAGTTCGCCAGGCGCCGCTATACCGTGCGCTTCACCAACCTCGCGCTGCTCGACCTGGTCGCGCCCGCGGGCCCCGGCTGGCGGCGGCACGTGGCGCCGCTGCTGTTCCTCGTCATGATGTCGTTCCTGGTCATCGGCGCGGCCAAACCGGCCGACCAGGTGAAGGTGCCGCGCGACCGCGCCACCATCATGATCGCGCTGGACGTGTCGCTGTCGATGGACGCCGACGACGTCCAGCCCAACAGGATCAGCGCCGCCAAGGCCGCCGCCCAGGCGTTCGCCAGGGAGCTGCCCGACCGGTTCAACGTCGGTGTGGTCTCCTTCGCCCGCTCGGCCAACGTGGTCATCGCTCCCACCACCGACCACCAGGCCGTCGTGACCGCGATCGGCAACCTGACCACCCGGCCGGGCACCGCGATCGGCGAGGCGGTCTTCAACTCGCTCGACTCCGTACGCTCCTTCGACCAGCAGGCCGCCACCGACCCGCCGCCGGCCGCGATCGTGCTGCTGTCCGACGGCGACAACACCTCGGGCAGAGGCGTCAACGAGGCCATCGACGCCGCCCAGCAGGCGCGCGTGCCGGTCTCCACGATCGCGTACGGCACGCAGGAGGGCACGGTCTCCATCGACGGCCGGCCGGTGAACGTGCCGGTCAACAAGCAGACCCTGCAGTCGCTGTCCGACGGCACCAGCGGCCGGGCCTACACGGCGGAGTCGGGCAGCGAGCTGCGTGACGTCTACGAGCAGATCGGCACCTCGCTCGGCTTCAAGCTGGTGAACCAGGAGGTCACCCAGTGGTTCATCGTGGCCGCCATCGTGGCCGGGCTGCTGGTGGCGGGTGCCGCGGTCCTGTTCGGTGCCCGGATCCCGTAACGTTTTGCCACGTGGCCCACTACTTCTCCGAGCAGCCGCGGACCGCGAGCAGGCCGGGCTCCGTCGACCTGGTGCTGCCCGACCTGCACCTGCGGCTGGAGACCGACCGGGGGGTGTTCTCCCCTGAGCGGGTCGATCTCGGCACCCGCGTGTTGCTGGAGAGCGTTCCGCCGCCGCCGCAGGAGGGCGACCTGCTCGACCTGGGCTGCGGCTACGGCCCGATCGCGCTGACCCTGGCCTCGCGGGCGCCCGAAGCCACCGTCTGGGCCGTCGACGTGAACCGGCGCAGCGTGGAGCTCACCGCGCGCAACGCGCAGGCCGCCCGCCTTGACAAAGTAAGGTCGCTGCATGTCGACGAGGTACCCGAAGACGTGAAATTTCGGGCTATCTGGTCTAATCCCGCTATCCGCATTGGCAAGCCCGCCCTGCACGAGATGCTCACCCGCTGGCTGTCCCGGCTGACGCCCGACGGCGTCGCCTACCTGGTCGTGCAGAAGCACCTCGGCTCCGACTCGCTGCAGCGCTGGCTCGGCGAGCAGGGCTGGCAGGCCACCCGCGCGGCCTCCCGCGCCGCCTACCGAATCCTGAAGGTAACCCGATGAGAAGGCAGCTGCGCCCCACCGACGTCAAGCGGCTCAACCGCACCTGGCGCAGGAACACCTCGAACCGGCTGTCGCTGATCCTTGAGTCGGTCACCGGCCCGTTCAACGTCGGCTCGATCTTCCGCAGCGCCGCCGCGTTCGGCGTCGACCAGATCTGGCTGGCGGGCAACGCCACCCCGCCGACCAACCCCAAGGCGGGCAAGACGGCGCTCGGCACCGAGCGGCTGGTCACCTGGCACGAGCCGGTGCCCGCCGTCGACGCCGTGAAGGCCGCCCGCGAGGACGGCTACACCGTGCTGGCCATCGAGCTGACCGGTGAGGCCAAGCCCCTGCACCGGGCCGACCTGGCCCGTGACGTGTGCCTGGTGGTGGGCAGCGAGGACCACGGCTGCTCGCCCGCCCTGCTCGACTCCGTCGACGGGGTCTGCTACATCCCGCAGGTCGGGCGGGTCGGCTCGTTCAACGTCTCGGTGGCCGCCGCCATCGCGCTGGCCGAGGCCCGGCGCCAGGAATGGCAGAATCTCGCTGATTCGTAACCTTATTGTTCATTCACGGAAGGCATACTTCAGGACGTGCTCAGCCGTCGCTTCGCGTTTCTCGATCATCCGGGTCCGCTGGCCTTCGCGCACCGCGGAGGCGCCGCCGAGGGCGCTGAAAACTCCGCCGCCGCCTTCGAGCAGGCCGTGCGACTGGGCTATCGCTACCTGGAGACCGACGCGCACGCCACCGCCGACGGAGTGTTGCTCGCCTTCCACGACCACACGCTCGACCGGGTCACCGATCGGCGCGGCCGCATCTCGGAGCTGCCCTACAGCGCGGTCAGGCAGGCGCGCATCGACGGCGTGCACGAGATCCCGCTGCTGGAGGACCTGCTCGGCAGCTGGCCGGAGATCCGCTTCAACATCGACGTGAAGGAGACCGCCGCGATCGCGCCGCTCGCCGAGGCGGTCCGGCGCACGGCGGCCCACGACCGGATCTGCCTGACCTCCTTCTCCGACGAGCGCCTGGTGCTGGCCAGGGCCGCGCTCGGCGGGGAGGTCTGCTCGGCGCTCGGCCCGCGCGGCGTCGCCGCGCTGCGCGCCGCCGCGGCCACCTCCGGCTACGGCCGGCTGCTGGCCCGGCTGAACCGCGCGGGTGTGCCCTGCGCGCAGGTGCCGGTGGGCTTCCGCGGCCTGAAGGTCACCACCCACCGCCTCATCCGTACGGCGCACGCCATCGGCATGCAGGTGCACGTGTGGACGATCAACGACCCCGTCCGCATGGAACACCTGCTCGATCTCGGCGTCGACGGCATCATGACCGACAACGTCACCGGCCTTCGCGACGTGCTGGAGCGTCGCGGCCTGTGGCATCCCGGCCGCATGGCCGCATAGGAGCGACACGACACATGCCCGTACCCGCACCCCCCGCGGCTCCCGACGACACCGCCGACTCCCCCGCAGCGCGCAGGCGCGAACAGCGCGGCTGGTACATCTACGACTGGGCCAACTCCGCCTTCTACACCACGATCATCTCGGTCTTCCTCAGCCCGTACCTCATCTCGGTCGCCAAGACCGCGGCCTGCGCCAAGGACTTCCCCTCGGTCGCGGCCGCCACCTGCTCGGCCGACTTCGACAAGCTGGCCGAGGCCCAGCCCGGCCTTGGCTACGTCGACGTGCTCGGCGCCGACATCAGGCCGGCCGCGTTCTTCGGGCTGATGCTGACCGTGTCGGTGCTGCTGCAGATCGTCTGCCTGCCGATCGTGGGCGCGCTGGCCGACCACACCGGCCGCAAGAAGGAGATGCTCGCCACCTTCGCCTACTTGGGCGCGCTGGCCACCGCGGGCCTGTACTTCCTCGAGGGCGACCGCTACGTGCTGGGCGGGGTGCTGTTCATCCTGGCCAACCTGGCCTACGGCTCGTCCGTCGTGGTCTACGACTCCTTCCTGCCGCAGATCTCCACCGCCGAGGAACGCGACCGCGTCTCCTCCCGCGGCTGGGCGATCGGCTATCTGGGCGGCGGCCTGCTGCTGGCGCTCAACCTGGTGCTCTATCTCAACCACGAGGGCCTCGGGCTGACCGAGGGCATGTCGGTGCGGATCAGCATGACCTCGGCCGGCCTGTGGTGGGCCATCTTCACGATCGTCCCGCTCCTCCGGCTGCGCAACCGGCCGGTCCCGGCCCATGAGAGCACGGCGCTGCGCTCGGTCGGCGGCAGCTTCAAGCAACTCGGCCGGACGCTCAGCGAGCTGCGGCGCTATCCGCTGACGCTGTTGTTCCTGGTGGCCTACCTCGTCTACAACGACGGCGTGCAGACCGTCATCGGCAACAGTTCGGCCTTCGCCTCCGAGGCGCTCAAGCTGAGCAAGGAGACGCAGATCAGCGCCATCCTCATGGTGCAGTTCGTGGCGTTCTTCGGGGCGCTGCTGATGGGCCTGCTGGCCCGCCGGTTCGGCACCAAGAACACGGTGCTGGGCAGCCTGGTCGTGTGGACGGTGATCGTGATCATCGCGTACTTCCTGCAGGAGAAGGAAGCCCTGCAGTTCTACCTGCTGGCCTTCGCCATCTCGATCGTGCTGGGCGGCACCCAGGCGCTGTCGCGCTCGCTGTTCTCGCTGGTGATCCCGAAGGGGCGGGAGGCCGAATACTTCAGCCTGCTGCAGATCAGCGACAAGGGGTCGGCGTTCATCGGCGCACTGACCGTGACGATCGCGGTCCAGCTCACCAACAGCTACCGGATGGCCATCATCTCGATGGTCGTCTTCTTCATCGTGGGGTTCGTCCTGCTGGCCATGGTCAACCTGCCCAAGGCCATCCGCGACGCGGGCAACGAGGTGCCGGCGCGGATCTGACCCCCAGGATCGTCACGCCTCGGCGGCGAGGACCATCGTGCCCGGACCCTGGGCGGCGCCGGGGCCGCGGACGACCAGCACGCTCTCCGCGTCGGCCGCGCCGCCGCAGTGCGGGCACGTCACCACCGGCGTGAACCGCTCGCCGCAGGAGTGCACCAGCAGCGCGGGCGGCCCGCCGGGCGGGGTCGCCCAGCGGGCCCCCCAGGCCATCAGCGTGAACAGCGCGGGCACGATGTCGCGGCCCGCCTCGGTCAGCACGTACTCGAAGCGCACCGGCCGCTCCTGGTAGGGCCGCCGCTCCACCACTCCCGCCGCCACCAGGTGCTCCAGCCGCCGGGTCAGCAGGTTGCGCGAGATGCCCAGATCCTGCGCGAGGTCGTCGAACCTGCGCACCCCCAGGAACAGATCCCGCAAGATCAGCGGCGTCCACGGCTCGCCGACCACGCCGACGGCCTGGGCGATGGAGCAGTGCATGTCCCCGAACCTGTTCACGACCCCGGCGGGCTTCCACGGGCACGAGCAGGTGCGCGAGCTGTTCACCGCGGCCATGGGCGCCCTGAGCGGCCTGCGCTACCACACGGACGTGGGCGACGAGCGGACGCGCATGCTCGCCGCCACCGCCCGCCTCGGCCGCCAGGAGATCGAGGAGTCGGTGCTGCTGCACCTCGACGAGCGGAGCCTGATCAAGGAGCTCACCATGTGGATCCGGCCACTGCCGGGCCTGACCGCCATGATGGCCGCCCTCGGTCCCGCCCTGGCCAGAGCGACGGGCAGGCGGGGCCTGCCGCTACTGGTCGGCGCGGCCACCAGGCCGCTGGCCGCGATGACCCGCCTCGGCGACCGCACCCTGGTTCCCCTGCTCACCGAACGAGAGCACCGCTCTTGACATCGTCGCTCCAAAGAGAGAGCATTGCTCACAGAACAGAGCAATGCACCTTTCCCCTTGGAGTGACCATGAACACCCGGCTGACCTCTGCGGCCTTCGCCGCCAGTGGCGTGCTGTTCCTCATCTACCCGGCCGTGCGGCCGTCCGGCGACGACGCGGCCGCCATGGCGTCGGGCGCGTGGGTGGCCGGCCATCTGGCGGCCATGATCGGCTTCATCCTCGCCGGCCTGGCCGTCCTGGGCCTGCACCAGGTGCTGGGTGACCGGCTGTCGCTGCGGGCGGCGGTGGTGACGTGGATCGGCGCGGGCCTCACCCTGCCCTACTACGGCGCCGAGGACTTCGGGCTGAACGTCATCGCCCACCGGTCGCTGCGCGACAACGCGCCGGCGCTGATGGAGCTGGCCCAGGAGTTCCGGTACGGGCCGGTCGCGGTGACCATGTTCGCCTCCGGGCTCGCGCTGCTGGGCGTGGGGACGGTCATGGCGGCGGTCGCCGTATGGCGGTCCGGAGTGCTGGCCCGGTGGAGCGCGGTGCCGTTCGGAGTGGGGTTCGCGCTGTTCATCCCGCAGTTCTTCGGGCCGTACTCGCTGCGGATCGCGCACGGCGCGCTGATCGCCGTCGGCGGCCTCCTGCTGGCCGCCGAGCTGTGGCGCGCTAGGCGGGCAGCAGCAGGGCCGGGTGGCCGATGACGCGTTCGATCACCACCCCGGCCGCGCCGAGCACCGCGGCGTTCCCCGCCAGCTCCGACACCACCACCGGCGGCACCTCGGTACGCAGCGAGCCGCCCCCCTCCGCCAGCGCGGCCTCGACGGCCGGGCGGATCCAGGGCGCCAGCGGCGAGAAGATGCCGCCGAGCACGATCGCGCCGGGGTCGACCAGGTTGACGGCCGAGGCCAGGGTGGCGCCGAGCGCCCGGCCCGCCGCCTCGAGCGCGGCCAGCGCCCGCGGGTCCGAGCGTTCCAGCAGGGCGATGAGCGCCTTGATCGGGCCGTCCGGTTTGGCGGCCGTGGTCGCCGTGACGGCGGGCAGTCCGGCGGCGCGCAAGATGGCGTCCTGACCGGCGGTCTGCTCCAGGCAGCCGCGCCCGCCGCAGGTGCACGGCGCGCCACCCGGATCCACGATGAGATGGCCGAGTTCGCCGGCGAACCCGTGCGTGCCGCGCAGCACCTGACCGTCCATGACGATGCCGGCCCCGATCCCGATCTCCCCCGAGACGTGGATGAAGCCGCCGTGCCGCGCGCCGTCGCCGAACCACAGCTCGGCCAGCGCGGCCAGGTTGGCCTCGTTGTCGTGGGCCGCGGGGATCGGGAGGTCGGGCAGGGCGTCGCGGAGCAGGGTGCTGACCGGGACGTCGGTCCAGCCGAGGTTCGGGGCGCGGCGGACCAGGCCGTTCTCCCGGTCGAGCAGGCCGGGGACGGCGACCATCGCGCCCGCCACGTTCAGGCCCTGCCCGGCGGCCGCGGCGACGGCCTCGGCGGCCAGCCGCCCCAGTGAGGCGATCACCGACTCGGGCGGCCGGCCCCGGTTGTCGAAGGTCACGAGCTGGTGGTAGCGCGTACGCCGGCCCAGGTCCAGCACGCACGCGGCGAGGTAGTCGACGTTGATCTCCAGCCCGAGCGCGGCGGCGCCGTCGCCGTTGACCGAGACAGCGATCCCGGGCCGGCCGCGCTCGCCGTCCTGCACCAGCGCGCCGTCCTGGACCAGCCCGGCGCCTTCGAGCACCGCGAGCAGGTTGGAGACGGTGGTCTTGGTGAACCCGGTGTGCTCGGCGAGCCGGGCGCGGGTGACCGGCTGGCAGCGCACGACCTGCTCCAGCACGACGGCGAGGTTGCGCTCGCGCATGGTGGCGTGCCTGAGCGGCCCTTCCCTGGATTTTGTCACGATCTAAGACTAATGGGTCTTCCTGGCGATTCGCCGGTCTGTTACGCTATTTAATCCATACAGTTTACTAATATGGAGTCCGGGTGACAGAGGCACTGGTGGCCGGGGTCGACTCCTCGACTCAGTCGACCAAGATCGTGCTGTGCCGGGCCGGTGACGGCACGGTGGTCGACGAGTTCGCGGCCCCGCATCCCGACGGCACGGAGTGCCATCCCAGCCATTGGGAGAGCGCGCTCGACAAGGGGCGGCACCTGCTGGAGCGGGCCGCCGCGGTCGCGGTGGCGGCCCAGCAGCACGGCATGGTCGCGCTCGACGGCGCCGGCGAGGTCGTACGGCCCGCCCTGCTGTGGAACGACACGCGGTCGGCGCCGCAAGCCGCGCGGCTGACCGGCGAGCTGGGCGGTCCCGCCCGGTGGGCCGAGCTGACCGGCAGCGTGCCCGTGGCCTCGTTCACGGTCACCAAGCTGCGCTGGATGGCCGAGCACGAGCCGGAGCTCGCCGCCCGCACCGAGGCGGTGCTGCTCCCCCACGACTGGCTGACCTGGCGGCTGGGCGAGCGCCGCGAGCGGACGACCGACCGGGGAGACGCCTCGGGCACCGGATACTGGTCCCCGGCGACGGGGGCGTACCTGCCCGAGTTCGTGTCGGCCGCGATCGGGCACGAGATCGAGCTGCCGCGCGTGGCCGCGCCGAACGAGATCGTCGGACAGCTGCCGGGCGGCGCCGCGATCGGGCCGGGCACCGGCGACAACATGGGCGCGGCGCTCGGGCTCGGGTTGCTCCCCGGCGACGTCGCGGTGTCCATCGGGACCTCGGGCACGGTGTTCGCGGTGAGCGAGGTGCCCGCCGCCGACCCGTCGGGGATGGTCGCCGGGTTCGCGGACGCGACCGGCCGGTTCATGCCGCTGCTGGCCACGCTCAACGCGGCCAGGATCCTGTCCTCGGCGGCGTCGATGATCGGCTGCTCGCTGGCGGAGCTGTCGGAGCTCGCGCTGGCCGCCGCGCCGGGCGCCGGCGGGCTCACGCTGCTGCCCTACCTGGACGGCGAGCGCACCCCGAACCGGCCGGACGCCTCGGGCACGCTCAGCGGCCTCACCACGCGCAACGCCACCCGCGAGAACCTCGCGCGCGCGGCGGTCGAGGCGCTGCTGTCCTCCCTGGCCGACGCCATCGACCACCTGGCCGGGCAGGGGGTACGGCCGCGCCGCGTGCTGCTCATCGGCGGCGGCGCCAAGTCCGAGGCGGTGCGCCGCATCGCCCCCCAGATCTTCGGCATGCCGGTCGCCGTCCCCGCGCCCGCCGAATACGTGGCGCTCGGCGCGGCCCGCCAGGCCGCCTGGGCGCTGGCCGGCACGCCCGCACCGCCCGTCTGGTCGGCCCAGCCGGTCCAGGAGTACGACGGGCCCCCCACTCCCCACGTCCGCGACCAGTACGCCGAGCTACGCGATCGTACGGCCGGCTGGCAGCACCCCCGAGAGGAACAGTCATGAGCGAAGACCTGTACACGCCCACCCGCGAGGACCGTTTCTCCTTCGGCATCTGGACCGTCGGATGGCAGGGCGTCGACGTGTTCGGCCCGGCCACCAGGGCGCCCATGCCCGCCGAGCGGGCCGTGCACAAGCTCGCCGAGATCGGCGCGTACGGGGTGAACTTCCACGACAACGACGTCTTCGACTTCGACGGCCACGACCGGGACGAGCGGGTCGGCGCCTTCCGCAAGGCGCTGGAGGAGACCGGCCTGGTGGTCACCACGGCGACCACCAACCTGTTCTCGCACCCCATCTTCAAGGACGGCGCCTTCACCTCCAACGACCGCGACGTGCGCCGGTTCGCGCTGCGCAAGGTGATGGACAACATCGACCTGGCCGCCGAGCTGGGCGCGCAGGTATACGTCTGCTGGGGCGGCAGGGAGGGCGCGGAGTCCGGCGCGGCCAAGGACGTCAAGGCCGCGCTCGACCGCTACAAGGAAGCCTTCGACGTGCTCGGCGCGTACGTGCTGGACCACGGCTACGACCTCAGGTTCGCGATCGAGCCCAAGCCCAACGAGCCGAGGGGCGACATCCTGCTGCCCACCATCGGCCACGCGCTGGCGTTCATCAACGAGCTGGAGCACGCGGAGCTGGTCGGGCTCAACCCCGAGGTGGGCCACGAGGAGATGGCCGGGCTCAACTACGCGCACGGCATCGCGCAGGCGCTGTGGCACGGCAAGCTGTTCCACATCGACCTGAACGGGCAGAACGGCCCGCGCTACGACCAGGACTTCCGCTTCGGCGCCGGCAACGCCCGGGGCGCCTTCTGGACCGTCGACGTCCTGGAGTCCAACGGCTTCTCCGGCCCCATCCACTTCGACTTCAAGCCGCCGCGCACCGAGGACGACGAGGGCGTGTGGGTGTCGGCGGCCGCGTGCATGCGCAACTACCTGATCCTGCGGGAGAAGGTGCGGGCCTTCCGCGCCGACCCCGAGGTCCAGGAGGCGCTGCGGGCCGCGCGGCTCGACGAGCTGTCGGTGCCGACGCTCGCCGCCGGGGAGAGCTGGCGCGACGTGCGCTCGTTCACCCCCGACATCGACACGCTCGCCGCCCGCGGCGCCGCGTTCGAACACCTCGACCAGCTGGCCATCGAGCACCTGTACGGCGTGCGCTAGCTCGCTCTCCCCCGGTGGGCGCGGTGCGCTCGCCGGGGGCCATGCGCTTCAGGGGGCGCGCGGAGGCCGTCTTGCGGTCGGGCCGATTCGCGAATCGTCCTGGGAATGACCCTTGCCTTCACGTGGCCCGGAGCTCCGGAACGCCGACGGAAGCCCGGCTGCGGGCAACTCCTCGGGGCGATAGCGATTGGATCACCCCACATGGGGGAATCCCATCACGGTACCAAGCGTTAGACACCGTGGGAGACAGACCCCTCACGATGGGGGCCCTGTAGGAGGCATTTAAACATGGGCGAGCGCGCGCTTCGTGGCACCCGGCTCGGGGCAACCAGCTACGAGAACGACCGTAACACGGATCTGGCCCCGCGCCAGGACGTGTCCTACACCTGTCCCAAGGGCCATCGCTTCGAGGTTCCGCTTGCCGCCGAGGCCGAGATTCCCGCGACGTGGGAGTGCCGCATGTGCGGTGCGACCGCGGTTCGGGTCGACGGCGAGCAGCCGGAGTCGAAGAAGACGAAGCCCCCGCGGACGCACTGGGACATGCTCCTGGAGCGACGGTCCATCGAGGACCTGGAAGAGGTGCTCAACGAGAGGCTGGCCGTACTTCGAGCCCAGCGTCGGAAAAGCGCCTGACACCTTCTCACGGTGAAAGCCCCCGGGCATCTCGCCCGGGGGCTTCGCCATGCCCTGACGCGCCGCGCGGAGCGCGGCCTCGCGAAGGCTCGGTCAGGAAGACTCGCGGTCTTCCCTGATCACCTCGCCGTGCACCACACCGCCGCGCCCGCCGATGTGCCCGTCGACGTGGCCGCCGGACGGCGGCGGGAAGAGGTTCGCGTACGGCGAGGCCGCCGCCATCCTCTTGACCCGGCGGTCGAAGAACCACGACACCAGGCGCCGCATCGCCGGCCGCGTGAACGGCAGCACGCACAGGAACCCGAGGATGTCGCTCAGGAACCCCGGCGTCAGCAGCAGCGCGCCGCCCACCAGGATCAGGCCGCCGTCGGCGAGCTCCCTGTCGGGCATCCGGCCGGACTGCAGCGCCTCCTGCAGCGCCCGCCACGCCCTGCGCCCCTCGCGGCGCACCAGCCACGCGCCCAGCAGGCTGTCGGCGATGAGCAGGGCCACGGTCGTCCAGCCGCCGATCGCCGAGCCCACCTGGATCAGCAGCCAGATCTCCAGCACCGGGACGATCAGGAAGGCCAGGAAAAGCAGGAGCCGCATAGTCTTCCCCATTCCGCGTACGCGACGTCTGTAGGACGCGTAAATGACCGCCTATACAAGGGACAACGCCAAGCCTGCCCGAACCGTTCCGGCGCCGCCTGAGGGCGATCACAGGTTCTCAGGCGCGCTTGCCGCGCAGCCGGGCGGGCAGGCCGGTCAGGCCCCAGACGGCGATGCGCCAGAACGACTCGGCCATGACCCGGCTGCTCATCTTGCTCGTGCCGACGGTCCGCTCCACGAACGTGATCGGCACCTCGACCACCCGCAGGCCGTGCTTGGCCGTCCGCAGGGTGAGGTCGACCTGGAAGCAGTAGCCCTGCGACTCGACGTCGGCCAGCCCGATCTTCTCCAGCGTCGCGGCGCGGTAGACGCGGAACCCGGCGGTCGCGTCGCGCACCGACATGCCGAGCATGAGCCGCGTGTAGATGTTGGCGCCCCTGGACAGGAGCTCGCGCGAGGCGGGCCAGTTGACCACCTTGCCGCCGGGCACCCAGCGCGAGCCGATCGACAGGTCGGCGCCGTCGGCGACCGCCTTCAGCAGCTTGTGCAGCTCCTCGGGCTGGTGCGAGCCGTCGGCGTCCATCTCCACCAGCACGTTGTAGCCCTCGTCGAGGCCCCAGCGGAACGCGGCGATGTAGGCGGCGCCCAGCCCTTCCTTGCCGGCCCGGTGCAGGACGTGGATGTGATCGTCCTTGGCGGCCAGCTCGTCGGCGATCTCACCGGTGCCGTCGGGGCTGTTGTCGTCGACCACCAGCACGTGCGCGTCCGGCATCGCGGCCCGCACCCGCTCGGTGATCATCACGACGTTGTCGCGCTCGTTGTACGTCGGTATGACGATGAGTATCCGGCCAAGAATCTCCATGATCAGTCATCCCTCACGCGGTCGCCTTACGCCTGACACGCCACGCGGCCACCCCGGCGGCCGCCACTCCCATCAACGCCAGCGCCCACTCCGGCAACGCGCCGACCTGCGTCGCGACCGTCGTCTGGGTGCGCACGGGCACCTTCACCACGTTCATGTCCGCGACGAGCTCGCGGGTCCGCCAGGAGACCTTACCTTCAGGTGTGACATACGCCGAGATGCCGGTGGTGGCCGCCGTCACGACCGCCCTGTTGTGCTCGACGGCCCGCAGCTTCGACATGGCGAGCTGCTGCGGCGGCAGGTTGGACTCGGCGTAGGTGGCGTTGTTGGTCTGCACCACCAGCGGCGTGGCCCCGGTCTGGACGGTCCCGCGCACGGTGCCGTCGTAGGCCACCTCGTAGCAGTTGACCGCGCCGATCGTCACCGGGCCCATCTTCAGGTCGCCCGGCTTGGTGCCCGCGACCGACTGCCTGCCCACCAGGCCGGCCCGCTCCCACAGGGCCAGCACGATCTCCTTGAACGGCGTGTACTCGCCGAACGGCACCAGATGCTGCTTGTCGTAGTAGGCACCGGGCCCGGTCACCGGGTCCCAGACCAGGCTGCGGGTCGCCCGGTTCTCGTCGCCGATGGCCACGACCGCGCCGACCAGCGTGGGCACCCCGACGTCCTTGACGGAGTCGTCGATGATCTGGCGGGCGCCCGCGTCCCGGTAGGGGTCGATGTCGGTGGAGTTCTCCGGCAGGATGACGAGGTCGGGCTTAGGGAGTTTCCCATCCCGTACGGCCTGCGCCAGCTTTTTCGTCTCGTTGGCATGATTTTTCAGGACAACGGCGGGTTCGTCGCCCAGGATGTACATCCCCCGGCCCGGCACGTTGCCCTGCACGATGCCGATGTTGACCGAACGCCCCTCGTCTCCCGGCCTCGGCACGGCCAGCGTCAGCAGGGGCACGGCCAGGGCGATCGCCACCGGGACGAGCCGCCCGGCGACCCGCCGGGCGGCCGGCGGCCGCCGCAGCAGCGCGTACGCGAGCAGGGCCCCGCACAGGGCCACGGCGAACGACACGAGCGGCGCCCCGCCCAGCGCGGCGTACTCGGTGAACAGCGACTCGCCCTGGCTGAACGCCAGCCGCGCCCAGGGGAAGCCCCCGATGGGGAACAGCCCGCGCGCCTGCTCCATGGCCACCCAGAGCCCGCCGAACCACAACGGCCACAGCGGCAGCCGGAACACCAGCGCGGCCAGGGCGGCCATCACGGCGTAGAACAGGCTCTCGACCCCCACCAGCATCACCCAGACGTCGTCGCCGATCGTCCGTACCCAGGCCAGCGTGGGGAACAGGAACACGGCGGCGGCCAGGTAGCCGAGCCAGGCGGCGCGCCGGGGGCGAGTGCCGTGGAGGGCGGCGACGATCAGCCCGACGCCGAGCGGCGCGGCGAGCCACCAGTCGATGGGCGGGAAGGCGAGGAACAGCAGCCCCCCACCGGCCACGGCGGCGGCCACCCGAGCCATGAGCACCCGCCCGGACTCCCGCACGCCCCGCCCCGCGGGCGCGGCCGGAATGGGTGGGCCGGAATCGGGCGTGGGCGGGTCAGGGGTGTGCGGGGTCCCGCCGCCAGTGGGCGGTGGGCCCGTCTTGTCCTGCACCACGCGGGGTTCTCCTCGCCGTTCGCACTCCTGCTTGCGAAAACGCTACCGCTCCCGGGCGGCGATTCGGCCGTCGCGGCCCCTTGTTGCCTCAGAAGTAGGGGTAACCAAACTCTGGACGGCCCGAAAGTAGGGGTGAGCGACGCCGGGCGGGGAGCGGCAGGGTGATCCCGTGACCTGACGGGACCACCCGGCGCTGATGGCGATCCTGCGCACGAGAGGGAAGAGGGCCCGGAAACCCTTCGGACCGGACCCGTCTCGTCGGCGGCGAGCGCGGAATTCCGTTGTCTACTGGGCTCCCGGGCCCGTCCCGGGTCCAACCCCCCGCCCGGCTGGGGTGCCCCGACTCGACGGACCGACGGCCCTGCACCTGGCTGTGTGGACGAAGTCACGCTCCGTCACGGACGCAGGATCCGACGATGTCAGAGACGGCCAACCGGCCAAGTCCCGTGCTGGACTGCGCAGCAAACTACCGACTCCACCTCAGATGTCAACCGTGTCCCGATCAGCAGAAACATCAAGTTTCCGCAGGTAGGACATGCTTGCGTTGTCGCATTAAAGCGATCTAATGCCCATTTGTCGGCCCGGACGCACGGCTTGGCAAGCCGCTCAGCGCCTCCGACAGGAGGGCCGACAGCGGCCGTTCGTGGACGACGCCGAGCCGCTGAGTGGCCCGGGTGAGAGCGACATAAAGGTCGCTCAGGCCGCGCGGCGACTGCGAGGCTATCAGGTCGGGCTCGGCCACGATGACCGAATCGAACTCCAGCCCCTTGGCATCGGCCACGCCGAGCACGGCCACGGGGGCGTCGAGCGCCGCGGTCCCCCGGGTGGCGCCGGCGAAGACCACGGCGGCCCCCTCCACCGTGTCGGAGATCGCCTTGCCGAGCTCGCCGAGCAGCGCGTCGGGGACGACCACGGCCACCTTGCCGCCCTCCCCGACCTCGGCCTTGACCAGCTCGGGCAGCGCGAACAGCGGCGCCGACCAGGGCTCGGCGCCGGTGTCGCGGACCGAGGTGGGCGCCTCGAGCGCCGGGTCGATGGTGGCCAGCACGCGGGCGGCGACCTCCATGAGCTCCACCGGCGTGCGGTAGTTGACGGTGAGCCGCTCCTGGCGCCAGCGCCCCGCCACGTAGGGGTCGAGCACCTCGTTCCACGATCGGGCCCCGGCCGTCGAGCCGGTCTGCGCGATGTCGCCGACGATCGTCATCGACCGGGTGGGCACCCGCCGCATGACCACCCGCCAGGCCATGGACGACAGCTCCTGCGCCTCGTCCACGATCACATGGCCGTAGGCCCAGGCGCGGTCGGCGGCGGCCCGCTCGGCCGTGGTGAGGTAGGGGCCCTCCCCGCGCTGGCGTTCGGCCAGGCGCTCGGCCTCCATGACGTCGGACAGGCCCGTCAGCTCGAGCACCTCGCGGGCGTAGGCGAGCTCCGCCTCGCGCTCGTGCTCGGCCGCCTGCCTGGCCGCGGCCAGTTCCTCCTCGGCCTGCAGGGCGCTGGCGCGCAGCACCTGCTCGTCGATCTCGCCGAGCACCTCGGCCGCCTCGTCCAGCAGCGGCACGTCGGACTCGGTCCACTCCCCTCCGTCACGGCGCAGCAGCGCGCGCTCGTCCGGCGTCAGGATCGAGGCGGCGTGGTCGAGCCGCTCCGGCGAGGCGTACAGGCCCAGGAGCAGGCGCTGCGGGGTCAGGTACGGCCAGAGCCTGTTCAGGGCGGTCTTGACCGGCTGCTCGGTGCGCAGCTCCTCACGCAGGTCGGCCAGCTCGTCGTCGTCGATGAGGCCCTTGCCGAGCTTCCTGGCCGCCTGCCTGGCCAGGGCGTTGAGTATGGTCCTGACGAACACCGCGCGGGCCTGGTTGTGCGGGCGGTGGGAGCGGGTGGCCTTGTTCTTGGCCGCTTCGAGCATGTTGCGGTCGATGGTGAGCGCGTAGCGGCCCAGGTTCAGCTCGATGGGCTTGCGGGGCACCCGTTGCCGGTCGCGTACGGCCCGCTCGATCACCTCGGCCATGCGGATGTCGCCCTTGATCGCGGCCACGTCGGGCCGCTCCCTGGCGGTGGCCGTCAGGCCGGGGTAGAGCTCACCGATCGTCGACAGCAGCACGTCGGTCTCGCCGAGCGAGGGCAGCACCTGCTCGATGTAGCGCAGGAAGGTGAGGTTGGGGCCGAGGATCAGCACACCGCGGCGTTCCAGGCGCTCCCTGTGGGTGTAGAGGAGGTACGCGGCGCGGTGCAGGGCCACCACGGTCTTGCCGGTGCCGGGGCCGCCCTGGACGACCAGCACGCCGTTGAGGTCGGCGCGGATGACGCGGTCCTGCTCGGCCTGGATGGTGGCGACGATGTCCCGCATCCGGCCGGTGCGCCGCTCGTCGAGGGCGGCCAGCAGCGCGGCCTCGCCGTTGAGCGTGGCGCGGTCCTCGTCGGTCAGCGTGTCGAAGTCGAGCAGGTCGTCGTCGACGCCGATGACCGCGCGGCCCTTCGTCTGCAGGTGCCGCCGCCGGGTGAGGCCCATCGGCGCGGCCGGGGTGGCGCGGTAGAACGGCTGGGCCACGGGCGCGCGCCAGTCGATGAGCAGCCGATCCTGCTCGTCGTCGGTGAGGCCGAGCTTGCCGATGTAGAGCCTGCCTTCGTCGACGTGGTCGAGACGGCCGAAAACCAGCCCGCGCTCCACCGCCCAGAGCCGGGCCAGCCTGGAGGCGTACATTCCGGCGAACGTGTCGCGCTCCGACCTGTTCTGCAACGTGCCGACGGCGCCGGCGCCGAGCACCTCCTTCAGCTGGCTCTGGGTGCGTACACGCAACGCGTCGAGGCGGGCATAGAGGCGGGCGACGTACTCCTGCTCCCTTGCGAGCTCCGTTTGACGAGTTGCCGCCTGACCATTATTGTTGTTAATGGGACACTCCGGGCCATTCTGCTTGTTGTTACGACAAACGATGACATTAGCACGCCTGTTGAGGCACTCCCATCTTCTCGTCTGATGTCCTTCCCCGCATCCGGTCACGGCTTGGTTTCACCTCTTGACCGAAACCGTCTCGGACTCTTAGGTTCGCATCAAGTTAGGAAAGTTTCCTAACTTCGAGCCAAGGGGTGAACGTGAGCGGTCCGGTGCCGGGGACTCCCAGTCTGCTACGGGCGATCAATGATCGCGCGGCCTTGCAGGCCCTCCTCGAGCGCGGCCCGCTGACCCGCCCCGAGATCGGCACCCTGACCGGCCTGTCGAAGCCGACGGCCTCGCAACTGCTGTCCCGCCTCCAGGAGGCCGGGCTGGTGGTGCTCGACGGCATCAGGGAAGGGCTGCCCGGCCGTACCGCGGAGGTCTACCGGATCAATCCGGCCGCAGCCTACGTGGGCGCGCTGGACGTCACGCCCGCCCGGATCGAGGCCAGGATCGCCGACATCGCCGGCACGACCGTGGGCTCGTACACGCTGCCCACGCCGCGCCGGGCGGGCGGCGAGCTGGTCGCCCGGCTGCGCGCGGCGCTCGACGGCGCGGGCTCTCCCGGCCCGCTGCGCCGGGTGGTGATCGGCGTGCAGGCGGCGATCGACCCGTCCACCGGCCGGCTCGGCTACGCCACCGCCAAGGACATGCCGGGCTGGCAGATCGGCGACCTGGTGCCGACGCTCGCCAAGGGACTCGGCGTGCCGGTGTCGGTGGAGAACAACGTCAACCTGGTGGCGCTGGCCGAAATGGCGCACGGCGCCGCCCGCGGCGACTCCGACTTCGTGCTGCTGTGGGCGGACGAGGGCATCGGCTCGGCCATCGTGCTGGGCGGGCGGATGCACAGAGGCGCCACCGGCGGCGCGGGCGAGGTCGGTTACATGCCGACCCCGGGCGCGCCGACGGCCCGCGAGTCGGGACGGTACGCCAACCACGGCTACCAGGCGCTCACCGGCGGCTCCGCCGTACTGAAGCTGCTGCGCTCGTACGGCGTGCGCGGCACGGACTTCCGCCAGGCCATCGCGAACGCGGTGCGCGCGGCGGACGACCACCAGGTGGGCCAGAAGGCCGACGACGCGCGGGCCGGGCTGCGCGACATCGCCGCGCGGCTGGCGGTGGGCCTGGCCGCCATCACCTCCGTCATCGATCCCGGGCTCATCGTGCTGACCGGCGGCGTGGTGCTGTCGGGCGGCGAACCCCTGCGCGAGCTGGTCGAACACGAGCTGCACGCGCTGACCATTCCGCGGCCCCGGCTGCGCCTGTCGTCCGTCGAAGGCAACCCCGTCCTCGCCGGAGCCCTCGACCTGGCCCTGGACCTCGTCCGCGACGAGGTTTTCGGGTCAACGGTCCCGACATCATGATGAAGACACGGCATGAGGAGGCACCCCTGTGCGCTTCGTTCCCTTGGCGGCCGCAGGGCTCGCCGTCCTGAGCCTGGCCGCGTGTACCGCGGGTAAAGAGGGCGGTCCCGCCCTCGGTTCCCAGTCCAAACCCACTAACACCGCGCCCACGGCGCTGCCCGCCGCCTCCATCGAGCTGTGGCACGGGTTCTCGGCGGACTCGGAGGTGAAGGCGTTCACCGACGCCATCGCCGGGTTCAACAAGAAGTACCCCCAGATCAAGGTCAAGCTGGTCAAGGGCGTGCAGGACGAGCAGATCACGCAGGCCGTACGCGGTGGCCGGCCGCCGGACGTGGCCTCCTCCTTCACCACCGACTCGGTGGCGACCTGGTGCAAGAGCGGCGTGTTCCAGGACCTCAACCCGGTGATCAAGCAGGACGGCGTCGACCTGTCGGGCCTGCCGGCGGTCGTGAACGACTACACGCAGTACGAGGGCAAGCGGTGCGTGATGCCGCTGCTGACCGACGCGTACGGCCTCTACTACAACAAGGCCCTGATGAAGGGCCACCAGCCGCCCAAGACCCTGTCGGAGCTGACCAAGCTGGCCAAGGAGCTCACGGTCAGGAACCCGGACGGCACCATCAAGGTCGCCGGGTTCGTGCCGAGCGGCCAGTACTACGAGAACACCGCGGGTCACTGGAGCGCGATGGTCGGCGCCAAGTGGACCAACCCCGACGGCACCTCGGCGATCGGCTCCGACCCCGCCTGGAAGACCCTGCTGAAGTGGCAGAAGGATCTCATCGACTGGTACGGCTACGCGAACCTGGACAAGTTCCGCAAGGGCCTGGGCGACGAGTTCTCCGGCAAGCACCCCTTCTACCAGGGCAAGGTCGCCATGGGCATCGACGGCGAGTGGCGGGTGGCCATGATCGCCAACGAGGCGCCGAAGCTCGACTACGGCACCGCCCCCATGCCGGTCGACGACAGCAAGCCCGACCTGTACGGCAGCGGCTTCACCGCGGGCACCGTGATCGGCGTGCCGAAGGGCGCCAAGAACCCCGAGGCCGCCTGGGCGCTGGTGAAGTACCTGACCACCGACACCGACGCGCTGGTCACGCTGGCCAACGCGATCCGCAACGTGCCGACCACCAGGGCCGCGCTGGAATCGCCCGCGCTGAAGAAGGACGAGCACTTCCAGACCTTCCTCGACATCTTCGCCAACCCGAAGACGAGCACGATCCCGGCGCACGTCAACAGCGTGTTCAACCAGGAGGCGCTGCAAGGGTTCATCACCTCGTGGGAGAAGGGCTCGGTCAAGGACCTGGACGCGGGGCTGGCGGGCGTCGACAAGACCATCGACGCCAAGTTCAAGCTGTCGGGCGGCTGACGTGGCGTCCGTACCTCTCAGGCGCCGGGAGGGGTTCCGGGCCCTGCTGTGGCTGTCGCCGTGGCTGGTGGGCTTCGGAGTGTTCTTCGCCTACCCGCTGCTGGCCACCGTCTACTTCTCCTTCTTCAACTACGACCTGTTCTCGCTGAAGTTCAACGGCCTGGACAACTACCGCTACTTCCTCCAGGACGAGCGGGCCTGGCTCTCGATCCGGAACACGGCGTGGCTGGTGGCCGTCATGGTGCCCGCCCAGGTGCTGTTCGCCCTGGGCGTGGCGCAGCTGATCACCAAGCTGAAGTCCGGCGTGGGGTTCTTCCGCACGCTGTTCTACCTGCCGTCGCTGGTGCCGGTGACGGCGGGGACGGTGGCCTTCGTCTTCCTGCTGAACCCGGCCACCGGACCGTTCAACCGGATCCTCGCGCTGGTCGGCATCTCCGGGCCCGACTGGTTCGGTGACAAGGACTGGTCGAAGCCGGGGCTGACGCTGCTGGCCATGTGGGGCGTCGGCAACATCATGGTGATCTTCCTGGCGGCGCTGCTGGACGTGCCCAAGCATCTGTACGAGGCGGCGGCCATCGACGGGGCCGGGGCGTGGCGGCAGTTCCGCAGCATCACGATGCCGACGATCCGTCCGGTGCTGATGTTCTCGGCGGTGACCGGGGTCATCTACACGCTGCAGTACTTCACCCAGGCGATGATCGCCTCAAGGGTCGCGGCGGGCGTCACCGACGCGCCGGGCACCTCGTTCGTGCCCGGGTATCCGGAGATGTCGACGCTGACGCTGCCGCAGTGGCTGTTCCAGACGGGCTTCCGTGACTACACGATGGGCTACGCCTGCGTGCTGGCGCTGGTGCTGTTCGCGGCGTCGATGGTGTTCACACTGGTCCTGCTGCGGCAGTTCCGCGGGTTCGAGGAGGTGGCCTGATGACCGCCACACTGCTGGCGCCGCCCTCCCAGGCGGCGGGGCGGCGCGTCCGGGTCCGGCGTGGCCGTGCCAGGAAGGCGCTGTACTGGATCGCGACGCACGCGACGGCCGTCGCGCTGGGGATCGCGTTCATCGGGCCGCTGGTCTTCGTCCTGCTGACGGCGGTCATGTCCGACAACCAGACGCTGACCGACGAGCTGTGGCCGCACACCTGGAACTGGGCCAACTTCGGCGAGGTGTTCGCCAAGTCGCCGATCCTGCTGTGGCTGCGCAACACGATGATCTACGCGGGGCTCGGCACGCTGTTCACGCTGCTGTCGTCGATCCCGGTGGCCTACGCGCTGGCCCGGTTCCGCTTTCGCGGGCGCAGGCTGGCCTTCCTGCTGGTCATCACGATGATGATGCTGCCGCCCCAGGTGGTCGCGGTGCCGATCTACCTGATCTGGGCGCGGCTGAACCTGACCGGGACGCTGCTGCCGCTGATCTTGCCGATGCTGCTCGGCGACGCGTTCTCGATCTTCCTGCTGCGGCAGTTCCTGCTCTCCATCCCGCGCGACTACACCGACGCGGCGCGGGTGGACGGCTGCACCGACTTCAGGACGCTCATCCGGGTGGTCCTGCCGATGGCCAAGCCGGGCATCGCGGCGGTGGCGCTGTTCCAGTTCTTCTACTGCTGGAACGACTACTACGGGCCGCTGCTGTACTCCGCCACCAATGTCGACAGCTGGACCCTGTCGGTGGGGCTGGCCTCGTTCAAGGCGCTGCACAGCGTGCAGTGGAACCTGACCATGGCGGCCACGCTGCTCGTCATGGCGCCGGTGATCATCGTGTTCTTCTTCGCCCAGAAGGTCTTCATCGAGGGCGTGACTTTGACAGGAGTGAAGGGTTGAAACTGGCCGTGGTGGGGGGCGGCTCGACGTACACGCCCGAGCTGATCGACGGGTTCGCGCGGCTCCGCGACGAGCTGCCGGTCTCGGAGATCGCACTGATAGATCCCGATTTAACGCGACTTGAGGTTGTTTCCGGGATGGCGCGCCGGATGCTGGCGCATGCCGGGCATCCGGCCCGGGTGCTGGCCACCTCCTCGGTCGAGGAGGGGGTCTCGGGGGCGCAGGCCGTGCTGTTCCAGTTGCGGGTGGGCGGGCAGGCGGCGCGCGACGTGGACGAGACGCTGCCGCTGCGGTGCGGCTGCGTGGGGCAGGAGACGACCGGGGCGGGCGGGCTGGCCAAGGCGCTGCGTACGGTGCCGATCGTGCTGGACATCGCCGAGACGGTCCGTACGCACGCGCCCGAGGCGTGGATCGTCGACTTCACCAACCCGGTCGGCATCGTCACCCGCGCGCTCCTCGACGCCGGGCACCGGGCGATCGGGCTGTGCAACGTGGCGATCGGCTTCCAGCGCCGCTTCGCCGCCGCGCTGGGCGTGCCGCCGTCGCGGATCTCGCTCGGCCACGTCGGGCTCAACCACCTGACCTGGGAACGGGCCGTGTACCTGGACGGCGAGGACGTGCTGCCCGCGCTGCTCGCCGAGCACGCGGAGTCGCTGGCCGACGACCTGGCGCTGCGCCCCGCGCTGCTCCGCCGGCTCGGTGTGGTGCCGTCGTACTATTTGCGCTATTTCTACGATCATGACGCGGTGGTGGAGGAGCAGCGGGCCAAGCCGTCTCGCGCGGCCGAGGTGGCGGCGATGGAGACCCGGCTGCTGGAGATGTACGCCGACTCATCGGTCGTCGAGAAGCCGGCACTGCTGGGCGAGCGGGGCGGCGCGTACTACTCCGAGGCGGCGGTCGCGCTGATCGCCTCACTGCTCGGCGACCGTCCCGGCACCCACGTGGTGAACGTCCGCAACCGCGGAACGCTGCCCTTCCTGGCCGACGACGCGGTGATCGAGGTGCCCGCGGCCGTCTCCGCCCTGGGGGCCGCGCCGCTGCCGGTGCCGCCGGTCGAGCCGCTGTACGCGGGGCTGATCGCGCACGTGTCCGCCTACGAGACGCTCGCCCTTGAGGCGGCCCGGTACGGCGGTGCGGACCGGGTCCGCGACGCCCTGCTGGCCCATCCCCTGATCGGCCAGGACGCCACCGCGGAGGAGCTGACCGGCCTGCTGCTGGCGGCCAACCGCGACTACCTGCCGTGGACGGTGAGCTAGTGGAGCACCGCAGGCTCGTCCTCGCGGTCGACGGCGGCAACAGCAAGACCGACGTGGCGCTGGTCACGGAGGACGGCGAGGTGCTGGCCACCGGCCGGGCGGGCCCGTTCGCGCCGCAGAGCGATGGTGTGGCGGCGGCGCTGGACGTGGTGGAGGAGGCGGTACGGCAGGCGCTCGCGCGGGTGCCGCCGGACGCCGACCCCGGCCGGGACCGCTCCATCGTCCCGGGCCGCTTCGATCATGTGGCGGCCTATCTGGCGGGGGCCGATCTGCCGGTCGAGGAGGAGGCCCTGGCGCTCGAGTTCGCCCGCCGGGGCTTCGGCCCGGACATCTCCGTCCGCAACGACACCTTCGCCGTGCTCCGGGCGGGCGCGTCGGGCCCCTGGGGCGTGGCCGTGGTGTGCGGCGCGGGCATCAACGCGGTCGGCGTCTCCCCCACCGGCGAGGTGACCCGCTTCCCCGCGCTCGGCCGCCTCAGCGGCGACTGGGGCGGCGGCCAGGGCATCGCGGAGGAGGCGCTGTGGCACGCCGCCCGCGCCGAGGACGGTCGCGGGCCCGCGACCGCGCTGGCGGAGCTGTGCACGCGGCACTTCGCCGTGCGCACGGTCGAGGAGCTGATCCTGGAGGTCCACTTCGGCCACCTGGACGAGTCCCGCCTGCACGAGCTCGCCCCGGGCGTCTTCGCCACGGCCGCGGCGGGCGACCCGATCGCCAGATCGCTGGTGGAACGCCAGGCGGAGGAGATCACCGTGCTGGCGGAGGTGTGCCTGCGCCGCCTGGACCTGCTGGAGACGCCCACGGAGGTGGTGCTGGGCGGCGGCATCCTCCAGGCCCGCGACCCGCTCCTGACGGCCCTCCTGGACGCCTCGTTCGCCGCCAGGGCGCCCCGGGCCAAGATCCTGGTCGCCGACGTCCCGCCCATCGTCGGCGCCGCTCTCAACGGCCTGGAGCACCTGGGCGCGACGGATCCGGCCAAGACCCGCCTGCGCGCCCGCTACGAACGGACCTGACGGGCCCCCGCAACGGTCACGACGAACGGACCCGACAGGTCCCGGAAGCGGTCACGACGAACGGACCCGACAGGTGTCGGAAGCGGTCACGACGCCGGGACCGGGCCGCCGGTGAGGAGGGTCTCGACGCGGGTGCGGACGTCGGGGGTGTCGAGGCCGCGGACCGTGAGGGTGGTGCGGCGCCGTACGACGTCGTCGACCGTCGCCGCCCACTCGTGGTCGCGCGCGTAGACCGCCTGCGCCCAGATGTCCGGCCCGTCCGGGTGGATGCGCTCGCCGAGCGCGGGCGTGTCGCGGATGAGCCTGGACAGGTCGAACGCGATCGAGCCGTAGTGCGAGGCTAGGTGGCGCGCCACCAGCGGGTCCATCCGGGCGCCGGGGTCGCGGTCGGTCCACAGGCGCATCGCGACCGCGTCGGGGCTGGCCAGGCCGGGCAGCGGCATGGCGGGCAGGATGGCCGCGAGGTCGTCGCCGAGCGGGTGGCCGGGCAGGTGGGCGAGCGTGTCGAGGACGACCTTGCCGATGTGCCGGTAGGTGGTCCACTTGCCGCCGGCCACCGACAGCATGCCGCCCTTGCCCCGGCTGACCACCGTCTCCCGCTTGGCCGACGACACCGCGCCGGGGCCGCCCGGCAGCACGCGCAGCCCGGCGAAGGCGTAGGTGATGTCCTCACGCCGCAGTTGCGAGTCGCGTACGGCGTGCCCGGCCTCGTCGAGGATCTGGGCCACGTCGGCGTCGGTGGCGCGCACGCCGGCGGGGTCGCCCTCGTAGGCCTCGTCGGTGGTGCCGAGCAGCAGGTGGTCCTCCCACGGGATGGCGAAGGACACGCGGTATTTGTCGATCGGGGTGGTCAGGGCCGCCTTCCACGGCTCGTGGCGGCGCATGACCAGGTGGGCGCCCTTCGACAGGCGGATGCTCGGCGCGGCCCCGGGGTCCTCCATGCGGCGCAGGTGGTCGACCCACGGGCCGGTGGCGTTCAGCACGAGGCGGGCGTCGACGCCGAACTCGGTGCCGTCGAGCCGGTCGCACAGCTCCGCCCCCGAGACCGTGCCGCCGCTTTCGCGCAGGCCGACGACCTCGGCGTGGTTGAGCACGACCGCGCCCGCGTCGACGGCGGCGCGCACGGTCATCACCGCGACCCGGCTGTCGTTCATCTGGTGGTCGCCGTAGACGGCGGCGGCGCGCAGCCCCTCAGGCCGGAGCGCGGGCACCTTGGCCAGCGCCTGGCCGGCGGTGATGACCCGGCCGAGCCCGTCGCCGAACACCGACAGCGCCGAGTACAGGAACACGCCCGCGCCCAGCTTGGCGGCGCCGTGCGGGCCGCCCCGGTAGACCGGCACCACGAAGGTGAGCGGCTTGACCAGGTGGGGGGCGATGTCGCCGGCCAGCGCCCGGCGTTCGCGGTGGTTCTCGGCGACCAGCTTGACGTTGCCCGTCTGCAGGTAGCGCAGGCCGCCGTGGACGAGCTTGGAGGAGGCGCTGGAGGTGGCCCCGGCGAAGTCGCCGCCGTCGACCATGGCGACGCGCAGGCCCGCCTGGGCGGCCATCCAGGTGACCGAGGTGCCGAGGATGCCGCCGCCGATGACCAGCAGGTCGTAGGTGCCCCTGGACAGCTCCTCACGGGTCTCGGCGCGGGAGGCGATCGTGGTCATGGGGTGCTCCAGTCGAGGCTGCGTTCGATGGCCTTGCGCCAGTTGCGGTATTCGCTGTCGCGCACGTCCTGGCCGATCTTCGGCCGCCACTCGGCCGCCTTGTGCCAGTTGGCGCGCAGGCTGTCGGTGTCGGGCCAGTAGCCGGTGGCCAGCCCGGCCGCGTAGGCGGCGCCCAGGCAGGTGGTCTCCGACACCATCGGCCGCACCACCGGCACGGCGAGCACGTCGGCCAGGATCTGCATGAGCAGGTTGTTGGCGGTCATGCCGCCGTCGGCGCGCAGCGAGGTGAGCGCGAGCCCGGCGTCGGCGTTCATCGCGTCGACCACCTCGCGCGTCTGCCAGGCGGTCGCCTCCAGCACGGCCCGCGCGATGTGCCCCTTGGTGACGAACCCGGTCAGCCCGGCGATCACGCCGCGCGCGTCGGAGCGCCAGTGCGGGGCGAACAGGCCGGAGAAGGCGGGGACGAAGTAGCAGCCGCCGTTGTCCTCGACGGTGCCCGCGAGGGTCTCGATCTCGGCGGCGCTGGAGATCAGGCCGAGATTGTCACGCAGCCACTGCACGAGCGAGCCGGTGACGGCGATCGAGCCCTCCAGCGCGTACGTGGCGGGGGCGTCGCCGATCTGGTAGCCGACGGTGGTGAGCAGCCCGTGCTTGGAGGCGACCGGCTCGGTGCCGGTGTTCATCAGCAGGAAGCTGCCGGAGCCGTAGGTGCTCTTGGTCTCGCCCGGGCCGAAGCACGTCTGGCCGAACAGGGCCGCCTGCTGGTCACCCAGCGCCGCCGCCACCGGCACGCCATCGCCGGTCGTGCCGTACACCTCGGCGGAGGGACGGACCTCCGGCAGCATCGCGCGCGGCACGCCGAGCGCGGCGAGCAGCTCGTCGTCCCAGCTCAGCGTGCGCAGGTTCATCAGCATGGTACGGCTGGCGTTGGTGACGTCGGTGACGTGGCGGCCGGTGAGCCGCCAGATCAGCCAGCTGTCGACGGTGCCGAACAGCACGTCGCCGCGCTCGGCCCGCTCCCGCAGCCCGGGGGTCTCGTCGAGCAGCCAGCGGATCTTCGGCCCGGCGAAGTAGGTGGCCAGCGGCAGCCCGGCCCGCTCGCGGAAGAGCTCCCCGTGCTCCGACAGGGACCGGACCAGGGCGTCGGTACGGGTGTCCTGCCAGACGATCGCGTTGGCCACGGGCCGCCCGGTGCGGCGGTCCCACAGGACGGTGGTCTCGCGCTGGTTGGTGATGCCGAGGGCGACGAGCTGGGCGAAGTCGATCCCGCTGCCGGTGACGGCGTCGGCCACCACGCCCTGGACGGCGTCCCAGATCTCGGCGGCGTCGTGCTCGACCCAGCCGGGCCTGGGGAAGATCTGCCGGTGCTCCCGCTGCGCCACCGAGACGATCCGGCCGGCCTGGTCGAACACCATGCACCTGCTGGACGTGGTGCCCTGGTCGATGGCGGCTACGTACTGCGGTCGGGGCACGGCTTCCTCACTTCGGCGTGTTCGGCATCGCCGAACGGTTCTGGGGTTTGCGGGTCACCATGTCACCGGCTCAGGTCGCGGGTGATGGCGCGGGCGGCGTCGCGGACATAGGAGACGATCGTGATGTGCGGCTCGCCGTCGTCGGCCAGCCGCTCGACCGCGCCCCTGACGCCGATGGCGCCGACGGTGACGCCGCGGCCGTCCCTGATCGGGGCGGCGATGGAGACCTCGCCCTCGACCAGCTCCTCCACGTCGCAGGCCCAGCCCCGGCCGCGGACCAGCTCCAGCTCCTTGGCCAGGTCGTCGGCGCCGGTGATGGTCCTGGGCGTGAAGGCGGGCAGCCCTTCGGCGGCGGTCTCGTCGCCGCTTGTCGCTGTGGCGCTCGCGTGGGACGTCTCGACGGTCGCGTGGGACGTCGTACCGGATGCGTGGGACGTCGTACCGGATGCGTGGGGCGTGGTGCCGGACGGCGCGTCGAACGCCGCCCCCGCGTCGCCGTACGGGTCGTAGGCGAGCAGGACCTTGCCGAGCGCGGTCGCGTGCGCGGGCAGCAGCGTGCCGACCTGCAGGACCTGCATGCTGTCGTCGGGCCTGAACACGTGGTGGACCACCAGGACGCCGCCCTCGTGCGCGGTGCCGATCCACACGCTCTCCCTGCTGCGCCCGGCCAGGGCGTCGGCCCAGTTGAGCGAGCGGGTGCGCAGCTCGTTGACGTCGAGGTAGCTGCTGCCCAGGTGCAGCAGCGTGCCGCCGAGCCGGTAGCGGCCCGTGGCGGCGTCCTGCTCGACGAAGCCGACATGGACCAGCGTGCGCAGGATGCCGTGCAGCGTGCCCTTGGGCAGGCCCATCGCGCGGGCCAGCTCGGCCACGCCCAGCTCGCGCGGGCCGGAGGCGAGCAGCCTCAGGATGCCGGCGGCCCGTTCGACGGACTGGATGGTCTCTCCCACGCCCCACACCGTACCGTGGTTCGGCAATGCCGAACAGATGCAGCGTGGACTGTCCTCAGGAAGGGGGCACCGGGCTGGACGTCGGCTCGTCGGCGCCGTCGGCCGCCACCTCGGGCGGCCGGTGCTCGTACGGGGTGCTCAGCACGACGGTGGTGCGCGTGGAGACGTTCGCCGACGCGCGAATGTGCTGCAGCAGCTCCTCCAGCGCCAGCGGCGTGGCGACGCGCACCTTGAGGATGTAGCTCTCGTCGCCCGCCACGCTGTGGCACGCCTCGATCGCGCTCAGGTGGGCCAGCCGCTCGGGCGCGTCGTCGGGCGCGGCGGGGTCGATCGGCTTGATGGACACGAACGCCGTCATCGGCAGCGCGATCGCGTCATAGTCGATGATCGCGGCATAGCCGCGAACGACTCCGCGCTTTTCCAGGCGGCGGACCCGCTGGTGCACGGCGGATACCGAGAGCCCGGTCTCCCTGGCCAGATCGGTGAAGCTCATCCGGCCGTCCCGGGCCAGCAGCGTGATGATCTGGCGGTCGATCTCCTCCATCGGTCAAAGGTAGCCGCTCGTGGTCACGACATGGTCCCGACATGGTCCCGACCGGAGTGGCTCCTCTGTTCATGGCGTGTTCGACCAGCGTGATGAGCACTTCCCGGCCGGAATCCCGTCTGCGGGCATCGCAGCGCACGATCGGGATGTCCGGGTCGAGGCCGAGCGCCTGCCGTACCTCGCCGACGGTGAAGGGGCGCGCGCCTTCGAAGCAGTTGAGCGCCACCACGAACGGCTGCCCGCGCCGCTCGAAGTAGTCGATGGCCGGGAAGCAGTCGGCCAGCCGCCGCGTGTCGGCCAGGACCACCGCACCGAGCGCGCCCATCGCCAGCTCGTCCCAGACGAACCAGAACCGTTCCTGCCCGGGCGTGCCGAACAGGTACAGCATGTAGTCGTCCCGGATCGTGATCCGGCCGAAGTCCATGGCCACGGTCGTGGTCGGCTTGGCCTCGACGCCCGAGAGGTCGTCGATGTCCGTGCCGATGTGCGTCAGCGCTTCTTCCGTACGCAGCGGGCGGGTCTCGGAGACCGCGCCCACCATCGTCGTCTTGCCCGCGCCGAACCCGCCCGCGATCAGGATCTTGATCGCGGTCGGCAACCTCCATCGATCAGAGCGACCGAAGTCCATCCAGCACCGCCTGTACATCCCTCCGCGGCCGTGCCGCGCATGCACAAATCCGCCCCGAGGAGCCGTGGTCAGTGGAACCTGTCAAGGAGCAGAGAAAAGGTCGAATCACATGCCTGGCATCGAGACACCCTAGCAACGCCACATATTCCACTCAAGCCACAATCATCCTCAGGAATGAATATGTCATGGTTTGTCGTGTCTAGACCAGTTATTCGCTCCTGGTGTCCACCGCGGTAAAGGCCCCTGTCATGGCATGTTGCGAGACCGTAACAGCTTCAGAGGGCCTAACCGGAAATACCGTGCAGCCCCGCGTTGAACCCGATCTGTCGCCGCAGGTACACGGCGGTGCGCGGGCTGCGCTCGCGTACCGGCTCGAGCAGCTCCAGCGCCTCGTGCGCCAGCCCCGCCATCGCGTCCGTGACCTCGGCACGGCTGACGCCGAGCATGAGCACGTTGAGGTCGCCCCAGCTGACGTCCTTGCGATAGGAGGCGAGGTCGCCCAGCAGGTGCAGGTAGCGCTGCACGTGCGCGCTGACGGCCCGCAGCTCCTCCAGGTGATGCCGGGCCCACTCGTCGCCCGCGTAGATCCAGTGCGACAGGTCCACGAAGCAGGATCCCCGGCTGTCGGCGTTGTCCAGGTAGCGGGCGAAGGTGGGGGTGACCCGGGTGTCGCGCCACACCCACGCCCTGTCCATCGCGTCGAACATGCCGGCCAGCTGATCCCGCCAGAGCACGCGATGGTCCTCGAAGTCCTTGACCGTCGCCAGCTCGTCACGCAGGTCGGCCAGGAACCGGGTGACCGCCACCCGCGGCACCGCGCCGTCGGCCACGGCCAGGCAGTCGCGGGCCAGGGCGGTCACCTGGGAACGCGTCGTCGTCGTGTGATCCACCAGCCGGTCGACGGCCGACACCCAGAGCGCGGTCCGATTGACGATCTTGAGCGCGTGGGACGTGGCCCACGGGGCGCTGAAGGCACCGGTCAGCGCCAGAGCGGCGTAGAAGTCCGCGTCGAAGGCCGCCGGCGGGAACAGCCCGCCGTACATCTGGGCGCAACGACGGAGATCCCTGCCGCACTCCGCCGCGAGCGCGCACGCCATGCCGAGCTCGAACGCCTCGTTCAGCTCGTCGTCCGCCATCCTAGAGCCATCCCATGGGCATGCGGATCATGGGCGACGACCCCCCCAAACCGGCATTGCTGCCTCTACTGGCGAATTCTCACATGATCAACCACATTCGATCAAGGCAGGGACACCACCGTGTAACCCCGCACTGTCACCTCCACGTCATCCAGCGTGTCAGCGTTCCCCGTGCCAGCATCCACCGAGTCGGCCCGCCTGTCAGCCACTGTTATCAGCCCGCGCCGATCGCGATGAACGAGACATCGTCGCCGCGGGCCGCGCAGAGCGCCTGCGCCAGGCTGAGACCGCGCCGCAGCCCGTCGTGCAGGGCCACCATGACGGGCACCGCCGCCGCGTCGTTCACCGGCACGACACTGGCCACGATGCCGGCCGTGCCGAGGCGGAGCAGCGCGGTGGCCGGCCCGAGCACCTCATCGGCCCCCACCGCGGCCACCTGCCCGGAGTCGCAGCTCGACAGCACGAGCCGATAAGGGGCGCGGCGCAGCCGTTCGAGGTCGTACACGGTGAGGGGGCCATCGTCCAGCAGCAGCGAGGAGAACAGCGGGCTGTCGGCCCGGAACGTCCCGTGCGCCGCCAGGTGCGCGAGACGGCAGCCGTCGATGGCCGCCAGCACACCCTGGGCCGTCGCCGAACCATCGGCCAGCACAGTGGCGGGTCCTGCTGTGGACCTACCGCCGAACGCGGAGCCGGGCCCTGTGACGGGTCCCGCAGCTTCGGCGTACAACTCGGCGATGGAGCGCACCTCGCCGTCGGCGTTCGCCACGCCGGGGCCGCGTACGAGCACCACACCACCGTCGGCGGGCGGGACGGCCGTCCTGGCGCGCAGCCAGGCCGCCGCCGACGGCGCCACGCTGAAGGCCCTGCGGCGCAGCGCGGGCAACAACCCCCAGGGCGCCCCGTGCAGCGTGCTCGGCGGCACCACGACAAGCGACCCACCGCTCGGCCGCTCGTTGCCCAGACGAGTCGCCACCGGTCCCAGGAGGGCGCGTTCCAGCCGGTCGCCGAGGCGGGCGAGCTCCTGGGGGGCGGCGCGGTCCTGGTAGGCCAGCCGCCGCAGCCGCGATCTGGCGAACTCGATCTCCATAACGGCCGCCGCCGCGGGACCGACCGTGAACCGGCGTACCCGGCCGTCACCGCACAGCAGCGCGTACAGCACCCCGTCGACCACCACCAGCTCGACCAACCGGCCGCGGCCGATCGCCGCCAGGAGCCGCCGGCCGCCGGGGCCCGGGTCGTCGTCGCGGGCACCGGCGCCGCGCACGCGCAGCGTGGCGGCCCGCACCCGCGCCTCCAGCCGGTCCCGGTCGCGTTCCAGCGTGGCCGCCGACGAGCCGCCCTCGGACCGTGCCCGGCCCAGCAGGTGGTCGGTCTCGCGCAGCGCGGCGAGCTGGGCGAGCAGCCAATGGTCGTCGGGCGGGCGTACGGGAGGCACGTCCAGCGAGGTCGCCCGCCACCGTTCGGTCCAGGCGAGCAGGTGCCGGGGCCGTCCCGCGCGCAGCCAATGCCGCTGGGCCAGCGTGACCAGCTCGGCGCCGTGCGCGGTCGCCAGGGCCCGCAGCTCCGACGACCCGAACGCGAGCCGGTGCTCCTCGATCAGCGCCAGTCCCGCCCGGCAGGCGTACAGCAGCCGCCGGGGCCGTCCCGCCGCCTCCGCCCGCAGCGCCTCGGCCAGCCAGCCACCCGCCCTGGCCGTCGCGGGACCACGGTGACGGGCCCGCGCCGCCTCCGCCAGATGATGATCCGCCTCCCGCCCCCTGCCGAGCACCAGCGCCGTACGGCCCGCGAGCAGGTGAGCCTGCCACACCTCCGGCGAGCCGAGCCCCGCCAGCCTGGCCGCCAGCCGCCCGGCCTCGGCCAGCGACCTGGCGGACACCACCCCACCCCCCGGCCCCACACCACCGGCGGGCTGCCCGGCCGGTGCCGCGGCTTCGGTGAGGGCGGTCTGGACCAGGATGAGCTGGGCGTGTGCCGCCCACCAGGCGCGCCGCTGGCCGGCGAACAGGGCCCGCGCCTCCCCCGCCCGCGCCCGGGCCGTACCCGGATCCCCGGCCAGCAGCGCGGCCCGGGCGGCGATGAGCAGCAGCTCGGCCCGCATGGTCGCCTGCCCCCGCAGCCGCGCCAGGTGCCCCAGCGCACCGTCGGCCTGCTCCAGCGCGTCGCGCGCGAGCCCGGCCGCCAGCAGTACCGCGCACCGGTCGGCGGCCAGGTCGAACATCGGGGTGCCGAGCGCCTGGAAACCCCGGTCGGCCTCGTCGAGCAGGTCCAGCGCGACCGGCAGGTCACCCGCCCTGAAGGCGACGACGCCGCGGTTCTGGACGGCGACCACCGAGTCGTGTTCCTGGCTGGTGGTGGCGAACATCCGCTGGGCGACCCGGAAGTCCTCGTCGGCCAGGGCGACCGAGCCGCGCGCGAGCCGGACGTGCCCGCGCAGGGTCAGCGCGCGGGCCGCCCAGACGGTGTCGCCTGCGCCGAGCAGCGCCGGGGCGGCGATCTCCAGGTCCTCGAGCGCCTCACCGTGCCGGCCGAGGATCCAGCGGGCCCCGGCGCGTCTGAACAGCACCCGCGCCCTGGTGGTGCCGCCGGAGAGGGCGGCCGCCGTGTCGAGCGCGGACAGGCCGGGCCGGGTGCGGCCGTGCTGGAGGAGGGCGATGCCGAGGGTGGCCAGCACGTCGGCCTCGCGGTCGGGCGAGCCGGAGCGCCGCGCCAGCCGTACCGCCTGCCGCAGTTCGCGGATCGCCGCGTCGAGGTCGCCGAACTCGCGGCGCAGGATGCCGATCGCCTGATGCGCGATCGAGGTCTCGTACGGCCCCCGCCCGTCGGCGAGCATGGCCTTGGCGGCCGTCATGGCCTGGCGCGGACGCGCGAAGACCATGGCCAGCACATCGTGCGGATCAGCCGGAATCCGGGAATCCCTCGCCGTTTCCCCAGACACGCAGTCGATGGTAGATGCGGGCCATCCGGGCGTCCATGCGGCACGTGTATCAGGCACGCGCTACTCCGCTCATACATGGCGAGCCCGCAGTCACCCACCGAGGAGGTCCCGAAAGATGAGCACACCACGCTACGGACGCGACATGCGTTTCTGGGAGCAGCTCGAGATCCTCAACGAGGCGCTGCCGGAGGGCAGGCTGGCGGTGGCCGGGCCGCAGGGCGCGACCCCGGAGTCCGATGTCCTCCCGCGGTTCGCCTATCTCGCCGAGCACGTCCTGGTCCGCGCGCCCGACGTGGAACGTGCCATCGACCGCCTCCAGGCCGCCCTTCCGTCGCCGGAGCCGGTTCGCGTGGTCTGGCCCCCGGACCAGGACGCGCGGCGGGTCACGGTACGCAGGCTGTCCATCGGCTCCCGGGACGTCTTCCGCAGCCTCGGCCTGCTCAGGGAGGCCGGGATCCAGAGCACGCTGGTCCACTTCGTCACGGTCTCGGGCGTCAACCTGTGCCCGGGGGACGAGCCGGTGCCCAGCGGCGAGCCGCTCAAGCCGCCGATCGCCGGCCGCGACCGGGGCGAGGACGCGCACGTCACGGTGATCGACACCGGGCTCGTGCACGACTACCTCGACCACCAGTGGCTGGCGCAGAGCTCCGGCCAGCCGAACATCCCGATGGTCGACGGCGACGTCACCACCCAGGCCGAAGAGGTGGACTCCGACGGCTTCATCAAGCCGTACGTCGGCCACGGCACGTTCATCGCGGGCGTGCTGCGCTGCGTGGCGCCCAGCACGGACGTACGCGTCCACAACGGCTTCCCGTACGGCGGCGCGGTCGAGGAGGACCAGCTCGGCCTGCTCCTCCTGCAGACGCTCGACACCCACGGCTGGCCCGACATCCTGTCACTGTCGGCGGGCACCAGGACGAACGACGCCCAGGCGCTGCTCGGACTGGCCGACTTCGTCGGCGAGTTGGCCGATCACCCCGAGACACTGCTGGTGGCCGCGGCCGGCAACGACGGTGAGACCGTGCCGTTCTGGCCGGCCGCGTTCGCCGCGGAGGCGGTGAACGCCACCGGCGACGTGATCCTGTCGGTGGGCGCGCTGCGCGAGGACGGGCTCGGCCGGGCGTGCTTCAGCAATTACGGTGCCTGGGTGACGGTGTTCGCGCCGGGAGAGCGACTGATCAACGCCTACACCTCGGGCGACTACGAGTACGACTATCCGCACAACACGACCTGCCGCTTCCACCCGGTCGTCCCGCTGTATCCGGGCTGCACCTGCGTCGCGCCGCTGTCGGAGGGGGACGTGGTCAAGTTCAGCGGGATCGCGCAGTGGAGCGGTACGTCGTTCGCCACGCCGTTCATCGCCGGTCTCATCGCGGCGCGCATGTCGGAGGCCGGGGTGACCTCGCGGCAGGCGGCCGGGGAGCTCATCTCGGGACAGCTGGCGATACCTGATCTCAGTGGTTTCTTGCGATGACTCAACCACTCCCTGTTCTGGAGCGTCTCACGAAATATCATGAGCACTCCGCTCCAGGACAGGGAAGGACCGCCGTGGACGACACCGCAGCCCTCGTCAGAGCAGCCGCGGATGGGGACGCCGGTGCCTGGAAGGAGCTCTACCAGCGCCACAGCGGCCTGGTGTGGGCGGTGGCGCGTGCCTATCTCGTCAACGGGTCCGACGCGCAGGACGTCTGCCAGACGACGTGGTTCCGGCTGGCGGAGCACCTCACCAGGCTCAGGGACCCGGACAAGGTGGGTGCCTGGCTGGCCAGCACGGCCCGGCACGAGGCGCTGCGGGTGATCCGCGCGAGCGGGCGGGCCACGCCCGTCAGCGACATGGAGCTGCTGGGGATGGACATCGACGAGCGCTCCCCCGAGCACCTGATCCTGGAGGCGGAGGAGGCCATCGCCGACGCCGAGCGCGCGCTGGTGATGTGGGGCGCCTTCGAGGAGCTGTCGGACCGCTGCCGCCGCCTGCTGCGGCTGCTGATCGCCTCTCCGCGCCCCACCTATCAGGAGATCGCGTCAGGATTGGGCATCGCGGTGGGCAGCATCGGCCCGATCAGGGCCCGCTGCCTCCAGCGGCTGCGCACGCTGGTGGCCGAACGCGGAGTGACCGGAATACGCAGGTGAGGCATATGAACGATGAGGGCTTCGACCTGGAAGACGAGCTGGAGGACGAACTGCGCGAGATCGCCGGCCTGCTCGACCCCGTACCTCCCGCGCTGCTCGACGACGCCATGCAGGCGTTCACGCTGAGAACGCTGGACGCCGAGCTGGCCGCGCTCACCTTCGACTCCTGGGACGAGGAGCCCTCGACCAGGGTCAGGGGCGCCGGCCTGCCGCGGCTGCTCACGTTCGAGGCGGGCGGCGTGGCGGTGGAGCTGGAGGTCTTCGCGGCCCGGGTGGTGGGGCGGCTGTCGCCGGAGGGGCCCGCGGAGATCGATGTCCAGCGGCGCGACGAGGAGCTGCGCGTGCGCTCCGACGAGCTGGGCCGCTTCACCGCCGACGGCCTGGCCCGCGGCCCGCTACGGCTGCGCGTCACCCCGGACGGAGGCGCGACGATCGTCACCTCGTGGACGCGTCTCTAGGAACTCGTGAACGCGACTCCAGGAAGCTCTTGGACTGGTCTCCAAGAAGCTCTTGGACGCGCCTTCAGGAAGCTCTTGGACGCGCCTTCAGGAAGCGGCGCCGCGCCGGTTCCCTCCTCCGGCGCGGCGTCGTGGTTCTCTGTGGGCGGTTCAGGCGCTCTCCTCCAGCGCGGCCAGCTTGGCGGCGAGCGCGACCCGGGAGCCGATGCCGAGCTTGGTGTAGATCTTGCCGATGTGATACTCGACGGTCTTGACGCTGATCAGCAGCTCCCGGGCGATCTGCCGGTTGGTCAGGCCGCTGGAGACGAGCCTGGCCGTGCTGTACTCCTGAGGCGTCAGCCCCAGCCGTACGGTGCCCGGCGGTTCCAGGCCGCACGCCTCCAGCTCCTGCGCGCAGGCGGCCACGAGCGGGCGGGCGCCCAGCCGGGCGAAGATGGCCCCGGCGGCCCGCAGCCGGGCGGCGGCGGCCCTGCGCCTTCCGGTACGCCGCTGTAACCGGCCCAGGTCCAGCAGGACACGGGCCTCCTCCAGCGGGCAGGCGGCGCCGTCCAGGAAGCCCAGGGCGGCGGTGAAGCTCTCCTCGGCCCGCGCTGGAACGTTCCTGGCCGCCAAGAGCAGCCCGGTGAGCCTGGCCCGCCGGGCCCGCGCCCGCGCGCCATCGCCGGGCAGCGCGGCCAGCTCGGTCTCGGCCTCTTCCAGGCGTCCCTCCGCGACGAGGGTCTCGATGAGCTGCGGCCGGTGGTCGGGGACGAACGGGTCGTCGGCACCCGCCGGCGCGGCCCCGGCGCCGAGCAGCGCCATCGCCAGGTCCGCCTGGGTCTCGCCCATCACGTTGCGCTGGCAGCGGGCGACGGCCCTGGCGGCGGTGGCGTGGGCGAGGGCCCGTTCGTGCTCTCCCAGCGCGGCCAGCGGCGCGACGCACGCCACGTGCAGGGTGGGCAGCAGCCAGCGCTGGCCGAGTCCCTCCGCCTCAGCCAGCGCCCGCTCCGCCCCCGTCAGCGCGTCCTCCCAGCGCCCGTCGCCGTGCTCGGCCACGGCGAGCAGCGCGCTGCCGACCAGGCGGTGGTGCGGCAGCCCCGCCTCATCCCGCGCCGTCACGACCCTGGCCAGCACGCCGGCCGCCGCACCGGCCTCGCCCTCCCGCAGGAGCCCGACGGCCGCCGGGATACCCTCTTCCGCGGGTCCGCCCCCGAAGGCGCCCGCCGCCCGCCCGCCATCGCCGGGCGTCGCGCCAAGCTCGGCCTGTTTCGGGTGTCCCTCCGCGCCGAGGGTGGCCGTGCTCAGGGCCAGCACGTCGTACGGACGGCTGGTCGTGCTCTTGATCGGCTGGCCGGCCGCCAGACGGGCCCAGGTCGCCGCGGTGGCGGGATCCCCCTTGACCAGGTACAGCCAGGCGAGCTGCTCGGCCGTGTCGGCGGCGAAGCAGGGCGAACGATCCCGCCACGCCCCCGCGAGCAGTTCGGCGGCCTCGTCGAGCCGCCCCGCGGCCAGCGCGAGCCGTCCCAGGATGTAGCGGCGCACGGGCCGCGGGTCGGCGTTGCGGACGGCGGCCAGCTCGGCCGCGCGGACGACGTCGCCGCCCAGCAGCAGGTGCTTCAACGCGGCGGTACGCAGCTCGTCGCGCCGGGCCGCGCACTCGCAGAGCCCGGCGGCCAGCTCCAGGTGGGCGGCGGCGTCGAGCCAGAGGCCGTGCTGGGCCTCCTTGGCGGCGTACCTGGCCAGCTCCTCGGCCAGCGGCTGGTCGGGCCCGCCCGCCGCAGCGGCGCGGTGGCGCAGTGCCGTACCGGTGGCCTCGACGACCCGGGCGGCGGCCAGGTGCAGCCGCGCGCGGACGCCCGCGCCGAGCGAGCCGTAGACGGTGGCCGCGGCCAGCGGGTCGGGGAAGGCGACGAAGCGTCCGGGGAGCTCCTCGAGCAGCCCGGCGCCGACCGCCTCTTCGAGCGCGGTCAGCGGCTCGCCGGCGACCGCGGCCACCGAAGCGACCACGTGCAGCGGGTTCGGCTCGCCGAGCACGGCACAGGCGGCGACGAGCGCGCGTGTCTCCGCGCCGCACGCGCGAAGGCGGCGGGCGAAGGACCGGGCGTAACCCTCGGGAGCGGGCAGCCGGGCGCCGGGATCGGCCAGCATGGTCGGCGCGACGGTGGCGAGCAGTTCGCGGGCGTACAGCGGATTGCCCGAAGTGTGCTCGCACAGACGGCTGGCGGCACGCTCGCTCAACGGGTTCGGGGTCAACCCGGCCAGGTCCGCGGCGGACAGGCCGCCGAGGACGAGACGGAGCCTGCCCTCGCCGGTCAGCAGCCGCCGCAGCCCCTCCGGCAGCCACGGATCGGCGGTGCTGCGGCAGATGACCACCACGAGCACGCGGCCGGCGCGCAGGCGGCGCAGCAGGTAGCCGAGCGCCCGCAGCGACGCCCTGTCGGCCCACTGAACGTCGTCCACCAGGACGACGACGGGCCCGACGGCCTGCAGGCGGCCGACCGCCTCGCACAGGGCCTCCCCCACGGACCACAGGTCCCGCGCCGCCGCGCTCCTGATGGCCGCGCCCTCCGGCCCGGCTCCCCTCAACCTCGATCCGGAGCCGCCCGGTCCGGCCCTCCCCAGGCCGGTACCCCCCGATCCACCGCTCCCCAGTCCGATGCCGTCCAGGACGGTTCTCCCGAATCCGGCGTCCATTGGTCCGGCGCCGTCCAGGACGGATCGCGCCTGGTCGGCGAGCTGGCTGACGATCCCGTACCGCAGGTGCCGCTCGGCCTCGTCCCCGCTGGCCGCCAGCACCCGTACGTTCGCCTCCCCGTCGAGGACCTGGCGGATCAGCGCCGTCTTCCCGATGCCCTCGGGCCCCTCAATGACCATCCGCCGCACGGCGCCGTTGCCCGCGGCACGCAATTCCCCGCGCACCAGGGCGAGCTCCGTTGCTCTCCCGACGAACATCCCCTCTCCCTCCGTCGCCCCTCGACTTCCCAGAGCGCGCGCGGAGGGTCCTGATACACCTCTTTCACCGCAAACGTGCAGCGAAGGGGCGGTAACCGTTTTCCCTTTTCACATAGCCGACCCGCCGTTCCCCAGCAGGGCCCGGCGGGTCGGCCGGTTCGGCAGCGTCAGACGATCACCAGGTCGCGGGAGGTGACGTTCAGCCGCTCGCCGCCGGTCTCCGTGCACACCACGATGTCCTCGATGCGCGCGCCGTGCCGTTCGGGCAGGTAGATGCCCGGCTCGACGGAGAAGGCGAAGCCGGGCTCCATCGGCTCGGCGTTGCCGGAGACGATGTACGGCTCCTCGTGCGTCTCCACGCCGATCCCGTGCCCGGTGCGGTGAATGAAGTAGTCGCCGTAGCCCGCCGCGCCGATCAGGTCGCGGGCCGCCGCGTCGATCGACTCGCACGGCACGCCCGGCCGTACGGCGGCGCAGGCGGCGTCCTGGGCGCGGCGCAGCACCTCGTAGTACTCGGCGAAGTCGGCCGGCGGGGCGCCGACGGAGTACGTACGGGTGGAGTCGGAGCAGTAGCCGTTGTGCAGTTGCCCGCCGATGTCGACCACCACGGGCTCGCCCGCCTGGATCACCCGGTCCGACACGTCATGGTGCGGGCTGGCGCCGTTGGGGCCCGAGGCGACGATGACGAAGTCGACCGTCTCGTGCCCGGCGGCCAGGATCGCCTCGGCGATGTCCCGGCCGACCTCGCGCTCGGTGCGCCCGGCCCGCAGGAACTCCGGCACCCGCCGGTGCACCGAGTCGATGGCCTCCCCCGCCTCGCGCAGCGCCGCCACCTCGGCCGGCGACTTGCGCATCCGCAGTTCGCGCAGCACGCTGCCGGCCAGCACCTGCTCGGTCTGCGGCATGACCTCGCGGAAGCGCAGCGACGACATCGCGAACATCCGGTCGGCCAGCCCGACCTTGGCCACCCGGCCGAGCCGCGCGGCCGCGATGCCGTAGGGGTCATCGGTCTCGTCCCACGCCACGAAGTCCAGGCCGAGCCGCGAGGCGGGCGATGCCTGCGCGGCGGGCAGCTCCAGCCGGGGCACCATCAGGAACGCCTCGCCGGCGGCCGGCACCACCAGGCAGGTCAGCCGTTCTTGCGGCTTGGCCCCGTAGCCGCTCACATAGCGCAGGTCCGAGCCCGGCGTGAGCAGGAGGGCGTCGAGGCCGGATTTCGCGGTGGCCTCCTGGACGGCGGCCAGGCGGGACACGGGATACAAGTCTGAGGACGTCACAGGCACAATCTACTCGGACCGCTCCTCCTAAAATCCGCGAAAAGCTCTCACAACGCGGCAAGCCATGGCTACACTCCGCAGGTGGTCGATCACGTATTGTGGTGTCAATTGTCCGGTTCCACCGCGTTTCGAGAGAGAGACTCATGGTCGACGTCTGGGGCAGCCACCAGCGCCGCCCGATGAGTGCCGCCGACCTGGTCCGGCGCCTCGCGCAGCCGCCCGCGGCCGAGCGCGACGCCGAGCTGCTCGCCGCACGGCTGGCGCACGCCGAGCGGCTCGGCAACATGGGCTGGGCCGAATGGAACCTCCACACCGGGGCGGGCACCTGGTCCGATCACGTCTACCTGATCTTCGGGCGGGACCGGGACGACGGGCCGATCCACCTGCCCGACCTGGCCAAGCACGTCGAGCCCGGCGACCAGGGCGCGCTCGACCAGCTCCTGTGGAGCGTCGTGCGGGGCGAGGAGCCGGTCCAGGCCGAGTTCCGCATCCGGCGCGGCGCCGAGCTGCGCAACCTGCGCGTCGTACTGGAGCCGCTGATGGCGCCCGGCGGGCCAGAGAGCGTGCACGGCGTGGTCCAGGACATCACCGGCCGCCGCCGCGCCGAGCGCATCATGTCGGAGTCGCGCCGCCAGCTCCTGGAAGCGCGGGAGAAGGCGGCCGAGGAGCGCCACGTGATGCTGGCGCTGCGCGAGGCGATCCTGCCCGAGCCGGTCGGCTGCCTCGACCTGCCGTGCACCCGGATCGCGGTCCGCTACGTGCCGGCCGAGAAGACGGCGAACCTGGGCGGCGACTGGTTCGAGGCCGCCGCGCTGCCCGACGGCCGGATGCTGCTGGCGATCGGCGACGTCTCCGGCCACGGCCTGCCCGCCATCGCGCACATGGCGCAGCTCCGCCACGCCCTCATCGGCCTGACGATGACCGGCGAGCCGCCCAACCAGCTGCTGGCCTGGCTGAACGAGCTGGTTCTGCACCGGCTCCAGGAGACCACGGCGACCGCGATCATCGGCCACCTCGACCCCGCGAGCCGGGTCTTCACCTGGGGTCAGGCGGGCAACCTGGCGCCGATCCTGGTCCGCGACGGCGTGGCGGGCCCGCTGAGCCAGCCGAAGGGCGTCCTGCTCGGCGCCACCGGCGACCAGCCGTACGGCCTGGCCAGTACGGCGCTGCGCGACGGGGACGTGCTGCTGCTGTTCACGGACGGGCTGGTGGAGCGGCGCACCCGCGACATCGACGAGGGCCTGGCGCTGGCCACGGCGGCCGCCTGCGAGCTGCCGGGCCACGACCTCGACGCCGGGCTGGACCGGCTGCTGACCGGCATCGGCGGCCCCAACCCCGAAGACGACGCCTGCCTGCTGGCCGTGGGGCTGGGAGTGGGCGGCCGACCTGCGAGGGTGCGACCATAGGCGGGTGCTGATGCTTCTCGACACCCCGTCGCTGTACTTCCGCGCCTTCTACGGGATCCCGGAGTCGATCACCGCGCCCGACGGCTCGCCGGTGAACGCGGTGCGCGGCCTCATCGACATGATCGCCACCCTGGTGCGCCACCACTCCCCCACCGAGCTGGTCGCCACGATGGACGCCGATTGGCGCCCCGCCTTCCGGGTGGCCGCCATCCCGACGTACAAGGCGCACCGGGTCGCCCACGGCGACACCGAGGAGGTGCCCGCGACGCTGGTGCCGCAGATCGCGGTCATCGAGCAGGTGCTCGACGCGCTCGGCATCGCCCGGCTGGAGTCGGCCGGCTACGAGGCCGACGACGTGATCGGCACGCTGACCCACCGCGCCGACGGCGCGGTGGACATCGTGACGGGCGACCGCGACCTGTTCCAGCTGGTCGACGACGCCCGCCCGGTACGCGTCCTCTACACCGTGCGGGGCATCCGCAACCTGCAGACGGTCGACGAGGCGTTCGTGGCGGACAAGTACGGCATTCCCGGCCGCGCTTACGCCGACTTCGCCACCCTGCGCGGCGACCCCAGCGACGGCCTGCCGGGCGTGGCGGGTGTCGGGGAGAAGACGGCGGCCGCGCTCATCACCCGGTTCGGCTCGCTCGGCGCGCTGCTGGAGGCCCTCGACGCGGGTGCCACGGACGGCTTCCCGGCGGGCAGCCGCACCAAGCTGGCCGCCGCCCGCGACTACCTGCGGGTCGCCCCCGCCGTGGTGGAGGTGGCCTCGGACGCGCCGCTGCCCGACACCGACCTGGCGCTGCCGCGCAAGCCCCGCGACCCCGAGGCCCTCGTACGGCTGGCCGACCAGTACGGCCTCGACAGCCCGCTCAACCGCCTGCTGGAGGCGCTCGGCCAGAGGTGAGCGCGCCGCGACGCCCGGGGATCGGGCCGGCGAGTCCGTGGCGATAGGTTGATCCGGTGACGAACATCCGGGTACCCAGCGACGTCCCCGCCCGCCTCGACGACGGGTTCGAGCGCATCCGGCGGGAGCAGCGGCTGCCCGGCGAGTTCCCGAGGGCCGTGCTGGACGAGGCCGACTGGGTGGCGTCGGTGCCCAGGTTCGGCGGCAAGGACCTGACGGAGCTGCCGTTCGTCACCATCGACCCGCTCGGCTCGATGGACCTCGACCAGGCCCTCCACCTGGAGCGGCTGCGCGGCGGCTACCGCGTCTGGTACGCGATCGCCGACGTCGGCGCGTTCGTGCGGCCGGGCGGCGCGATCGACGCCGAGGCCCACACCCGGGGCGAGACCGTCTACATGCCCATGGACAAGGTGCCGCTGCACCCGAAGGTGATCTCTGAGGACGCGGCCAGCCTGCTGCCCGGCGTGACCCGCCCGGCCGCGGTGTGGCGGATCGACCTCGACGCGGAGGGCCGCACGGTCGGCGCCGACGTCCAGCGGGGCCTGGTACGCAGCCGCGAGCGGCTCGACTACGACTACGCGCAGGCGGCGGTCGACACCGGCACCGCCGGCGGCACGCTGGCCCTGCTGGCCGAGGTCGGCAGGCTGCGGCTGGAGCTCGAACGCGAGCGCGGCGGCGTCACCCTGCCCACCCCCGAGCAGGAGGTGGTGCCGGACGGCGGCGGCTACCGGCTCGAATACCGGGTGCCACTGCCCGCCGAGGCGTGGAACGCGCAGATCTCCCTGCTCACCGGCATGGCGGCGGCCTCGATGATGCTCGACGCGGAGATCGGCGTGCTGCGCGTGCTGCCGCCGCCGCGCTCCGGCGACCTGGCCAAGGTGCGCCGGGTGGCCGAGGCGCTGGGCGTCCCGTGGCCCAGCGGCGCCTCCTACGGCGACGTGGTCCACGACCTGGATCCGAAGAACCCCCAGCAGGCGGCGTTCCTGCACGAGTCGAGGGTGCTGCTGCGCGGCGCCGGCTACGTGGCGTTCAACGGGGAGCCGCCGAAGCTGGCCGAGCACGTCGCGGTGGCCGCGCCCTACGCGCACGTCACGGCGCCGCTGCGGCGCCTGGTCGACCGTTATGCGACGGAGGTCTGCCTGGCGATCGCCGCGGGCGAGCCGGTGCCGCAGGACGTGGAGGAGGCGCTGGCGGGCCTGCCGGACATCATGTCCGCGACCGGCCGCCGGGCGGGCGCGGTGGAGCGCGCCTGCGTCGACCTGGTGGAGGCGTTCCTGCTGCGCGAGCGCGTCGGCCAGACGTTCGACGCGATGGTGATCGACACCGACGAGCACCGCGAGGGCGGCCAGGTCCAGCTCGCCGACCCGGCGGTGATCGCCCGCTGCGACGGCCCGCTCCCCCTGGGCGAACAGGTCTCGGTACGCCTGACCCAGGCCGACCCGGCCACCCGGGAAGTACGTTTCACCCTGGCGTGAATGAGCCGCGCACGGGAGGCCCCGCACGCGGCTCCATGAGACCCTGCTACCGCTTCAGCGGCTTCCAGCCCGCCCCCACCCCCATCAGGTGCACTGCGACGCAGAGCAGTCCGGCGGTGGTGAGCGTGGTGGCCGTGAGCACGCCGCCCACGGCCACGTTGGCGATCTCGAAGATCAGCGCGAGCAGGAACAGAAGTGCGGCGACGAGAGCGAACATGGCGTCCTCCGGCTCGGGGAAAAACCGCTTCGACCTGGGCATGTCCGCACCGAAACACACAGAAACTGACCACAAAGTGACGTTACGCATACAGCCGACTACATCCCCTTGACCGGACGGTCAGTCGGCCAGGAAGGCCCCGGCCATCAAGACAGCGACGAATACGCCACTACCCCCCGCCGCATGGCGTCCATGGCCTTGCCCGCGGTCTGCTTGATCTTGCTCCCCTGCGGGGCGGCGTTGCCCAGCTGGCCGAGCAGGTCCATCAGCTGCTTCACCCAGCGCACGAAGTCGCCGGCCGCCAGCTCGTTGCCGTTGATGCCGTCCATGAGCACCGCGTCGAGGTTGTGCCCCTTGGTCCAGCGGAAGGCCGCCCACGCGAACCCCAGGTCGGGCTCGCGGATCGTGGACAGCCCGTGGTCGGACTCGATGCCCTCCAGCTCGCCCCACAGCCGCATCATGGCCGTCAGCGCGTCCTGCGCCTGCCCGGCGGGGATCTTGGGGCGGCGGGCGTCGTCGGCGTTGCGCGACTCGAAGACCAGCGCCGACACGCACGCCGCCAGCTCCGCCGGGTCGAGCTGCTCCCACAGCCCGCTGCGCAGGCACTCGGCGGTGAGCAGGTCGAGCTCGGTGTAGAGGCGGCCCAGGCGGCGGCCCTCGTCGGTGACGGCCTCATCGTGCAGGTAGCCGAGCTGCTCCAGCACCGAGCAGATCCGGTCGAAGGTGCGGGAGATGACGTGCGAGCGGCCCTCGACGCGGCGCCGCAGCCCCTCGGTCTCGCGCTGCAGCTTGTGGTAGCGCTCGGCCCAGCGGGCGTGGTCCTCCCGCTCGTCGCAGCCGTGGCACGGGTGCTGGCGGATGCGCCGGCGCAGCTCGTTGATCTCCTCGTCCTCGACGGCGTGGTCGCGGGCCCTGGTGGGCTTGCCCAGGTCGCGGTCGCCGAGCTTGGCGAGCAGCGTGGAGACGAGGTTGGCGCGCTCCTTCGGCGAGCGGCCGTTGAAGTTCTTCGGGATGCGCAGCTTCTCGATCGGCTCGACCGGGACCGGGAAGTCGGCCGGGTCGAGCTTCTTGACCTGCTTGCCGATCGTCAGCACCAGCGGGTTGGGGCCGTTACCACGCGGGTTGCGGCCCGGGTCGAGCACGATCGCCAGACCGGCCCGGCGCCCGCCCGGCACGCGGATGACGTCGCCGGGCTGCAGCGCCTCCAGCGACTTGACGGCCGCGGCCCGGCGCGCGGCGCCGCGTTGCTTGGACAGCTCGGCCTCGCGGTCGGACAGGCGGCGGCGCATCTCCGCGTATTCGGGGAAGTCGCCCAGGTGGCAGGTCATCGCCTCCTTGTAGCCCTCCAGCGCCTCCTCGTGCTTGCGCAGCTGCTTGGCCAGCCCGACGACCGCCCGGTCGGCCTGGAACTGGGCGAACGACTCCTCCAGCAGCGTGCGGGCGCGCTCACGGCCGAACTGGCCGACCAGGTTGACGGCCATGTTGTACGAGGGCTGAAAGCTGGAGCGCAGCGGGTAGGTGCGGGTGCCCGCCAGCCCGGCGACCGACAGGGGATCCATGCCGGCCTGCCAGAGCACCACGGCGTGACCTTCGACGTCGATGCCACGCCGCCCGGCCCGGCCGGTGAGCTGGGTGTATTCGCCGGGGGTGAGGTCGGCGTGCGTCTCACCGTTCCACTTGTCGAGCTTCTCGATGATGACGCTGCGGGCGGGCATGTTGATGCCGAGCGCCAGCGTCTCGGTGGCGAACACCGCCTTGACCAGGCCGCGGGTGAACAGCTCCTCGACGACCTCCTTGAAGGCCGGCAGCATGCCCGCGTGGTGGGCGGCCAGGCCGCGCTCCAGGCAGTCGCGCCACTCCAGGTAGCCGAGCACGGACAGGTCCTCGTCGGGCAGGTGCGCGGTGCGCTCGTCGACGAGCTGCCTGATCTCGTGCCGCTCCCGCTCGTCGGTGAGCCGGATGCCGGCGTACAGGCACTGCTTGACGGCCGCGTCGCAGCCGGCGCGGGAGAAGATGAACGTGATCGCGGGCAGCAGCGCCTCGGAGTCGAGCTTCTCGATCACCTGGGCGCGGTCCGGCGGGCGCGAACGCTGCGGCCGGCCGTAGCCCCGCCTGCCGCGCCCGGCGGTCAGCCGTTCGGTCTCACGGGTGACCCGCATCAGCGTGGGATTGAGGCGCGGCGTCTGCTCGTCGGTCATGAACAGGTCGTAGATGCGGTTGCCGATCATCAGGTGCTGCCACAGCGGCACCGGCCGGTGCTCGTCGACGATGACCGTGGTGTCGCCGCGTACCTCGCCCAGCCATTCGCCGAATTCCTCGGCGTTGCTGACCGTCGCCGACAGCGCCGCCAGCCGGACCGACTCGGGCAGGTGGATGATCACCTCTTCCCAGACCGCGCCGCGAAAGCGGTCGGCCAGGTAATGCACCTCGTCCATGACGACGTAGCCCAGCCCGGCCAGCGTGGCCGAGCCGGCGTAAAGCATGTTGCGCAGCACCTCGGTGGTCATGACGACGATCGGGGCCTCGCCGTTGACGCTGTTGTCACCGGTCAGCAGCCCGACCTTGGCCGTGCCGTAGCGCTTGACCAGGTCGTTGTACTTCTGGTTGGACAGCGCCTTGATCGGGGTGGTGTAGAAGCACTTACGCCCCTGCTCCAGGGCCAGGTGGACGGCGAACTCACCGACGACCGTCTTGCCGGACCCGGTGGGCGCCGCCACCAGCACCCCGTCGCCCGCTTCCAGCGCGCGGCAGCCGTCGATCTGGAAGTCGTCGAGCTCGAAGTCGTAGTGACCCCGGAACGATGAGAGGGCGACTCCGTCGTCCCCGTACTTCTCGCGGAAAGCCGCGTACCGTTCCGCTGGACTCGTCATAACCGTCACCTTACCGAAATCGCCATTCCGGTCCGTCCCGGCTAGCCCGCCAGATAGTCGCCGAGGCCCCGCGGAGATGGCCTCGGTCAACTTGGCCTCGGCCTCGACGTGGAACAGCACCAGCCTGGCCGCCAGCGAGGGGGTCTTCGTCAACTTGACCCGGTCCTGAAGGACCGGGCTTGGAGGTAGGGCACCACTGGCTGTGGTGGGGCCTCCTCCGTCCAGACCACCTACGGGGTGGCTGGGACGCGTGACTCACGCCCCGCAATCCACGCAGCCTCGCCGCGTGCGGCGATGTTGCGGGAGGCATTGCGGTCGGCGTGGGCAACGACCCCGCAGTTCCGGCAGATGAACAGGGCCTGGTCGACCCGGTTGTTCTTGTCGATGTGATGGCAGTCGGCGCATTGCTGACTGGTGTACGCCGGATCGACGTACACCAGCGGGACGCCCGCCCGCCGCGCCTTGTAAGCCAGGAAGGTCCCGAGCTGGTGGAAAGCCCAGGAGTGGAACGTGACCCGTTGGGGCTTGCGGAGCCGTACCCTGTCCCGGATTGCGCCCAGGTCTTCCAGGGCGATACCGGAACAGGTGCGTGCGGCCTCGGTCACGATCTTCTTGGAGATGATGTGGTTGACGTTCGCGGCGTGCCGCGACTCTTTGCGACGGCGATGCTTGAGCCGCCGCCTCGCGGACTGGGTGGCCTTGGCCTGGAGCTTGCGGCGCAGTTCGAACTGCCGCTTGCGGTGCCGGTTCAAGCCACGTCCGGTGAACGGCGTCATGCCATCCACGGTGGCGATGTTGACGATGCCCAGATCCACGCCGAGCCAGCCGCCGGGCTGCTCGTTGAGCGGGGCTTCGGGCACCTCGCACACCGCGATCAAGTAGAACACGCCGTCGCATTGGATCAGATCGGACTCGCCCCTGCGGTGTTCGCGCAGCGTCTTGAGGGCGTCGGCGGAACAGGCGAAGCGGACGTTCTTGATACGCCCGGCGGTGGTCCAGATACTGACCGTCTGAGCGTCGTACTGCCAGCTCAGACACCGGTCGTCGAACGGGTGCGCCGCCTCGGGGCGGAAGGTGACCGGCTTGGATTCGGCTTTGGTCCGGCGCTTGGAGCCCTTCTTGCCGAGGTTGCCGGCGCGGATGTTCGCCTGCAGCGTGGTGTAGGCGTCGCGGACCCTCTTGATGGTGTGCTGAGCGGCCTGCGCCCCCAGCCCCCGCCTCTTCAACTCGGCGTAGGTGTGCTTACGCAACGCATACTCACGCGGCACGCGATGCTCGAACGCCACGGCCGACACCCAGTTCGCGGCGTCGTTGACCGCCCGCAGGGTCGCCGACAGCGCGGCGGCCTGATCGGCCTGCGGCATCAGTTTCACCTGCACGACGATCTTCACAGGCAAGATCGTAGCGTTACTCTACGTAAGCACGCGTGCGAACCCCGACATTCGCAGGGACCCGACGGTCGTCTCCACCCTCCACCCTCCACTCGCACGTGGTCTGCACACTCCAGTACCGGCGCGGACCGTTTCACCGACGACATCCCCACCCGATGCGAACACATCATGCGGGCCGTCGGCGCCGACTTCGAGACCGAACCGGCCGAGTTCGACGGCGAGCGTGACCACGCGCGCCTGTCGGCGTACTCCCCGCCGAAAATCTCCCCGTCCAGGCTGGCCGGCTCCCTCAAAGGCGTGTCCGCCCGAAGATCGCAACAGCAATACCTCGACCACATCCGCACCTACCCGTGGGTGCCCACTTCTGGTCATCCTCGCAGCTCGCCGCCTCCTGCGGCGAAGCACTGCCTGCCGGGAGCCTGCCGGGGCGCTGCCGCCCGAGGTGCGCGAGCAGGCGGTCGGCGCGCTGGTGTCGGGCGTGCACGTGTGTTCCTGTCGGCGGCGGGCGTGATGGCCGCCACCCTGGTGCTCGCCCTGTTCCAGCTCCGCCCTGCCCGCCGACCCGCCCGCCCCGCAACGCGTCACAGTCTGATCCCGTCTGGTCCCTCTGTACGGCACCGCGTACGACCCGCGCGCCTTTACGTTGTAGATCTCAAGTGATGACCCGCAGCGCCCCCGGCTGGATCTCGCACGTGACAGGGGCCGGCCCGATCCGCTCACCGTCGGCGTAGGCCACCACGTCAGGCGCCTCCAGCCGCACGCTCCGCACCCGCCTGACCGACACGGCCTCGTGAGAGACGTGCACCCCCCGGTAGACGCTCGGGAACACCCGGACGAACTCGGCCTTGGACAGAGCCCCCAGGATCATCACGTCGAGCAGCCCGTCGTCAGCCTGGGCGTCGGGGCAGACCCGCATCCCGGCGCCGTAGGAGGAGGTGTTGCCCACCGCGACCAGCATGGCCTCCCGCTCGATCGGCTCACCGTCGTCGAGCGTGATGCGGAAGGGGATGGGCCGGAAGCGCCGCAACTCCTGGAAGGTGGCCAGCAGGTACTTGGCCATCCCCGGCGGCCAGGTGAGCCCGTTGGCCCGCTCGTTCACCCGGGAGTCGAACCCGCAGCACACCACCCCGGCGAACAGCTCCTCGGCCTGACCGGCGCGGATGCGGGCGGCGTCGACCAGGCGGGACCTGCCGCGCAGCACCACGCGGGCCGCCGCGATCGGGTCCCCGCGCGGCACGCCCAGGGCGGTGGCGATGTCGTTGCCGGTGCCCGCGGGGATGATGCCGAGCGGCACGTCCGTCCCGGCGACCGCCTGCACGGCCAGGTGGACCAGGCCGTCACCGCCGAAGGCCACCAGCGCGTCGGGGCGCTCGGCCACGGCGGCGCAGGCCCGCTCCAGCGCGTCGGGCGCGCTGTCACCGACGATCACCGACACGTCGGCCCCGCCCGCGCGCAGGCGGCGGGCCACGGGTCCGAGCAGGCGCACCGCACGGCCGCCGCGGGCGGCGGGGTTGACGAGCAGGACGAGTTGTGGGGACACGCCCGGAACTTATCGCCTATCGGTCCGCATCGGAATCCTGTTCCAGGGGTGGCGCGTCGGCTGCCAGAGGCGACGCCTCGTCGTCGGACAGGTAGGAGAAGTCCTCACCTGCGGGCATGCGCCGCTCGCGCACGTACATGAACAGCTCGGCCGCCGCGAACAGGATGATCATCGGCGCGGCCAGGGCCATCATCGCGAACGGATCGCCACCCGGCGTGATGACGGCGCCGAACACGAACATGAGGAAGATGACCATGCGCCGGTGCTTGGCCACCGTCGCGTGCGGAAGCACCCCGAGCACGTTGAGGAAGACCAGGAAGAGCGGCAGCTCGAACGAGATCCCGAAGATGGCGATCATGATCAGGACGTAGTCGAGATAGTCGTCGATCGCGATGGTGGCGACCGTGTCGTCGAGCGAGAAGCCCAGCAGGAAGCCGAGGCTGGTGTGCATGATGATGTAGGCCAGCACCGCGCCCAGGGCGAACAGCGGGATCGCCAGGGCCAGGAACACCACCGTGTGGCGCTTCTCGTTGCGGTAGAGCGCCGGAGTGACGAACGCCCAGATCTGGTAGAGCCAGACCGGCGACGCCAGCACCAGGCCGATCATCGCGGACACCTTCAGCGTGATGAAGAAGGACTGGAAGATGCCGTTGTAGGTCAGGCTGCAATGGCCTGTGAGCTGCTTCGACTGGAAGGTGTCGCAGTAGGGGGCCTTCAGGATCGCCCATACGGGGTCGAAGAAGAACCAACCGATGACGATGCCGACGACCACCGCGATCGTGGCGATGAGCAGCCGGTTACGCAGCTCCCGCAAGTGGTCCATGAGCGGCATGCGGCCCTCGGGATCGTGGGCCGAACCTTCTCCGCTCGACTTCTTCAGCAGCGCCATCTAGCAGTCCCTGGAGTGCGAGGAGGGTCAGGGTCAGACTTTCTTGTCGGCGCCGGCGCGCAGCTTGGCCGCCTGCTCCTCCAGCTGGCGAGCCTGCTCCTCCACCGACAGCGCGGGCGCGGCCTGGATGGGCTGCGCGGGCGCGGGCGCGGGCTGCGGCTGGGCGGGAGTCTGCGTCACCGTCTCGACCGTAGCCGGTCGGTCGTCGTAGTCGTCTTCGCGCAGCTTGGCCGTCTCCGACTTGAAGATGCGCATCGACCTGCCGAGGCCCCTGGCCATCTCCGGCAGCTTCTTGGCACCGAACAGCAGGATGAGCACGCCGGCAATGATCAGAAGCTCAGTAGGTCCGAGGTTTCCCATGAAACGTCCTTTTTGAGCGAGTGCTGTTTCAGCCACGATCGTACGCTGCCGGGGGGTTGGTCTCATCCCCCCGGTGCCTCAATCTGGCCTGCCGCGGCTCGAGCTGGGCACGCGCCCCGGCTACTTCCCTGTTCAGATTACGCGCCGCGGCGAGCAAGCGCGTACCCGCGACCGCCAGCGCGGCCAGCCCGGCGACGCCGAGCCCGGCCGCCACGATGATCCAGGTCATGACCGGTGAGCGTAGCGGCTCAGGGCGCGTTCGGCCTCCTCCCGCACCCGGTCGGCCAGCGCGGGCGGCGAGACCACCCGGCCGGTGTCGCCCAGGCGCAGCGCCAGCTTGAGCAGCCAGTCCTCGTCACGGGCCCGCAGCGCCACCCGCAGCCGCCCCTCGCCCAGTTCGGTGACCCGCTCGCACGGGTAGTACTCGGCCACCCAGCGCCCGGCGGCGGTCACCTCCAGCTCGACCAGCTCATCGGTGGGCGAGGGCCGGAACACGCCCTGCGCGACGTCGATCGGCTCGGCCTCGGCGGGCGGGTCAGCGGCCACCTCGAGCACGTCCACGCCGAGCATCCGGTCGAGCCGGAACAGCCGCATCGCCTCGGCCCGGTAGCACCAGCACTCCAGGTAGGTGCGGCCGTCGACGACGACCAGCCGCATCGGGTCGACCTCGCGCGGCGTCACCTCGTCGCGGCCCGGCACGTAGTAGCGCAGCGACAGGCGCCGCCGCCTGGTCAGCCCCTCGCGCACGCGCAGCAGCGCGTCGGGGGTGGCGTCGACGTCGACCGCGAACTGGCTGCTGACGGCCGCCGCGCCCTCCCCCGCGGCCCGCTCCAGCTTGGCGACCACCCGGGGCAGCGCGTCACCGGGCACCTCGGCCAGCTCCGGCATGGCGCCGAGCATGCGCAGCGCGACCAGCAGCGCGCTGGCCTCGTCGATGCCGAGCCGCAGCGGCCGGGCGATGGTGTCGGCGTTGTCGATGAGGATCTCGCCGCCGTCCCACGACACGTCGATCAAGTCACCGGGCGTGTGCCCCGGCAACCCGCACATCCACACCAGCTGCAGGTCGTCGATGAGCTGCTTCTCGCTCAGCCCGAACACCTCGGCCACCTCGCCGAGCTGTGCGCCCGGGTGCGACATCAGGTACGGCACGAGCGCGAGCAGCCTCGGCAGCCGGTCGGCGGATCCACTCACGCCAGTGCTCCCTTCAGGCGGCGGATGACGGCCTCGCGGGCGTCGGGCGGGTCGACCACCTCGACGTCGGCGCCCAGGCTGGCCATCCAGCCGGCCAGTCGTTCGGGGTCGGTGAAGCCCAGCTCGGCCTCGTCCCACCCGTCGGAGCCCGTGCGCACGACCCTGGACAACTGCCGCAGCCCCTCGCAGGCGCCCTGCCGTACGCGGATGACGGCCATGCGCTCCTCGACCGGCTCCTCGGGGAAGCCGACCATGGCCCGCAGGTCGACGCCGGGCGGCACCTCGATCGAGCCCGGCCGGCCGACGGTGACGACCTGGCCGGTGATGCGGCTGAGCCGGAAGGCGCGCGGCGCGTCCCGGCCGCGGTCGAACCCGGCGAGGTACCAGCGGCCGCGGCGGCTGACCACGCCCCACGGCTCGACCGTGCGGCTGCGGACGTTCTCGCTGCCGGCGCCGCGGTAGTCGAAGCGCACCAGGCGCCGGTCGCGCACCGCGTCCCACAGCGCCGGGAAGGCCGGGTCGCGGGTGTCGAGGCGCAGCTCCAGCGCTCCGGCGCCGATGGTCTCGTCGGTGGCCACGCCGCCCGCGCGCAGTTTGAGCAGCGCGCCGGAGGCGGCCTCGGCCAGGCTGGCGCGCTGCCACACCTGCGCGGCCAGGCCGAGCACGGCGGCCTCGTCGGCCTCCAGGGTGATCTCCGGCAGCTCGTAGGACTGGCGCTCGATGCGGTAACCGGGCTCGTCCTCCCACGGGTCGCGCACCACGTCGATGGGGATGCCGATCTCGCGCAGCTCGTTCTTGTCGCGCTCGAACATCCGCTGGAACGCCTCGTCACCGTCACGGTCGTAGCCCGGGACGGCCTGGCGGATCTGCTCGGCCGACAGCGGGCGGCGCGTGGCGAGCAGGCAGATCACCAGGTTCAGCAATCGCTCGGTCTTGCGGCGCGACATCTGCCTCACTCCTCCTTCAACGACGCTACCCTGCCCGAGTGATCAGATGGCGCAAGGGCGAGGTCGTGCGGATCCGGCGCGAGTGGCCGGGAGCCATGGAACTGGATGTCGCCGTCTCCGGAGGGGACCACCAGCCGGGCGTGGAGCCTGGCGGGATGTACCGGGCTCTGGCCTATCCGCCCCTGGTGGGCCGTCCGGAACCCGGCGACGAGGTCCTGCTCAACACGACGGCACTCGCGATGGGTCTCGGTACGGGAGGTTACGCCATGGTGGTGGCAGTCCCGAACCGTTTACCGGAAGATCCGCGGGGACCCGGGCACCTGGTGAAGGCCCGCTACACGCCGTTGCAGGCCACCGTCCTCGGCGCCGACGAGCAGGACTCGCCCTTCCACGAGGTCCTGCGCGAGGCCGACTCGATCGACGGCATGCCGGTGGTGGTCGCCGACCTGCACTCCGCCCTGCCGCCGATCCTGTGCGGCCTGTACGAGGCGCGCCCGGGCGTACGGGTCGCCTACGTGATGCAGGACGGCGGCGCGCTGCCGGCCTGGTTCTCCATGGCCGCCGCGAAACTGCGGGAGATCGGCTGGCTGACCGGGGTGGTGACGGTGGGCCAGGCCTTCGGCGGCGACGTCGAGGCGGTGACCGTCCACACCGGCCTGCTGGCCGCCAGGCACGTGCTGGAGGCCGACGTGGCGATCGTCGCGCAGGGGCCCGGCAACCTCGGCACGGGCACCCGGTGGGGATTCTCGGGCGTCTCGGCGGGTGAGGCGATCAACGCCGCCTCGGTGCTGCGCGGCCGCCCGGTGGCGGCGCTGCGGGTGAGCGAGGGCGACCTGCGGGAGCGGCATCTCGGTGTCTCGCACCACTCGCTGACCGCCTACGGCCGCGTCGCGCTGGCTCCGGCGCGGGTGGCCGTGCCGCTGCTGCCCGGGGAGTTCGGGGAGCGGGTCAGGGACCAGGCCGAGCTGCTCGCCGTCCGGCACGAGCTGGTGCCGGTGCCGGTCGACGGCCTGCACGAGGCGCTGCGCGCCTCGCCGGTCAAGCTCTCGACGATGGGCCGGTCCCTGGAGGAGGACCTGGCCTACTTCGTGGCCTCGGCCGCGGCGGGCAGGTGCGCGGCCTCGCTGCTGTCGTAGGAGTCCTTGAACGTGAACGCCTCGGGGCTGGGCCCCTCGGCCTTGAGGCGTTCCAGGCGCTCCATGGCCTCGGCGAGGCTCGGGATGTGGCCCTCCGGGATCCACCACATCACCATGTACGGCTCGGCCATCCGCAGGAACCACTCCCTGCGGCGGCGCAGCACGCCCAGATGGGCGCTGCGGTAGGCGTAGTCCCACAGCGACTCGAGCGACTCCCACACCGAGAAGTTGAGCAGCAGGTGGTCTCCGTACTTGTGCGTGAGGGTCGCGGTCGGGTCCTCGTCGTTCTCCTTCATCCGCCAGACGAATCCGGGGTACTCGTCGGCGAGGGTGTTGATGGGCTCCAGCGCGGCGACGAACTCGGCCAGTTCGGGGCTGTCGATCGGGGCGCGCAGATGGGCGATGTTGAGCTCGGCGAGATGCATGACGCTCAGCACACCACTCTTCCCCGCTCTATGTCAATCTTCATTTGTTTTAGAAAGCGTCACGCAGCACTCCCCCGGCCGCGGATCCAGCGCGGCCCGCCCGGGATCCTCGCCGAGTCCTTCGAGCACCCCCTGGCAGAGGGCCAGGTTCATGGAGCACACGAGCAGCGGCTGCTCGTGGCTCAGCACGTGGAACGGGCAGTTGCGCATGCGCAGCGTGCCGCCTTCGGTGTAGGGCTCGTAGCCCCGCTCACGCAGCACCGCCTCGACGGGCTCGTGCCGCTCTCGCCCCAGCCGCTCCCCCGCCGCGCGCGCCGCCTTCTCGGCCAGTTCCTCGGCGCCGAGGGCGTCGACGACCTCGGCCAGCACGGAGGCGAGCGCCACGTAGTCGCGCGGCGGCAGGCTCACCGACCGGTCCCGCCGAGCCCGGCGGTAGATCTTCGCGGGCCGCCCGCTGCCGGGCCCCTTCTTGTCCTGCTTCCTGAAGCCGCTCTCCAGCAGCCCGGCTTCGACGAGCTTGTCCAGGTGGTGCCCGGCGAGCGTCCTGGACACCCCGGCGATCTCGGCGGCCTCCCCCCTGCCCAGGTCTCCGCCGCCGGCCGCCACGGCCTCGTACAGGCTGCGCCGCACCGGGTCGTGCAGCAGCGCCAGGGCCTCGAGGTCGTCATCGCTCACAGCGGGAGTCTAGGCGTCCGCCACCGTGCCGGGCCGCACCCCCTAGGCTTCTTCGCGTGAGCGAAACCTCCCCCCTCCTCGCCGCCTACGACCACACCCGGCTGCGCGTCTCCGACAACCCCGCCGACGGGCTCGTCTACGAGATGGACGGCCCCGTGCTGCGCGTCACCGGCATGTTCCGCGGCTTCGTCGAGGGGCCGCCCGTGCTGGGCGTCGAAGGCGCCGAGCTGGACGCGCTGATCGTTCGCCAGCGCGAGCACTTCGCGGCCCGCGGCGAGGCCGTCGAGTGGAAGACCCGGGCCCATGACCGGCCCGCCGACCTGGCCGATCGGCTCGTACGCGCGGGTTTCGCGCCGGAGGAGAGGGAGACGGTGCTCGTCGGCGTCGCCAAGGACATGCAGGACGCGCCGCCCCCGGCCGCCGGCGTGACCATCCGCCAGGTCACCGCCGACGCCGACCTGCGGGCGATCGCCGCCATGGAGTCCACCGTCTGGGGCGAGGACTGGAGCTGGCTGGGCGACGACCTGATCCGGCGGGTCACGACCGACCCCGACGGCATCGCCGTACTGGCGGCCGAGGCCGGCGGCCGGGTCGTCTCGGCCGCCTGGCTGGTGCACAAGCCGGGCACCGGGTTCGCCGGGCTCTGGGGCGGCTCGACGCTGCCGGAGTGGCGAGGCCGCGGCATCTATCGCGCCCTGGTCGCCCGCCGCGCCCAGCTCGCCGTGGCGGCCGGGGTCGACTATCTCCAGGTGGACGCCTCGGACGACAGCCGGCCGATCCTGCGGCGCCTGGGCTTCCACGCGGTGACCACGACCACTCCGTACGTCTGGACGCCCTGACACAGATCAGTAGGCGGCCAGGACGTCCACCACGAAGACCAGCGTGTCGGCGGCGCGGATGCCGAAGGCGGGCTGGCCCGTGGGCCCGTAGCCGTAGGCGGGCGGGACGATCATCAGCACGCGGCTGCCGACCGGGACACCCACCAGTGCCCGGTCCCAGCCCTTGATCACGCTGCCGTCGCCGATCTTGAACGCCTTCGGCCGCCCGGTGCTCCAGGTGGCGTCGAAGATCCGGCGCTGCCCCCAGATCGCCCCCTCGTACTGGGTGACCAGCAGTTGCCCCGCCTGCGTGGGGCGACCCGCACCCTGGGCCAGCACCTTGGTGGCGAACCTGCGCGGCGGCGCGGTCGCCGGCACCGAGAGCCCCGGCCGGGCGGCTCCGGTCACCCGCACACCCGCCAGCGACCCGCCCCGCCCCTTGATCGAGGCGTTCTTCGGGTGCGTGCCGAGGATGTCGATCACGTAGAACAGGTCGTCACCCGAGGCGACGCCCTGCGGCGGGTTGGCGCCGAAGCCGTCGGCGGGCGGGATGGCGGCGATCACCCTGCTGCCCACCCGGCGGCCCTGCAGTGCCCGGTCCAGGCCGGGGATCAGCCGGCCGACCGGGAAGGCGGCCGGGGCGCCACGGTTGAAGCTGGAATCGACGAGCCGGTTCTCCCGGCCGTCCCAGACGTGCGCGGTGTACTGGACGATCGCCACGTCGTCCTTGCCCAGCAGCGCGCCCTTGCCCGCCGCGAGCTGGTCCACCTGCAGCCCGGCCGACGGCTTGCCGGCCGGGAAGACGATCGTGGGCTTGGCGCCGAACCGGCCGCCCACCTTCAGCTCCGGATCGCCCGTCTCGGTGCCGGTGCAGGCCGTCAACAGTGCCAGCGGCAACAGCAGCGCGACGGTACGGCGGCGCATCGAACCCCTCCCCAAGCGGGCGGCCCGGCGACGGTGTCGTCGCCGGGCCCCGAGATGCTACTGCTTGATCCGACCACCCATCAGTAAGCCGACAGAACGTCCACCACGAACACCAGCGTGCTGTTGCCCGGGATGCCGTTCTGCTCCTGCGCGCCGTAACCGAGGTCCGGCGGGATGCTCATCACGACCCGGCTGCCGACCGGAACCCCGACCAGGCCCTTCTGCCAGCCCTGGATCACGTTCCCGAGCGGGAAGGAGGCCGGCTCGCCCTTGGTCCAGCTGGAGTCGAACTCCTTGTCGGTGCCCCAGATCTTGCCCGTGTAGTGGGCGACCACCGTCTGGCCCGCCTGCACCTTCGCCCCGGTGCCCTGGATCACGGTCTTGACCATGAGCTCCTTGGACGGCTTGTCCTTGGTCTTGGTGGTCAGCGTGGGCGCCTTGTCGCCGCCCGGGTTGACGACCTTGACACCCTTGATGCTCTCGCCGACCTCCTTGCCGGTGGCCGCCTTCAGCGCGGCGGGCGGCGCGCCCACCACGTCGACGACGAACACCTTCGTCGGCTGCGGCGCCTGGCCCTGCTGCTGCTGAGCGGCGTCGGCGGCCATCACGGCCAGCACCCGGCCGCCGTGCTTGACCTTGGTGAAGCCCTCCTGCAGCACCTGCGGCAGTTGCTGGTCGACCGCGATGGTCTCCGGCGCCTTGGAGTCGTAGGAAGAGCCTTGGAAGGCGTTCTGCTTGCCGTCCCAGTTGTAGACGGTCAGGTTGACGATGATCTTGTCGCCGCTCTTCACCTGCGGACCCGTGCCAGGGGTCAGCACCTCGTAGGAGGACTTGGTGGCAGGCGTGCCGGCGGGGAAGGTCACCGTGGGCTTGGCGCCCACATCGCCGGTGACCTTCACCTTGCCCGGCGCGCTGCTCGCGGTGGCGGCGGCCCCGTTGGCACCCGAGTCGGAGCCGCCGCACGCGGCGGCGAAGAAGATCAAAGGCACGGCGGCCAGAGCGGCCAGAGCGCGGCGCATGGATTTCCCTCGGAAAGACGTCAGATTCGCGTCACCCTATCCGACATCCAAGTAGGGCCGGGGTAAACCAGTCGCTACATTCCGGCGATGAGCTTGTCCACTCGCTCGTCGACGCTGCGGAACGGGTCCTTGCACAGCACCGTGCGCTGCGCCTGGTCGTTCAGCTTGAGATGCACCCAGTCGACGGTGAAGTCGCGCCGCTTCTCCTGCGCCTTCCGGATGAACTCGCCCCGCAGCCGCGCCCTGGTCGTCTGCGGTGGCACCGACTTGGCCTCGAAGATCTTCAGGTCGGACGCCACCCGCTCCACCGCCCCGCGCTTCTGCAGCAGGTAGAACAGGCCGCGCTTGCGGTGCACGTCGTGGTAGGCCAGGTCGAGCTGCGCCACCCTCGGCGACGACAGCGGCAGGTCGTACTTCTTGCGATACCGCTCGATGAGCTGGTATTTCGTCACCCAGTCGATCTCGCGCGCCACCAGGTCGAGGTTGCCGGTCTCGACCGCGTGCAGCGTCCGCTCCCACAGCTCCAGCACCCGGCGGGCGATCGGGTCGCCGCCCCGCCGGTCGACGAAGTCCTTGGCCTTCGACAGGTATTCCATCTGGATCTCCAGGCTGGACGCCTCGCGGCCGTTGGCCAGCCGTACCCGGCGCCGCCCGGTCATGTCGTGGGAGACCTCGCGGATGGCCCTGATCGGGTTCTCCAGCGACAGGTCGCGCATCACCGTGCCCGCCTCGATCATGCGCAGCACCAGGTCGGTGGCGCCGACCTTGAGCAGCATGGTGGCCTCGCTCATGTTCGAGTCACCGACGATGACGTGCAGGCGGCGGAACCGCTCGGCGTCGGCGTGCGGTTCGTCGCGCGTGTTGATGATCGGCCTGGACCGGGTCGTCGCCGAGGAGACGCCCTCCCAGATGTGCTCGGCCCGCTGCGACACGCAGTAGACCGCACCGCGCGGCGTCTGCAGCACCTTGCCCGCGCCACAGATGATCTGCCGGGTGACCAGGAACGGGATCAGGACATCGGCCAGCCGGCCGAACTCGCCGTGCCTGCCGACCAGGTAGTTCTCGTGGCAGCCGTAGGAGTTGCCCGCTGAGTCGGTGTTGTTCTTGAAGAGATAGATGTCACCGGCGATGCCTTCTTCGCGCAGCCGCTTCTCGGCGTCGACGAGGAGTCCCTCGAGGATGCGTTCGCCGGCCTTGTCGTGGGTGACGAGTTCGATGACGTTGTCACACTCGGGTGTTGCGTATTCAGGATGGCTGCCCACGTCGAGGTACAGACGTGCGCCGTTGCGGAGGAAGACGTTGCTCGATCGGCCCCAGGACACGACCCGCCGGAACAGGTAGCGCGCGACCTCGTCGGGGGACAGCCTGCGCTGTCCCCTGAACGTGCAGGTCACGCCGTACTCGTTCTCCAGCCCGAAGATGCGACGATCCATCACCTCACACTATGCCCACGGATCGACAAGCGGGAGAGATCTTCCCGGTGTTTCCCACGCGCCCTCGTCAGATGGCCATCCCCCAGATGACCATCCGCAGGTCGACACCCCGCGCGCTTCTGGTCCCCGCCCCGCCCGCGCTTCCGGTCCCCGTTCCGTTCGGGTAGGTCTTCGCCCGCTCAAGCCCTGGTCCCGCGCCCTGGTTCCCGTCGCGTCCGGGTGGGCGCCTGAACCCTTTTTCTTTTGTACGGCAGGCATGGGGCACCCCCATCCACCGCACGGGGCCGGCGTCTGTCCAGGGAGACGCTCCTCCGGTGATGCGGGGCCGGGCGCCGTGACGAGACGGCGGCCAAGCCATGAGCCGCCGGGGCGTCAGGGGGTGTAGATCTCCTGAACCTTGACGATCTCGCCCTTGTAGACCGTGATCAGCGACGGGTGGGCGGCGCGCTTGTGCCGCTTGATCAGGATGGACCTCGAGCAGCTCTTGACGCCGAGAGCGTCCTTCTTGCCGATCGTGAGCTCGCCTTCGGCCACCTTGCAGCCGAACGCCGACAGGAACACCACGTTCTTGGCGATCGGCGACGAGTAGGCCATCACGTCACCCTCGGGCGGAGTGACGAACTGCCCCTCCGTCACGGTGCCCTTCTTCCACTTCACCGGCGTGTACTCAGCGGTGCTGCCGCTGAGGTGCGTGATCAGGCCACGCAGGATGCCGTCGTGCCGGGAGGAGATGTGCTTGGTGAAGTCGTGCTTCGGATCGGTCTGGAAGGTCGTGCCGAAGGCCTTGGGCGCCTTGAACTTGGGGACGTCCGTGGTGGCGGCATTCGCGGCCGTACCGGCGGTCAGGACGACGGCTGCTGCGGCGGCGCCTGCCAGGAGGGTGCGCATTGGGTTATTCACGCTCTCTTCGATACGCGATGCCGCCCGCCGGTTCTCCCAAATCAGTGTGAACCAGGTCACATTGGACCATGGTTTGGCTGCCGTCTCGTCACGGCGCCCGGCCCCGCATCACCGGAGGAGCGTCTCCCTGGACAGACGCCGGCCCGTGCGGTGGATGGGGGTGCCCCATGCCTGCCGTACAAAAGAAAAAAGGCCCGGGCGGGCGAAGACCGCCTACCCGAGCGGGACGAAAACCATAGGACGGGACCAGCGCCCGAGCGGGACGAAAACCAGATGATGAGACCAGCGCCCGAGCGGGACGGAATCACACGGCGGAACCAGCACTCGGGCGAGCGATGACCGCCCGCCCGAGTGTCGAGTGGTCAGAGCGACGTGCCGTCGTCGACGTCGCCCTCGGGGCCGGTCGGGGGTGGCGTGTCGGATCCGGAGTCGTCGGCTTCGAGCGGAGAGCCGCCGCCGGCCGCGGCGCCCGGCCGGGCGGCCAGGAGGCGCTCCAGGCGCGGCCCCACCAGCCGCTGGAACTTGCGGTGCTCGCGGTTGCGGTCCAGCACCGCCACCTCCAGCTGCCCCACCGGCGGTCGCTCCCCACCGGGCTCCGTGAGGGCCGTCAGGGCCACCTCCAGCGCGTCGGCCAGCGGCATGCTCTCCCGGTAGCCCTCCTTCAGCCGCGTCCCCACCGCCTCCGCCTGGCCGCCCATGGCCGCGAAGCCGTGTTCGTCGAAGACGGAGCCGTCGAACGTCAGCCGGTAGATCGCGTCGCCGTCCGGCGCGTCGCCCACCTCGGCCACCACGACCTCCACCTCGAGCGACTTGATCGACTCGGTGAAGATGCGGCCCAGGTTGGAGGCGTACAGGTTGGCCAGCCCGCGGCCCGTCACGTCGGAGCGGTCGTAGGTGTAGCCGTTGATGTCGGCGTAGCGGATGCCGCCCAGCCGGAGTTCCTCGAACTCGTTGTAGCGGCCCACCGCCGCGAACCCGATGCGGTCGTAGATCTCACTGATCTTGTGCAGCGCCCGTGAGGGGTTGGGGGCGACGAACAGGATGCCGTCCTCGTACTGCAGCACGACGACACTGCGGCCCCGCGCGATGCCTTTGCGCGCGTAGTCGGCCTTGTCCCGCATGATCTGCTCAGGGGACGCATATCCAAAAGGCATGGACACGGATGGGGTCCTTTCTAGCGCAGCGGGGCGATGGGGCCGTCAGGGGAGATGAGGCGCGCTTCGAGCATGTGCTCGACGTAGCCGGTCACCTCTTCCTCCGCCAGCCGTCGGAAGCCGTCGGCGTCGATCACCGAGACGATCGGCCAGATCTTCCGCGTCACATCGGGCCCGCCGGTGGCCGAATCGTCGTCCGCCGCGTCGTACAGCGCCTGGATCAACGTCATCGCCATGTCGGCCGCCGACGCCCTGTCGCGGTAGAGCTTCTTCATCGACCCACGCGCGAAGATCGAACCCGAACCGATCGCGTCGAACCGGTCACGCTCGTAGGGCCCGCCCGCCACGTCGTAGCTGAAGATCCGCCCGCCGTCCCGCTCCGCGTCGTAGGCGGCGAACAGCGGCACCACCACCAGCCCCTGCATCGCCATGGCGAGATTGCCGCGGATCATCGCCGCCAGCCGGTTGGCCTTGCCGTTGACCGATAGCGTGCGGCCCTCCAGCTTCTCGTAGTGCTCCAACTCCACCCGGTAGAGCCGGGCCATCTCGATGCCCGTGCTGGCCGTGCCGGCGATGCCCATGCACGAATAGTCGTCGGTCCTGAACACCTTCTCCACGTCACGCTGAGAGATGATGTTGCCGGACGTCGCCCGCCGGTCGCCCGCCATGACCACGCCGCCCGCGAACGTGGCGGCGACGATGGTCGTCGCGTGCGGAACCTGGTCGCCGATCGGCGTGGCCAGAATCTCACCACGCACCGGAAGCAGCCCCGGCGCGTGCGAACCGACGAACTCCGTGAACGAGGAACTCCCGGTGTTGTGGAAAAGCTGGTCCATCAAGCCGGTGGGCAGATCCATGTGCGATGCCACGCGACTCCCTCCCAAACGTCACTGTCCCTAAAGGGACCCTACTCATGTTGCGTCGCAGTCTGCACTTCCCACGATCAGCCCACGGCGAACCGTTCACCAGATCGTTTCTTTACGCCCAGTAGAGCCCGTGCGATTGTCGGTATGTCTGCACGTCCTGAACAGGAGGCCGACATGCGGCTCCCCAGCCGACCTGCGGTGATCGCGGTTCTCACCATCCTGGCGCTCAGCTCCTGCGGATCTGGCGCCCCAGCCGGAGGGGAGGACGTCACCCTCGTCATCGCCGCCAACTCGATCTCCGGCGGCAAGAACTCCGAGTCCGCCGACTGGATCAAGCGATGGGTGATCCCCGGCTTCGAGCAGGCCCACCAGAACGTCAAAGTGCTCTTCCAGCCCAGCGGCGTCGACGACGAGCAGTACAAGACCAAGATCGCGCTCGACCTCAAGTCGAAGGCCGGGGCCGACGTCATCGACCTCGACGGCATCTGGGTCGGCGAATTCGCCCAGGCCGGCTACATCAGGCCGCTCACCGACGTGGGCGGGCCCGCCGTCGACTCCTGGGAGGGCTGGTCGCAGATCCCGCAGGCCGTACAAGGGCTCGGCATCTTCGACGGCAAGAAGTACGGCCTGCCCCAGGGCACCGACGGCCGCGTCCTGTTCTACAACAAGACCCTGTTCAAGAAGGCCGGCCTGCCCGACCCGTGGCAGCCCACCCGCTGGGAGGACATCTTCGCAGCCGGCGGCAGGCTGAAGGCCGCGGGCGTGCCCACCCCCATCCAGATCAACGCCGGCACCGCCATGGGCGAGGCCACCACCATGCAGGGCGTGCTCCCCCTCCTCGCCGCCGCCGGGTCCGAGATCTACACCGACGGCAAGTGGACCGGCGCCTCCCCGGCCATGAAGGACGTGCTCGGCTTCTACCAGCGGCTCTACGCCTCCGGGCTCAGCGACCCCAAGCTGCAGCAGGAGGCCAAGGGGCGCGACAAGTCCTTCGCCCAGTTCGCCGCCGGCAAGATCGGCATCCTGGCCGAGAGCGACTACTTCTGGCGATCCGTCATCGAGCCGAAGGCCGGGGTCGCCCCCATGGCGGACCGCGACTCGGCCGTCGGCTTCGCCAAGATCCCGGCCAAGAACCCCGGCGGCGCCATCCGCGGCCAGGACTTCGCCAGCATGTCAGGCGGCGCGGTACGGGTGCTGAACCCGTTCTCCAAGAACCCCAAGCTGGCCTGGGAACTGCTCGCGTTCATGCACTCCGCGGCGGCCACCAAGTCGCAGCTCGCCGGGCAGGCGCGCATCAGCTCCCGAAGCGACGTCAACGGCGAGGTGCTCCACGCCGACCCGATGCTGGAGTACGTCGCCGACGAGGTGCTGCCCATCACCGCCTACCGCCCCGGCCTCGCCGTCTACCCGCAGGTCTCCGTCGCCCTGCAGGAGGCCACCGCGGCGATCGTCAGCGGCAAGAGCGCCGACGAGGCGGCCGCCGCCTACCAGGCCAAGCTGGAGGGACTGGTCGGTGGCGCGGACCACGTCTCCGGGTGACTCCAGCGATGAACCGTGAGGACTCCAGCGACCGAACCGCGATCCGGAGGATTGCCATTAACACTGACGCGGCCGGGCTGGGCAGGGCGAGAGCGGCCGGATTCGTCCTGCCCGCCCTCGTCCTCATCGGCGTCTTCCTCGTCTTCCCCGCCCTCTGGACGATCTACCTCGGGCTCACCGACTATCGCCTCACCGGCCTGGCCGCCGCCGACCCCCAGGTCGTCGGCCTCGGCAACTACACCCGCGCGCTGAGCGACCCGCGCTTCCTCAGCTCGCTGTGGCTCACCGTCGTCTACGTCGGCGGCTCCGCCGTCCTCGGCCAGGCCGGGCTCGGCTTCACCCTCGCCTGGCTGCTGCGCACCCGCGGCGGGCCGCTGCGACGGGCCGTCGAAGGCGTCGTGCTGCTGTCCTGGATCCTGCCCAGCACAGTCGTCGGCTTCCTCTGGTTCGCCCTGCTCGACCGCGACGACGGCACCCTCAACGCGCTCCTGCACACGCCCGGGCTGGGCTGGCTGCTGGACTATCCGCTGCTGTCCATCGTCGTCTTCAACATCTGGCGCGGCACCGCCTTCTCGATGATGCTGTACGCCGCGGCGCTGGAGAACGTGCCGCCCTCGCACCTCGAAACCGCCCGCCTGGCCGGCGCCTCCGTGCCGCAGCAACTGCGTGACGTGGTCTTCCCGCTCATCCGGCGGCACGTGCTGACGAACCTGCTGCTGATCAGCCTGTGGACGTTCAACGACTTCACCCCGTTCGTCCTGACCGGCGGCGGCCCGGAAGGACGCTCCGAGATCCTGCCCGTCTACGTCTACAACATCGCCCTCAAAGGCGGAGAACTCGGCGTGGGCGCCGCCGTCTCCTTCCTCATCCTGCTCATCAACCTCCTCTTCGCCCTGGCATACCTGCGGCTGCTGCGCGGCCGGCGCCGCGCGGCGGGAAGACCACCGGCATGATCCGGCACACCGTCGGACGGCTCGCCGCCACCGTGTTCGTCGCCGTCGTCCTGGCCTTCTTCACGCTGCCCATGCTCTGGCTGGCCAGCGCCCCCTTCGACGCCACGCCGGCGATCACCACGTCCCTCCCCGAGTTCACGCTGCGCAACTTCGCCGCCATCCTCGACAACCCCTACGCGCTCGGCTCCATCCGCAACTCCCTCATCCAGGGCGGCGGCGCCGCCGCGCTCGTCGTCGTCCTGGCCGCCCTGGCCGCCTACGCCCTGTCCAGGGTCCGCATCCCGGGCCGCGACGTGCTGCTCTACGTGCTCCTGCTGCTGTCGTCCGTCGTCACCGGCACCGCCGCCATGGTGCCCATCTTCGAGCTCGCCACCCGGCTCGACCTCATCGACACCCACCTCGGCGTCATCCTCGTCGTCTCCGGCGGCCTGCTGCCGGCCGCCATCTTCATCCTCAAGGACTTCATGGACGAGACGCCCACCACCTACGAGGAGTCCGCACGCGTCTTCGGCGCCTCGCCGCTGCAGATCCTGCGCCACATCGTGATCCCGCTGGTGCGGCCCGGCCTGGCCACCATCGCCGTCTGGGCCCTGGCCAGCGTCTGGGGCGGCTTCCTGTTCCAGTTCATCCTGCTGCGCGACCCCGACAAAGCCCCCGGTTCCGTCATCCTCTACACCCTCTACACCGAGGGCGGCTCGCCCAGACTCGACCTCATCTCCACCTTCTCCCTGCTCTACTCGCTGCCGGTGGTGGCGATGTACCTGTTCGTCTCCCAGCGGTACGGCTTCCGCTTCCACGGAGGGATCAAACGGTGATCTCGCTGCACGGCCTCACCAAGGTGTTCGCCGGCGGAGTGCGCGCCCTCGACGCCCTCGACCTCACCATCGCCGACGGCGAGTTCTTCGCCCTGCTCGGCCCGTCGGGCTGCGGCAAGACCACCCTCCTGCGCACCATCGCGGGCCTGGAGACCCCCACCTCGGGCAGCGTCCGCATCAACGCCACCGACGTCACCACGCTGCCGCCCGGCCGCCGCGACGTCGCCATGGTCTTCCAGGACTACGCCCTCTTCCCCCACATGACCGTCTCCGAGAACATCGCCTACCCTCTGCGCATCAGGAAGGTCCCCCGCCAGGAACGCGCCGCCAAGGCCGCGGAGGTCGCCCGGCGCCTCAGCCTGCCCGACCTCCTCCACCGCCGCCCCGCCCAGTTGTCCGGCGGCCAGCAGCAGCGCGTCGCCCTCGCCCGCGCCATCGCCTGCCACCCCACCGCCTTCCTCTTCGACGAACCCCTGTCCAACCTCGACGCGCGGCTCCGTCTGGAAGCCCGTACCTTCCTCAAACGGCTGCAGCGCGAACTCGCCGTCACCACCGTCTTCGTCACCCACGACCAGGCCGAAGCCCTCGCCCTCGCCGACCGCATCGCCGTCATGTCCCATGGCCGGATGATCCAGATCGGCACCCCCGCGGAGGTGTTCCAGCGTCCCGCCACCACCTTCGTCGCCGCCTTCATCGGCTCCACCCCCATGAACCTGCTGCCCGGCAAGATCACCTCCGGCGCCCTCCACGTCGCCGGCGCCGTCCTCCCCGCCCCGGCAGGTGTCCCCGACGGCGATCTCGTGTACGGGGCGCGGCCCGAATACCTGGAACTCCTGCTCGAAGCCCGCCCCGGCGCCTTCCCCGGCACCGTCTCCGTCCTGGAGAACCTCGGCACCAGCACCCTGGTCACCCTCGAAACGGACCGCACTCTCATCCAGGCCGTCGTCCCCGAAGGCGACGAACCCCCCATCGGCACCCCCGCCTGGGCGCTCCCCCGCCGCTCGCTCCTCTACCGCGACGACCGGCTGCTCCACCCCTGACGGCATACTGGACACCATGTCCGCCAAGGTCCGGACGCCCGCCGAGGACCGCACGTCCATCAAGGACTGGATCCTGCACGTCGACCTCGACCAGTTCATCGCCGCCGTCGAGATCCTGCGCCACCCCGAGCTCCGCGGCAAACCCGTCGTGGTCGGCGGCTCCGGCGACCCCACCCAGCCGCGCACCGTCGCCGCCACCGCCACCTACGAAGCCCGCGAGCACGGCGTCCACTCCGGCATGCCGCTGCGCACCGCGCTCAGACGCTGCCCCGACGCCGTCTTCCTGCCCAGCGACCCACCCGCCTACGAGGCCGCGTCCGAACGGGTCATGGCCACGCTGCGTGAGTTCCCCGTCCTGGTCGAGGTCTGGGGCTGGGACGAGGCGTTCATCGGAGCCCGGACCGACGACCCCGAAGCACTCGCCGCCACCCTCCGGCAGGCCGTCCTGGCCAAGACCGCGCTGTCGTGCTCCGTCGGCATCGGCGACAACAAGCACCAGGCCAAACTCGCCTCCGCGTTCGCCAAACCGGCCGGCGTCTACCGCCTCACCAGCGACAACTGGGCCGAGATCATGAACGACCGGCCCACCGACGCGCTCTGGGGCATCGGCGCCAAGATCGCCAAAAAGCTGGCCGACCTGGGACTCCACACGGTCGCCCAGCTCGCCGCCGCCGACCCCGCCGACCTGGCCCGCCGCTTCGGCCCCACGAACGGCCCCTGGTATCGCTACCTCGCCCTCGGCAGAGGCGAAGCCGAAGTCGTCACCACCCCTTGGATCGCCCGCGGGCACAGCCGGGAGACCACCTTCCCGGAGGACCTCACCGACCGCGCCGAAATCTCCACCCAGGTAGCCACACTGGCCAGACAGGTCGCCGCAGACGCGACCGCCGCGGGACGGATCATCGTCCGAGTATCGGTGAAAGTACGATTCACACCCTTCCTCACCCGCAGCCGCCAGTCCAAGCTCCCCTTGCCCACCAGCGACGCGGCCGAGCTGTCACGCGCCGCCCTCACCGCGCTCGACCGCTTCGACCTCACCCGGCCGGTCCGCCTCCTCGGCGTGGCCGTCGACTACGCCCCGCCCGATCAGACCCGGACCGCTCGCTCATAGAAGTCGGACCGCATCTCCTCATCGGCACGGATGAACTCCTGGATCTCCTCCTCGGACACATCCTCGATGTCCAGCCACTCCACGGTCGCCTCGATGTAGGCCCACGCACGCCGCACCACCCCAGAGTCGTCCCTGAACTGGCCGATGCCAGAGTTGCACGGCAAGCACAGGGCATAGCGCACATTGCCCGTACGGTGACAGTGATCGACATGCTCGGGCGGGCGACCCCAGCACACGACGCACAGCCCGTACTGATCGGCGATCATGCGCTCGACGTCCTCGTGGCGCATTCGATAGCGCTGGGACAGGTGATAGGTCCTGGTCGGCGCCACAGGCCTGTCATCGCGCCGCTGCTCAGGCAGGATCACGAACTCCGGCCAGAAGATCTCGCCGTCTAGGTAGTGAGCCGCGAGTTCGAGCAGGACGGTGTTGTCACCGAAATGCCCCAACCCGTTGTTGCAGTTGAAACAGAGAATCCCGCGAACCAGCCCGCTCGTGTGACAGTGATCCACAAACGTGCCCGGAACCACCTGGCAGATAGCACATAGCCCATTCTGCTGGGCAAGCATGCGGTCGAAGTCGTCCTCGGTGATGCCGTAGCGGAGCTTGAGCATATAGTTCCGCTGGCTACCATGATTCTTGATCTTGTTTTCCAGCATCACACGGGAGTGACACGGCTTGCAGTAGTCAGTCAATCCATCGTTGCTGGCACGATTGCGCCCGAAGCCATCCCACGCCTTAACTTCCGCGCACCGCGGACAGTACTTGTGCCCAGCAGGCACCTCGACCTTCTCGCGAACGGTCTTCCCCTGCTCGGCCTTGCGCTTCCGGTAACTCCGCAGAGAGCGGACCTTAAAGCATTCCCTGCAGTACCGCGCAAGCCCATCACTCATGCGCTTGTTAAGCCCGAACTCAGAGACCCCCTTCACCTCCTCACAGTCCGGGCACCACTTAGCCTCGGCGGGCACGTCCACCCAACCCTCCCCCCTTTAGTCCGTTTTATCCCCTACTGTCCGCCTTTTTGCACATACGACCTGACGAACTCCTCTGCGTTCTCTTCGAGAACTTCGTCGATTTCGTCCAGGATCGCGTCGACATCGTCGGTTAGCTTCTCCTGGCGCTCCTGAACGTCCGGTGCCGCCGACGCCTCGGTCTCCTCGACCTCGCTCTCGCGCCGACCAGCCCGCTTCTGACCACCGGTGTCCTTGCTTGCCATGTCCTACCTACCTCCGCTTGGGGGACTGCTCTCTAGGCATATCTTCCCCGAACCGGGCGACATTTCGCGCCGAACGTCCCGCGATCTTGCCGACTTGACTAGATAGTACTCCTATCCAATAATGAGACCCCTGCCCTACAGGAGGTTTCGATGTCCCCCTCGTCCCTGAGCACGGCAGGTGTGCTCCTCATCACAGTCCCCGCGGTGGCCTTCGGCGGCGTGTCGCTGCTGACGTTCCTGATGCGGAACGTACCCGGCTACAACGACAATCCGGTGCGCCGCAGCCTTTGGCGGGCGGGGCACGCTCACGCGGGCGTGCTGGTGCTGTTCAGCCTCGTGGCGATGCTCTACGTGGATCAGGCGGACCTCTCGGACGGCCTGAAGGGCCTGGTGCGCACGCTCATCGTGGCCGCCCCAATCCTGATGCCGCTCGGCTTCTTCCTGTCGGTGGTCCGCCCCAGTGACACGAAGCCGAGCAAGCTCATCTGGCTGACGGTGGCGGGTGGCGCGGCACTGGCGGTGGGCACGCTGACGCTGGGCGTGGGCCTGCTCTGAGCGGACGGCTCCGGGCACCGGAAGGGGAACGTAGGCGGCCGAGAGCGCGACGTGACGGCGCCCGGCCACGTATCGCCGGAGAAGCGTTCCCCTGGACAGGGCCCGGCCACGTGCGCGCGTCGGCGTCTTCCCGTGCCGTGCCGTAAAGAAGCGGCTCGTACGAAGTGACCGCCGCGACGGCGGGGGGCCGGAGACGTACGGCGGTTAATCTCCGCCGGTGAGGGCGGCGACCAGGTCGGCGGCGGTGCGGCAGCGGTCGAAGAGTTCGCCCACGTGGGCCTTGGTGCCGCGGAGCGGTTCGAGGGTCGGTACGCGCTGGAGCGACTCGCGGCCGGGGATGTCGAAGATGACCGAATCCCAGGAGGCGGCCGCGACGGACTCGCTGTACTGGCGCAGGCAGCGGCCGCGGAAGTAGGCGCGGGTGTCCGTGGGCGGGTTCTCGACGGCGCGCTGGACGTCGTCCTCGGTGACGAGCCGCTGCATGCGGCCGCGGGCCACCAAGCGGTTGTAGAGGCCGCGGTCGGGGCGGATGTCGGAGTACTGGAGGTCGACGAGCTGCAGCCGGGGGTGGGTCCAGGCGAGCGAGTCGCGGGTGCGGTAGCCCTCGAGGAGTTCGAGTTTGGCGACCCAGTCGAGCTCCCGGGAGAGCTGCATGGGGTCTTCGGCCAGGCGGGTGAGGATGGACTCCCAGCGGTCGAGGATGTCCTTGTTCATCTCTTCCTGGGCGGTGCCGCGTTCCTCGACGTACTTGCGGGCCTGTTCGAGGTATTCCATCTGCAGCTGGATGGCGGTGAGCCTGCGCCCGTCGCGCATGGGGATCTCGTAGCGGCAGGTGGGGTCGTGGGAGACGGCGCGAAGGGCCTGGACGGGGTTCTCGACGGCGAGGTCGCGGCTGAGGAAGCCGTCTTCGATCATGGCGAGGACGAGGGCCGTGGAACCCAGCTTCAGGTATGTCGAAATTTCCGACATGTTGGCGTCGCCGATGATCACATGCAGCCGCCGGTACTTCTCCGGGTCGGCGTGCGGCTCGTCCCTGGTGTTGATGATCGGCCGCTTGAGCGTGGTCTCCAGGCCGACCTCGACCTCGAAGAAGTCGGCCCGCTGGCTGATCTGGAAGCCTTCGCCGCGCGAGTCCTGCCCGATGCCGACCTTGCCCGCGCCGACGACGACCTGGCGGGAGACGAAGAACGGGGTGAGGTGGCGGACGATGTCGGCGAAGGGGGTGGCGCGCCGCATGAGGTAGTTCTCGTGACAGCCGTAGCTGGCGCCCTTGGCGTCGGTGTTGTTCTTGTAGAGCTGAATGGGCGCGTTGGACGGGATGGCCGAGGCCCGCTGGGCGGCGTCGTACATGACGCGTTCGCCGGCCTTGTCCCAGATGACGGCGGCGCGGGGGTTGGTGCATTCGGGCGTGGAGTATTCGGGGTGGGCGTGGTCGACGTAGAGCCGGGCGCCGTTGGTGAGGATGACGTTGGCCAGGCCAAGGTCCTCATCGGTGAGCTGGCTGGGGTCGGCGACCTCTCTGGCCAGGTCGAAGCCGCGAGCGTCGCGCAGGGGGTTCTCCTCTTCGAAGTCCCACCTCGCCCTTCGCGCTCTGGCGGCGGAGGCCGCCAGGTAGGCGTTCACCACCTGCGAGGACGTGACCATCGCGTTGGCGCCTGGCTGACCTGGTACGGAGATGCCGTACTCGGTCTCGATGCCCATCACCCGACGCACCGTCATGCAACACCCTCTGTTCGTCCGGATCGGTCTATCCGCCGTTTATATGCCCGAGCCTATGCCCTTCACAGTGCCCCAGGGTCACAGAGTTATGGCACCGCAGCCTTTTCCACATTTACGGCGGAAGCTGGTGGGGTTTGTGGACGTCTGCGTGGCTTAAGGAGGCGCTGGATGGGGCGTTCAGCGAGGGAGTAGACGAGATACGACAGGAGTACGGCCGCGAGGGCGGTGGTGAGGGCGGCGGCCCATGGGGCCATTCTGGCGGCCAGGAGCGGGATGAGAGCGACTCCGACGACGGAATGGAAGAGATAGAGCGGGTATGTGGTCGCGCCGAGCGCAGCGAGCGTTCTGGACGGCCGCAGCCGGAGAGCGCCGAGCGCGACGAGCGACATGACGGCGAAGACGATCGTGATCGTGATGATCACGCTGAGGTCGCTGACGGGCATGCTCCTGATGCCGGCGAGCTTGATCCGGCCGTGGACGCGTTCGAGCGCCGAGTGGACCGACAACACATAACCACCGGCGACGTAGAGCCAGGGCAGCACGGCGTTGCGGTTCTTGTGGACGAGGTAGAGGGACATGCCGACGACGAAGTAGGGGGCGTAGCGGGGCATGACGATCTCGTTGAGCACCTCGTTGCCGAGCAGTTCGGCGCCGAGCGCGGCGGCCAGCCAGAGGCCGGCGAAGATCATGACGCGGCCGTAGGTGACGCCGATGATGACGAGGACGGCCATGAGCAGATAGAAGCGGAGTTCGGCCCAGAGCGACCAGTACACGCCGCTGGCGTCCATGACCTTGAACAGGCGCTGGAACATGCTGGCGTTCACCAGGTACTCCCCTGGCGAAAGCTTGGGGTCCAGCGCCTTGGCGCCGGTGAGGCCGTAGAGAACCGCGACGGCGGCCAGGCTGAGCCAGTAGGCGGGATAGAGCCGGACGAACCTGCTCCGGGCGAACGCCCCGAGCCCCCTCCCCCACGCGCTCATGAGGATGACGAAGCCGCTGATGACGAAGAACAGCTCGACGCCGAGGATGCCGAGCCCCGCGATCGGGGCGACGGCGGGGAAGAGCTCGGCGGGCCGCTCTCCCCAGACGGAGGCGAACGCGATCAGGTAGTGGAAGGCGAGCACCGCCAGAGCGGCGACGAATCGCAGCAGGTCGAGCTCGGCCAGCCGGCCGTCCCCTCGGACGTGCCTCGGCCGGTTGGGTGGTTGCACGCCCTGTTGGACGGCACAACGATCACTTTGGTTCCGTTGGTCCCAATTCTCACACGGGTCCCTCGGTGCCGATGAGGAGGATCCGCGCGCTGGAGTCGAGGCGGAGGGCCCGGCGGGTGGCGGCGTCGAGTGCCAGCAGGCCGGCGGCTCCGGTGGCGCCGCAGGGCGAGACGGAGACCCCCTCGGCCACCAGCCGGTCGGCGGCAGCGGCGGCCTCGGCGTCAGTGATGGTGACGAAGGCGTCGGCCAGGTGGGACAGGAGCCCGTAGGCGATCAGGGACGGTTCACGGCAGTCCAGGCGGCCGAGCGTCGTGGGCGAGCCTTCGACGTGGACGGGTTCGCCGGCGCGGGCGCTTTCGAGCAGGCAGGGGGCGCCTTCGGGTTCGACGACGACGATGGCGGGCCGTTCGCCCCAGCGGTCGCGGGTGTAGGCGGCGGCCGCGGCGGCGAGCCCGCCGACTCCGGCCTGGACGAACACGTGGGTGGGCGCCTCGGCCAGTTCGTCGAACAGGACGGTGTAGCCGCGCATGATGTCGAGGGGGACGGTGGTGTAGCCGTCCCAGGAGCTGTCGGAGACGAGCTGCCATCCGTTGTCGTCGGCGGCCTGTTGCGCGGCGAACATGCTCTGGTCGTAGTCGCCGCCCCTCCGCCGTACCTCCGCGCCGAGGGCGCGCAGGCGGTCGGCGAAGGGTTCGGGGACGTCGTGGCCGAGGTAGACGACGAAGGTGCCGCCGATCTCGCGCACCCCGGCGGCGACGGACAGGCCGTGGTTGCCCGCGCTGGCGCAGACGAAGGTAGTGCTCGCGTCGGCCTCGCCACGCTGGACGAGGCGGTGCACGGCGTACGCGCCGCCGAGCGCCTTGAAGCTGCCGAGCCCGAGCCGCCCGCTCTCGTCCTTGACGCCGGCCGTCCCGGCGCCCGCCGCGCGGGCCAGGGCGGGCAGGGGGTGGAGCGGGGTGGGCCGGTAGCGGCGGTGGGTCTCGAAGTGGGCGCGGGCCTGGCGGGCGTGCTCGACGCCGATGAGGGCGCGGTCTCGCGCGGTGTACGGCGTGCGGGCGGGGTTCAGCCAGCTCGTGCTCATGGAAATCATCGTACGAAGCCGGAGGTGCGCGCCGGCCCGGCCCGCACGTGAAAAGGGGCCGCGCGGAGATCCGCGCGGCCCTTCTCAGCAGCCTGCTACAGGTACTGGCCGGTGTTGGCGACGGTGTCGATGGAACGACCCGCCTCCGCGCCCTGCTTGCCCGACACGAGCGTGCGGATGTAGACGATCCGCTCGCCCTTCTTGCCGGAGATGCGGGCCCAGTCGTCCGGGTTGGTGGTGTTGGGCAGGTCCTCGTTCTCGGAGAACTCGTCCACGCAGGCCGCGAGCAGGTGCTGCACCCGCAGGCCCTTCTGGCCGCTCTCCAGGAACTGCTTGATGGCCATCTTCTTGCCCCGGTCGACGATGTTCTGGATCATCGCGCCGGAGTTGAAGTCCTTGAAGTAGAGGACTTCCTTGTCGCCGTTGGCGTAGGTCACCTCGAGGAAGCGGTTCTCTTCGCTCTCGGTGTACATGCGCTCCACGACGCTCTGGATCATGCCGTGAATGGTGCCCTCGCGGGAGCCGCTGTGCTCCGAGAGGTCCTCGGGGTGCAGCGGGAGCTCGGCGATGAGGTACTTGGAGAAGATGTCCTTCGCCGCCTCGGCGTCCGGCCGCTCGATCTTGATCTTGACGTCCAGGCGGCCGGGCCGCAGGATCGCCGGGTCGATCATGTCCTCGCGGTTGGAGGCGCCGATGACGATGACGTTTTCCAGTCCCTCGACACCGTCGATCTCCGACAGCAACTGGGGAACGATGGTGTTCTCGACGTCCGAGGAGACACCGGAGCCTCGGGTGCGGAAGATCGAGTCCATCTCGTCGAAGAACACGATCACCGGAGTGCCCTCTGAGGCCTTCTCGCGGGCCCGCTGGAAGACCAGGCGGATGTGCCGCTCGGTCTCGCCGACGTACTTGTTGAGCAGCTCGGGGCCCTTGATGTTGAGGAAGAAGCTCTTGCCTTCCTGGCCGGTCTTCTCCGCGACCTGCTTGGCCAGGGAGTTGGCGACGGCCTTGGCGATGAGCGTCTTACCGCAGCCGGGCGGGCCGTAGAGCAGGACGCCCTTGGGTGGACGCAGCTTGTGCTCGCGGAACAGGTCGGCGTGCAGGTAGGGCAGCTCGATGGCGTCCCTGATCTGCTCGATCTGCCTCATCAGGCCACCGATCTCCTCGTAGGAGATGTCGGGGACTTCTTCGAGCACGAGCTCTTCGACTTCGGACTTGGGGATCCGCTCGTAGACGTAGCCCGAGCGGGGTTCGAGCAACAGTGAGTCGCCTGCCCTGATCGGCTGCCCGACCAGCGACTCGGCGAGCCGCACGACGCGCTCCTCGTCCGCGTGCGAGATGACCAGTGCGCGCTGCCCCTGGTCGAGGAGCTCCTTGAGCATCACGATCTCGCCGACCTCTTCGTAGCCGAGGGCTTCGACCACGTTGAGCGCCTCGTTCAGCATGACCTCCTGGCCACGGCTGAGCGATTCGACGTCGACGGCGGGGCTGACGTTCACCCGCAGTTTGCGGCCGCCGGTGAACACCTCGATCGTGCCGTCTTCTCTGGCCTCGAGGAAGGTGCCGAACCCGGATGGCGGCTGCGCCAGCCGGTCGACTTCTTCCTTGAGGGCAACGATCTGGTCCCTGGCCTCCTTGAGTGTGGACACCAGGCGCTCGTTCTGGCCGGTGACGGCCGCGAGGTTCGCCTGCGCCTCGTGGAGACGTTCTTCAAGGACTCTGGCCTGACGGGGTGACTCGGCCAGCTTCCGCCTCAGCGCGGTGATCTCCTCTTGGAGGAAGGAGACCTGTGTTGAAAGATCAGCGACCTCCCGTTCGCGCTGCGCGGCTCGAGCCTCAGCATCATCGCGAGCTGCCACGCCCCGTCACCTCCTTCCCAGTCGAGGGCGACTACTTAGGACCTTACCTATCTCGGGCCCCTCCGTAACCTGGCCGGGCAGTGTTCGTCGTGTGACAATCTGTGTTCGGCGAATAATCCCTAATAGTGCGTTTAACAGTGCCAGCATATGAACACGACGATCTGTTCCCGTGTCACGCACCAACGCGGCCTCGTAGCCAAATTGTCATAGTTCCTCGGTGGTCCCCTTCGGTCGTCGACGGCGTGGCGGCGGCGCCACGCCGTCCGCCATGCGGCGGGCGCTGACGAGGAACCCGGTGTGGCCGATCATCCGATGATCCGGTCTTACGGCGAGCCCTTCGACATGCCAGTCGCGAACCAGGGTCTCCCACGCATGGGGCTCCGTGAAACTCCCGTGATCCCGAATCGCCTCGACAGTCTTGGACATCTGGGTGGTCGTGGCCACGTAACAGCAGATGACGCCGCCCGGTGTGAGGGCCTTGGCGGCGGCGTCCACGCACTCCCACGGGGCGAGCATGTCGAGGATGATGCGGTCGACGTCCACCTCGTCGATCGAGGCGACCAGGTCGCCGACGACGAGGCGCCAGGTGTCGTCCATGGAGCCGCCGTAGAACTTCTCCACGTTCTTGCGCGCGACGTCGGCGAACTCCTCGCGCCGCTCGTAGGAGGTGACGTGGCCCTCAGGGCCGACGGCGCGCAGCAGGAAGCAGGTCAGCGCCCCGGAGCCGACGCCGGCCTCGATCACCCGGGCGCCGGGGAAGATGTCGGCCATGCCGACGATCTGCGCGGCGTCCTTGGGGTAGATCACGGCGGCGCCGCGCGGCATGGCCAGAGTGTAGTCCTGGAGCAGATGCCGGAACGCGAGGTATTGGGTACCGCCGGAGGAGCGCACCACGGAGCCCTCGGGCTGCCCGATCAGCTCGCTGTGGGGGATGGCGCCCTTGTGCGTGTGGAAGACGCCGTCCTCTTTGAGCGTGATCGTGTGGCGCTTGTTCTTGGGGTCGGTGAGCTGCACCTGATCCCCCGCCTGAAACGGCCCATGCCTGCGGAAACCCATGGCCGCAAGGTTATAGGGCTTTCGAGCACGCCTCGACGCGCGATATCTATGAGGGATGTTTCCGCGCGAAGTGATCTCCACTGGTTCCCTGGTGTTGCGACGCCCCGCCGATTCCGACGCCGAGGCGATCGTCCGCGCGTGCGACGACCCGGTGACGGCGCGGTTTCTGTACGTCCTGCCGTCGCCGTACACGTTGCAGGACGCGCGTGACTACCTGCGTGCGGCGACGGCGAAGTGGGCGGACGGCGGCGCCGAGTTCACGATCACCGAGAACGGCCACTACGTCGGCGCCATCGGCGTCCGGCCGCCCGATGCCTGGGGCGTGGCCGAGATCGGCTACCTGGCCGCGCCGTGGGCACGCGGCAAGGGCGTGGTGACCACGGCGACGCGGGCGGTGACCGACTGGCTGTTCGACCATGGGGTCGAGCGCGTGGAGCTGAGCGCCGCGGTGGAGAACATCGCCAGCCTGCGGGTCGCCTTCAAGGCCGGTTTCCAGGAGGAGGGGCGCAGGCGTGACGCCAAGGTCATGCGTGACGGGCGCCGCACCGACATCATCACACTCGCCAGGATCCGGCGCGACCCCGGCGTGGCGGCCGAGCCGTACCTGCCGTTCTTCGACGGTGGCGAGCTGAGCGACGGGGTGGTGCGACTGGCGCCGATGGAGGTGGCCGACGCCCCCGACTTCCAGCGGATGATGCGGGAGCCGAGCGTGGCCGCCTACGCGTTCGGGCCGCCCACCACGTTGGCGGACAACGAGCGGCGCTGCCGCTACACCGGCTACTGGTGGGTGTCGGGGCAGCGGGTCGAGCTGGCGATCAGGGACGCCGTGTCCGGGGAGTTCGCGGGGCACCTGCAACTGGTGCAGGTACAGCCGATGATCGGGCAGGGCATGATCGGCTACTCGCTGCTGCCGGAGTTCCGGGGCAGGGGGTTCATGACGCGGGCCGTGCGACTGCTGGTGGACTGGGCGTTCGCCAACACCCCGCTGCACCGGATCGTGGCCGGGACCGACTTGGGCAACCAGCCTTCGCAGCAGGTGCTGGAGCGGGCCGGGTTCGTCCGGGAGTTGACGCACCGGGAGCTGTTCCCCAGGGAGGACGGAACCCGGTCGGACGAGCTGGAGTGGCTCCGCCTGCGTCCCCGGTGACGGAAAATTCCGATTTCCAGTTGGGGGCTGGTCAAGTGACACGCCGACGGCGAGACTCAGGGTCACCGCCCCTGGGATTCGCGTGATCGGGCCGCGCGATCTCGTTCTCCCCTCCGCCGAGGGATACAGCGATGCCTTACAACCGTGTCGACGTCGCCATGCGTGAACTCATCGCCTCGTTCTCCTGTCTGGACTCCGCGGGACTGATCGACAGGCTGAGCCGGACCGCCGCCGCGGTCACCGGAACGGCCTACGCGGGATTCGTCCAGGTGGACCAGCTGCGGGAGGTCGCCCACGCCGTCAACGTGCACGCGCCACCGGTCGATCCGCTGCGGGTGCGCCCGTGGCTGGAGGAGTCCGGGGTGCTCAAGATGCTCGTCTCGGCCTCCGGCCCGGTGCTGATCGTGCCGGATCCGTCGATGGGCGAGCCGGGTTTCCTGGCCATGCCGCTGCCGCTCGCCACGAGGGACCACGCGTTCCTGTGGGTGGCGGGGCGCCGATTCGGGGACCCGGACGAGCACCTGCTGAGCCGCTTCGCCACCGCCGCGGGCCGGGCCCTGGAGGCCGCCAGCGGGCTGGAGGCCGCGGTACGCCTGTTACGCGGCGTGCAGGCTTTCCCTCGCGTATGAATGGCGCTGGGCCGGGTTTGGCACGGGCCGGATCGCGCGAATACGGATGACCTTCCAGGCAGGTCCGATTGCGCGAAGAATCCAGCAACAGAAGATTTTCCGGCCCTTTACGATATTTCCTCAGAAATGGATAAGAGTGCGCTGGCGCGTGCTTTCGTACGCCCGAGGCGGGGCCCCGGATCCTCGCCACCCACGCTGCTCAGCGCCATCCTGACGCTCAGCAGTCGGCAGAACCGGGACACCGCACCCGGCCGGGCTAATAGCGGGCAGACCGGCACGGAATGGGGCTATGCGGACCGCCTAGTTCGTACATGAGCGACCGCTGCAATCGGCGGTACATATGGCCTCGTGCCGCCCCGCAGAACCGTGAGTGCCCCATCATCAATAACGCATCGCCTGCCTGATCCGGCGTCAGGAGAATCAGCGCGTCAGCCGCCGGGGCCGAGCATGGCGCGCGTCGCCTCCTCGACGATGTCGAGCATCGCGCGTCGCGCCTCCGCGGCGTCACCGGCCTGGACCGCCTGGGCGACCTCCGCGTGCCGGCGGATCGCCGCCGGCTCCGGGAAGGCCGGCATCAGGCGGTGGTGCGTACGGCCCGCCAGCACCTCCGCCACCACCGTGGAGAGGCCGCCGAACATGTCGTTGCCCGAGGCCTCGAGCAGCGTGCGGTGGAACAGGATGTCGGCGGCCAGGTAGGACTCCAGGTCGCCGGCCCTGCCGTGGACGGACATCCACATGACCGCCTCGGTCAACCGGCCGCACTGCTCGGGAGTGGCGTGGGCGGTGGCCAGGGCGGCCGCGACGGGTTCGACGCCGAGGCGGAGCTCGCCGAGGGAGCGGAGCAGCGATTCGCGTTCGCCGCCGTCGAGCCGCCAGCGGATGACGCGCGGGTCGAACAGGTTCCAGGAGGCGCGGGGCGACACCGTGACGCCGACGCGCCGGCGGCTGCTGAGCAGGCCCATGGACTCCAGGACTCGTACGGCCTCGCGCACGACCGTGCGTGACACCCCGAACCGGGCCTCCAACTGCTCGATCCTGAGCACCTGCCCGGTGGCGTACTCGCCCGCGACCACGAGAGCGCCCAGCTTGCCGAGCACGGCACCATGCAGGCTCTCGTCCGCGACTCCCACAGGTCCATCCTCACACGGATCGGCGTCAAAGGTATGATTTATTAGCTGCTTCCGCTTGATTGATATGATGTTACGAATCCAGGTCGGCGCGCAGCCGAGCTCGAGAGGGTGCCCCGTATGGACGACTCACGCCGCCCGCCGCTCATTGTCGTGATGGGGGTGACGGGATCCGGCAAGTCCACGGTCGGGGCCGCGCTCGCCGAACGCCTCGGGGTGCCGTTCGCCGACGCCGACGACTTCCACAGCCCGGCGAACGTCGCCAAGATGTCCGCCGGAATACCCCTCGACGACACCGACCGGCTGCCGTGGCTGCGCTCGGTGGGCGCCTGGCTCGCCGAGCACGCCGCCACCGGGGCCGTGACGGGCTGTTCCGCGCTGAAGCGGCGCTACCGCGACCTGCTGCGGGAAGCCGCTCCTGAGGTGAGCTTTCTGCACCTCGACGGTGACGTCGACATGATCAGGAAACGGGTGGCCGGCCGGTCCGGGCACTTCATGCCCGAGTCGCTGGTGGCCTCCCAGTTCGCGGCCCTCGAACCGCTCGGCCCCGACGAACGCGGCATCGCGCTCGACCTGTCCCTCACGGTCGACGCCGTCGTGGACGCCTACCTCGCCCGCACGGCCTCCTGACCGCACCCTCGACACGCTCCCACCCAACCGACAGCGCCGCCGCCCGGCCATGTGCGGAACCACCGCCCCACCCGGCCACGAGCGGGGGCTCATCCAGGCCACGAGCGGGGGCGCCTCCCAGCTATGAGCGGGGGCGCATCCCGGCCACGGCCGGGGCCGCCTCCCGGCCACGAGCGGGGCGCCTCCCGGAAGTGAGCGGGCCCGCGCGGCCCTCAGCGGTGCGCCGCCCAGGCAAGTGCGGAACCGCGCCACCACGTCATGATCAGGATGCCCCTACCGCGCGGGGTCGCCACCTGGCCGAGACCGCCACGTCGGCGTAAGCAGGGTGGAAGAGTGCCCCTGAAGGTCCCCAGCTCCGGTCGGCGGGTGGCCGATTCGCGGGTACCCGGCGAACTCGTGCCCGGGGCGTTGATGCCCGGGGAGGCAAGTGACCGCGGAGGCAAGTGACCGGGGGGCGCCCGATGCTTGGCGTACGAGCAGACATCACGCCCGCCCTTCACTCGTGACCACTCACAAAAGAACGCCCGCACCCCCAGAGGAGAGCGGGCGTTCTGGACGAGGACTTATCCCCGGTGGGCCTCGAAACGCATGGTGCGGGAGACGCCGACGCGGACGGTGGTGCCCGGGACGATGGTGACGGGCTCGTTGGGCGGGATGTCGTAGAAGTTCGGGTCGCCGGGCGGCTGGATCTGGGTGCCGTTGACCGAGCCGAGGTCGACCAGGTTGACGTCCCAGCCGTCGAGCGCCACCCGCAGATGCCTGCGGGACACCGAGCCGTCGGGGCTGGTCACCTTGGCGGGCCTGGCCGTGCCGCCCGCCACCTCCGGCGCGCGCTCGGGGTCGCGTCCCAGGAGGTAGTCGCTCTCCAGTGGCAGCGCGGTGCCGTCGTCGAGGATGAGGACGCCGAGCGGGGGCCGTGGCCCCTTGTACGGTACGAGCGTGCGCTGGACCAGCGCGATGCCGCAGACCGCGCAGTAGGGCACGCGAGGGTCGTTGAAGTGGTCGTTCTTGCAGTCGACCCCGTAGACGAGCTGCCGGTCGCCGTGCTCCTCCTGGGCGGGCGGAGGCGGAGGCGGCGGCTGTTCGAACAACTCGCGGGGCTGCTCGAAGTGCTCACGTGGTGGCTCGAAGTGCTCACGAGGGGGCTCGAAGTGCTCGCGGGGCTGGTCGAACTGCTCACGCGGCTGGTCGTAGGCGTCGCGTGGCTGGTCGTAGGGGGAGGCGGGCTGCTCGTACTGCTCGGGCATCGTGCCGTTGCCCGAGAGCGCCGGCGCGGGCTCGTCGTAGGTCGGGAACCCGCTCGGCTGCTCGGCCGGGGGCGGTAGGTCGGGGACCGCCGACAGGAACGGCGGCTGCTCCAGCACGGGCTGCGGCTGCGGCCCGGACGGAGGCTGGGGGTTGAACAAAGGGCCTGAGGACGGCTGCGGTCCCGACGGTGTGGCGGGCTGGTCGTTGCCCGACAGCGGATAAGGCGCCCTCTGCACCGGAGGCGGCACCACCAGCTCTGGCTCGAAGTGCAGGGCGGTGTTGGGCATCTCGCTGGTCAGCGGCCTGGACTGCGCCGGAGCCCGCTCGGGGACGTCGCCGAAGTCGCCCACCAGCCCGCCGCCGTGCACCACGCCGCCGTCGAACTGGACCGCGGGGTGCGGCTCGCCGCCGCCGGGCAGGCGCAGCGCGACGCGTTGGACCGGCCCGTTGATGAGCCGGTCGGCCCAGGTCAGCGAGTCGCTGCCGGCCAGCCGGGTCTCGCCGGACGCGGTGGTGACCATGGCCGACGCGGAGCCGCTGACCAGGACGGCCACGCCGCCGCCGACCGGTCCCGCGACCGCGCAGTTGGCGGGGTCGCCGGTCATGTTGGCCGCGAGCACCTGGGCGGCGCGCCTGGCCAGCGCCCGGCCGTCGCCCCCGGCGTCGGCCGTCTCGCGCAGTGCCCTGAGCAGTTCGTCGGCCGCGGCCTCGGCCGCGTCGCACACCAGCAACAGCCCGCCCAGATAGGCGACCAGCCCATCTCCGGGAAGCGGACGCACCGCCCCGAAGCCCTGGCCCGTCATGACTCCTCCTTCATGATGACCGCGCTGCGCTCATCGGTGCCCTCGCTGCGCTTGGTCACTCAACTCTCCTCCCCGGAAGCCGGCGGTTTCACGGCATCCGCACTGCCGTGACGGCCACCAGCCATACGCATACCCCATACGGCGAGGCGGTGTCGCGGCCGCCCCGTCTCGATTCGGTGAACCGGTGGACCGCAACAAACCTCTCAAGTGTGCAAGTTGGCCGAACAGAACACTATCGGCCAGTCGTCGCATCCTCGAACCGCCAGGTGCGATCCGGAATCGCCTGATCACTGGACACGACACTAGTCGGGGGCTGCCGCATATACGAGTGGGACAAATCAGACGCCGCTGAAGACACGGTTGACGTCGGCCGTGGCGAGCACGCCGTAGATCTCGCCGCCGCGCTCCACGAGCAGGTATTCGCCGGCGGGGGCCTCGCGCATGGCGTCGATGAGCGCCTCCCCCGTCAGGTCGGCGGCCAGCACCATGGACGGCTCCAGGGATTTGGCCATGGAGCCGGCGTTCACCCAGGGGCGGCGGTGCTCGGGGGTGGCCTGGACGGACGCCTCGTGCACGATCGCGACGGGGTGGCCCTCGTGGTCGACGACGACGAGGGCGCCGGCCCGCTTCTCGGCGGCCTGGCGCAGCGCCTCAGACAGCGGGGTCTCGGCGGCGACGGGGATCGCCCTGCGGGCCAGGGTGCGTGCGTTGACCTGCGGGATCCTGGCGCGGATGCGGGCCACGCGCAGCGACTGGGTGGCGCCGAGCCAGATGAAGGAGGCCAGCACCAGCGGCCAGAGCAGGTCGCGGGGGTCGACTTCCTGCCCGCTCATCAGTGCCATGGCGAACGGCGACGCGACCAGCAGCACGGCCAGCACCCTGCCGCCCCAGGCGGCGGCGATGGTGCCGGTGCCGGCGTTGCTGGTCAGCTTCCAGACTCCGGCGCGCAGCATCCGGCCGCCGTCGAGCGGCAGTCCGGGCAGCAGGTTGAACACGCCGACGATGAGGTTGGCCACCCAGAGCTGCCAGATCAGCACCTCGGGGATGCCGCCGCCGTTGACCAGGTAGACGTCGGCGGCCAGGCCGATGCCGGCCAGGCCGAGCGAGAGGGCGGGGCCGGCGGCCGCGACCATGAACTCCTTGCCGGGGGTCGGCGGCTCCTTCTCGATCTCCGACACGCCGCCGAGCAGGTAGAGGGTGATCCGGCGGACCGGCAGGCCGTAGGACTTGGCCAGCACGCTGTGGGCCAGCTCGTGCAGCAGGACCGAGACGTAGAGGAGGACGGCGAAGACGAAGGCGACGGCGTAGGCGGCGGTGGCGTCGAGCTCGGGCAGCATGCCGCGCACCCGGTCACCGAACATCCAGGTGATGAAGGCCGCGACGATGAACCACGTCCACGACACGTAGACTGGGATGCCGAACGGCTTTCCCATCCGAAGACCGGAAAATTCCTGCTGCGGGCTCTGCTCGCTCACCGCGCTCCTTGCCGTCCAATACGTCCTGTCGCTGCCTTGATGCTACGCGCCGCACAGGGTGATCCCCGCTTCGCGGCCCCTATTCTGTCGGGCTCTTGACCTAGAGTGCGGTGCATGACGTTGACCGAACCGGTGATCATCGGAGCCCTCTCCCCTTCCCGTGCGGGCGACTTCATGACCTGTCCCCTGCTCTACCGCTTCCGCGTGATCGACCAGTTGCCGGAGAAGCCCTCACCGGCCGCCGTGCGCGGCACGGTGATCCACGCGGTCCTGGAGCGACTGTACGACCTGCCGGCGCCGCGCCGGTCGGTGGAGGCGGCGCTGGAGCTGCTGGCGCCCCAGTGGGAGCGGCTGCTGGCCGACGACCCCCTCTACGCGGAGATGTTCGCCGACGACGCCGAGCAGGAGACGTGGCTGTCTCAGGCGCGGGCGATGCTGGAGCGTTATTTCACGCTGGAGGACCCGACGCGGCTGGAGCCCGCCGAGCGGGAGCTCTATGTGGAGGCGGTCCTCGACGGCGGCCTCATGCTGCGCGGCTACGTCGACCGGCTCGACGTGGCGCCATCCGGCGAGGTGCGGGTCGTCGACTACAAGACCGGCAGCGCGCCGGGCCCCGACTTCGAGGCCAAGGCGCTGTTCCAGATGAAGTTCTACGCGCTGGTGCTGTGGCGGTTGCGTGGCTCGGTGCCCAGGCTGCTGCAGCTGGTCTACCTGGGCGGCGGCGGCGAGGTGCTGCGTTACGCGCCCGACGAGGCCGACCTGCTGGCCACCGAGCGCAAGGTGCGGGCGCTGTGGACGGCGATCGAGCGGTCGCTGGAGTCGGGTGAGTGGCGGGCGCGGCGCAGCCGCCTGTGCGACTGGTGCGACCATCAGGCGCTCTGCCCGGAGTTCGGCGGCACGCCGCCGCCGGTGCCCGACCGGCAGCCGGGCGACAGGGTCAGGAGCAGCCGGCGGCGGGCGGCCACGGACGAGTTGTAGGAGACCGGCTCTCCTCCCCTGGGAGGAGGTTCCGGGCTTTCACCTGGGCCTACAGTGAAGCGTGCGCATCGACCGGGCCATGTTCCACGACACCTTGCTCGCCGTGGTGCTGGCGGCGGCCTCGGTCGGGCTCTTCCTCTCTTCCGACTCGACCTGGCTGGAGCCCGGCGGGCTGCCGATCGACGGGATGCGGGGCGCCGACCCGGGCGGTGCCGTGCTGGTGGCGCTGGCGTGCGCGCCGGTCTCGGTGCGCAGGCGCTGGCCGCTGGCGGGTCTGTGTGCCGGGCTGGTGCCCGAGACGCTGCTGACCTCGCTCGGCTACGGCTCCGGCGCGGCGGGGGTGGCGACGCTGGTGCTGCTCTACTCGGTGGCGTCCTACCGCGGGCTGGCCATGGCGCTGTGCGCGCTGCTGATGTCCTTCCTCGCCTACGCGCGGGCCGGGACGGCGACTCCGATCACGGGCCGCAACTGGAGCGAGCACCTGGTGGTGCTCATCGTGCTCCTGGCGGTCTGGGGGGCCGGGCGGAGCCTGCGGCTGCGCCGCGCCTACCTGGAGGAGCTGAAGGACCGTGCGGCCCGGCTGGAGCGCGCCTCCGCGGCCGACACGCGGGCCGCGCGGGCCGAGGAGCGCTCGAGGATCGCCCGCGAGCTGCACGACGTCGTGGCCCATCACGTGAGCGTGATGACGGTGCAGGCGGCGGCCGCGCGCCGGGTGCTCGCCTCCGATCCCGATCTGGCGCGCGAGGCGCTGTCGGCGATCGAGCACACGGGCCGGATGGCGATGACCGAGATGCGCAACATCGTGGGCGTGCTGCGCACCGACGCCCGTGCCGAGCTGGGGCCGCAGCCGGGGATGCAGGACCTGCCCGCGCTGGTGGAGCAGATGCGGGAGGCGGGGCTGGCCACGCGGCTGTCGGTCGAGGGCGATGCCCGGCCGATCCCCGCCGGGGTTGATCTGGCTGCCTACCGGCTGATTCAGGAGGGTCTGACGAACAGCCTGCGGCACGCGGGTCCGGGCGCCAAGGCCGTGGTGACCGTACGACATGATCCGCGTGAGCTGGACGTGCGGGTGGAGGACGACGGGCGGGGGGTGACGGGCCTTTCCGGGCAGCCAGGGCATGGTTTGGTGGGCATTCGTGAGCGAGTTGCCCTCTATGGTGGAATCCTCAGCATCGGTCCGCGACCGGGGGGCGGTTTCGAGGTGCGTGCGAGGTTTCCGTTGAAGGACTCACCATGACGATCAGGGTGCTGCTGGTGGACGACCAGCCGCTGCTGCGCACCGGGTTCCGCCTGATACTCGAGGCCGAGCCCGACCTCACGGTGGTGGGGCAGGCCGGTGACGGCAAGGACGCGCAGGAGCAGACGCGGGCGCTGCTGCCCGACGTGGTGCTGATGGACATCCGGATGCCCGGGGTCGACGGCATCGAGGCGACGCGCAGGATCGTGCGCGAGGCGGCGCCGACGGCGCACGTGCCGAAGGTGCTGGTGCTGACGACGTTCGACCTGGACGAGTACATCGTGGAGGCGCTGCGGGCCGGCGCGTCCGGGTTCCTGCTGAAGGACGTGCCGCCGGACGAGCTGGTGCAGGCGATCCGGGTGGTGGCGGCGGGCGACGCGATCGTGGCGCCGAGCGTGACCCGCCGACTGCTGGACCGGTTCGCGAAACGGCTGCCGTCGGCGTACGAGCAGGCGACCCCGGCGCGGCTCGACCGGCTGACCGAGCGGGAGCTGGAGGTGCTGCGGCTGATCGCCAAGGGGATGTCCAACGCGGAGATCGCCAGGAAGCTGGTGGTCAGCGAGACGACCGTCAAGACGCACGTCGGCAATGTGCTCACCAAGCTGGGTCTGCGCGACCGCGTGCAGGCGGTCGTCCTCGCCTATGAGAGCGGCCTCGCCACGCCGGGCGGCGTTTCCTGATCTTCACGGTCGGCGGCGGGGAGCCGCCGACCATGCCCGGGCTACGCGTCAGGGTGTCGCGGCGGCCGTCTTCGTCGCCGGTTCGGGGGCGTTCTCCGGGAAGTGGCAGGCCACCTGGTGTCCGCTGGCGAGCTCCTCCAGCGGCGGCTCGACCGTCTTGCAGATGTCCTGGGCCTTCCAGCACCTGGTGTGGAAGCGGCAGGCCGGGGGCGGGTTGAGCGGGCTCGGCACGTCGCCCGTCAGCCTGATGCGGTCGCTCTTCGCGCGGGCCTTGGGGTCCGGGATCGGCACCGCCGACAGCAACGCGTTGGTGTAGGGGTGCATGGGGACGCTGTACAGGCTCTTGCGGTCGGCTATTTCCACGATCTTGCCGAGGTACATGACCGCGACCCTGTCGCTGATGTGGCGGACCACCGACAGGTCGTGGGCGATGACCACGTAGGTGAGGTCCAGCTCGTTCTGCAGGTCTTCCAGGAGGTTGACCACCTGGGCCTGGATCGAGACGTCGAGCGCGGAGACCGGCTCGTCGGCGATGATCAGCTTGGGCTTCAGCGCGAGCGTGCGGGCGATGCCGATGCGCTGGCGCTGGCCGCCCGAGAACTCGTGGGGGTAGCGGTTGTAGTGCTCCGGGTTCAGGCCGACCAGTTCGAGGATGTCCTGGACGGCCCTCTTGATCCCGTTCTCCGTCTGCACACCCTGGATGCGGAACGGGGCGCCGACGATGGTGCCGACCGTGTGGCGGGGGTTGAGCGACGAGAAGGGATCCTGGAAGATCATCTGCATGTCGCGGCGGAGCGGCCGGAGCTTGCCCTGGCGCATGTGGGTGATGTCGCGGCCCTCGAAGACGATCTTGCCCGCGGTCGGCTCCAGCAGCCTGGTCACCAGGCGGCCGGTGGTGGACTTGCCGCAGCCCGACTCCCCCACCAGGCCGAGCGTCTCACCCTTGAACACGTCGAAGCTGATCCCGTCGACCGCCTTGACGGCCCCGACCTGCCGCTTGAACAGGCCCTTGGTCACCGGGAAGTGCTTCTTCAGGTCCTGGACGGAAAGAAGCGGCTCGTTCGTGGTGGTCACTGCGTCTCCAGCACTGGCTTGACTTCGTTCTCCCACAGCGTCCGCCGCTGGGTCCTGCTCAGGTGACAACGCACCAGGTGGCCCGGGTCGGTCGGGGCCAGGGCCGGCACCTCGGCCTTGGACTGGCCGTCGGTCTGGTCGGCGTAGGGGCAGCGGGGGTGGAAGGCGCAGCCCGACGGCACGTTGATCAGTGACGGCGGGGTGCCCTTGACGGGCAGCAGCCGTTCGGTGGGCTCCCGGTCGAGGCGGGGCATCGAGCCCAGCAGGCCCCAGGTGTAGGGGTGCTCGGGCCGATAGAAGATGTCGTCGGCCGAGCCGTACTCGATGCACTTGCCCGCGTACATGACCAGGATGTCGTTGGACAGCTCGGCCACCACGCCCAGGTCGTGGGTGATGATGATCAGCGCGGAGTTGAACTCGCGCTGCAGGTCACGCATCAGGTCGAGGATCTGCGCCTGTACGGTCACGTCGAGCGCGGTGGTCGGCTCGTCGGCGATGAGCAGCTCGGGGTCGCACGAGAGCGCCATCGCGATCATGGCGCGCTGGCGCATGCCGCCCGAGAACTCGTGCGGGTAGGAGTCGACCCGGCGCTTGGGCTCGGGGATGCCGACCCGGCCCAGCATGTCGATGGCGTGCTTGCGGGCCACGCCCTTGGACACCTTGTGGTGGATGCGGTACGCCTCGACGATCTGGTCGCCCACCGTGTAGAAGGGGTGCATCGACGACAGCGGGTCCTGGAAGATCATCGCCATCTTCCGGCCGCGCAGCCGGCGCACGTGCTCCTGCGAGGCGGTGACGAGGTCTTCGCCATCGAGCCAGATCTCGCCGGAGACGTGCGCGTTCTTGCCGCGGTGCAGGCCGAGGATGCCGAGGCTGGTGACCGACTTGCCCGATCCGGACTCGCCGACGATGCCCAGCGTCTTGCCGCGTTCGAGGCTGAAGGACAGCCCGTCGACGGACTTGACCACGCCGTCGTCGGTCGAGAAGTGGATCTTCAGGTCCTTGACGTCGAGAAAGGCGCTCTCGCTCACGTCAGCCTCACTCTCGGGTCAACCACCGCGTAGAGCAGGTCGACGATCAGGTTAGCCAGGATGATGAAGCTCGCCGCGGTCAGCGTGACGCCCATCACCTGGGGAAGGTCGTTGTTGTTGATGGCGTCGACCGCGTACTTGCCGATGCCGGGCAGCGAGAACGTGCTCTCGGTGAGCACGGCGCCGCCGAGCAGCAGACCCAGGTCGAGGCCGAACATGGTCATCACCGGCGTGAGCGTGGCACGCAGGCCGTGTTTGACCACCACCATGCGTTCGGGCAGTCCTTTGGCCCGTGCCGTGCGGATGTAGTCCTCCGACATGGTCTCCAGCATGCCCGCTCTGGTGAGCCGGGCATAACCGGCGGCGTACAGAAAGGCCAGCGTCACCCACGGCAGGATGAGGTTGTTCGCCCAGGTGAGCGGGTCTTCCGAGAACGGCACCCAGTCGGCGACGTCGCCGACCAAGCCGAGCTGGTCGCGGAAGATGGCCAGCGACACGATGCCGGTGAAGAAGATGGGCAGCGACACGCCCGCCAGGGCTATGCCCATCGAGAGGCGGTCGAAGAAGCTGCCGCGGCGCAGCGCCGACAGCACACCCGTCGAGACACCGAACACCACCCACACCACGGCCGCGCCGAGCGCGAGCGACAGCGTGATCGGCAGCCGGTCGAGCAGGTCGGGCAGGACCGGGTTCTGGGTGATGTAGGAGTAGCCGAAGCACGGGGCGGGGCAGTGCTCGACGCCGGGACCGTAGTTGCGGTCCACGCCGAGGAAGATGCCCTTCACGAACCGCCCGTACTGCACGACCAGTGGGTCGTTGAAGCCCAGCCTGACGGCGGCCTCGTGGATCATCTGATCGTTGGCGGCCTTGCCCACATAGCGGGAAGCGAGGTCGTCAGCGGACATCCCGGCGAGCCGCGGGACGAGAAAGAAGATGGCGAACGTCGCGATGCTCACCACGAAGAGCAGCATGACGGCCGCTATCAACCGTCTGATGATGTATGTGGCCACTGATCTCGGCTATGGCGGCCGGGCCTTGTGGGCCCGGCCGCCGAAGCCTTCACCTGCTTTCGACGAACGTTCCGGAGGTCTTCCCGGACCGGGTTACTGGGTGCTGAGCGTCAGGAACTCGTACATCCCGAAGTTCTGGCTGATGAACGCGTTCTTCAGCGTCGGCGGCCGGTAGAACAGGCCGTGCGCCCAGACGTAGGGCAGGATGAACGCGTCGTCGCTGACCTTCTTGTCGACCGAGGCCCAGATCGCGTTGCGCTTGGTGGCATCCTGCTCCGCAGCGGCCTGGTCGATCAGCTTGTCGATCTCCGGGTCCTTCACGCCGAGGTTGGTGTTGCCCGCGGCACGGATGACGCGGCTGTCGACGATCTGCTGGAAGAAGCCGAAGCCCTCGGGGTAGTCGGCGCCCCAGCCGTAGACCATGAGGCCCAGGCCGTTCTTCTTGGCGAAGTCGGGCTTGCCGGCGTACAGCTTGAAGTAGTCACCCTGCGGGAAGCCCTTGACCTCCAGCTTGATGCCCACGCGGCCGAGCGACTGCTGCAGCGACTCGGCGGTCTGCTTCTCCGCCGCGCGCTCGACGCGGAAGGAGATGGTGGTGCTGAAGCCGTCGGGCTTGCCGCAGGCCTTCAGCTCTTCCTTCGCCTTGTTCACGTCGCCGCCGGGGTTGGCCTCGACGCCGTAGAGGTCGTTCTTCTCGTAACCGGTCATCTTCGACGGCATGAGGCTGAGTGCGATCTCACCGCCGGCGTCGGGACCGCCGTAGGCGCCCTGGATCGCCGAGCGGTCGGCCGCGTACATCACGGCCTTGCGGCAGTGGATGTTGTCGAGCGGCGGCACGTCGGCGTTGAGGTTGGTGAACCAGGTGCGGTCGAGCGGCGCGGAGTCGGCGTACTGCTTGACCTTGTCGTCCGTCAGGACGGTCTTACGGGCGTTGGCCCCGACACCGGTGCTGTTGATCTTGATGTCGATCTTGCCCGAGAGCAGGCGCTGGTCGAGGTCGTCCTCGTTCTGGCCGAGCAGCACCTCGATCGAGTCGTTGAGCTGCTTGCGGTTGGGGTCGGTCGCCGCGTCCCAGTTCGGGTTCTTGACCAGCTCGATGCGCTTGCCGAGCTCGTGGGCCTTGAACATGTACGGGCCGGTCGAGACCGGGTGCTCCTTGTACTTGGTGCCCGTGTCCTTGGCCGCCGGCACCGGGGCCGTCGACGGGAGCATGGCGAAGTAGTCGAAGCCGCCGTACGCCTTCTTCAGGTGGAAGACGATGGTCTGGTCGTCGGGCGTTTCGACGCCCTTCCAGGAGTCGAGCTTGTCCTTCATCTTGTACGGGCCGGTGTAGTCGCCGTTGTCGAGCCAGTCGTTGAAGTAGGTCGGGCCGCTGGGCAGGATCTCCTTGTCCAGCGAGCGGGCCACGGCGTACTTCACGTCCTTGGACGTCACCGGGGTGCCGTCCTCGAACTTCACACCCGCGCGCAGCTTGTACGTCCAGGTCTTGCCACCGTCGGTGGCCTTGCCGAGGTCCTCGGCCAGGTCACCGACGAGCTGGAGGCCCTCCTCGCCCGGCACCGGCTTGAACATGGTCAGCGCGCGAGTGTAGAGCCGGGAGAAGTTCCACGCGTAGCCGTAGTACTGGTCACCAGGGTCAACCGAGTCGAAGTCTCCCGGCATGCCCATGTGCAGCGTGCCACCCGTCTTGGTGGACGGGTTGACGACCTGCGTCACTCCAGCGTTGTACTGGCTGGCGGGCGCCTCGGCGGTGTCACCGCCGTTCTTCTTGGTAGAGCCGCCACCGCCACCACAGGCGGAGACGACCAGGGCAAGAGCAGCGGTGATCGCGACCGCCGACGCCGTGGATCTTATCTTCATCGACCTGACACACCCCTTGTATCTAGGAGTACAGAAATTGCGGATAACTCACGAGGTCATCGAGCCTTGGGATCGAAGGCGTCCCTCAGGCCGTCACCGAGCAGGTTGAACGCCAGCACGGTGACGAAGATCGCGAGACCGGGGAAGACCATGTAGTTGGGCGCCACTTGGTAGTTGTGGACCGCGTCAGCCAGCATGCCTCCCCACGTCGGGGTCGGTGGCCGCACACCCACGCCAAGGAAGGACAACGCGGCCTCGAACAGGATGTTCGACGGGATGAGCAGCGTCGAATAGACCAGGATCGGGGCCAGCAGGTTCGGCAGGATCTCCTTGAACAAGATCACGTGGTTGCGCGCGCCCAGGCTCCTGGAGGCGTCGACGAACTCCCGCTCACGCAGAGACAGCGTCTGACCTCGAATAATACGCCCTATGTAGGGCCAGTTGAAGAAGCCGATGATGAACACGAGCAGGCTGATCCTCAGCGTGTCCCCGGACATCCCGAACGCCTTGTCGGGGATCACCCCGCCGAGCGCCAGCGCGAACACCAGCAGCGGGAAGGCGAGGAAGATGTCCATGAGCCGGCTGATGACCGTGTCGACCCAGCCGCCGAAGAAGCCGGCGATCATGCCGAACACAGTGCCGAGCACCACGCAGAGCAGCGTCGCGAAGAACGCGATGAGCAGCGAGACGCGCGCGCCGTAGAGGACCCGGCTGAACAGGTCGCGGCCCGTGGTGGGCTCGACGCCGAACAGGAAGTCCGAGCTGATGCCGCCGAACGTGCCGAGCGGCGCCTGGATGGCCGGGTCGATCTTCTCCCGGTGCCATTCCGCCGGTGGGTGGCCGAGCCACGACACCAGCAGCGGCGCGAAGATGGCGGCGAGGATCAGCACGACGATGACGATCCCGCCGATCATCGCGATCTTGTCGCGCTTCAGCCGCATCCATGCGATCTGGCCAAGGGAGCGCCCTCGGATGACTGAGGAGTCCGCGCCCTCCAGAACGGTTTCCGGTCCGGCTTCTATCGCCGAGCCCGGAACATCGAGCGGTGCGGTCATGCCAATAGCCCCCTGGATTCCAGACGACGTCGTCCGTGTGGGCGCGGTCCCGATCAGGTTAGTGCGCCGCGCTGGTGAAGTCGCTAGTCGCGGCCTCAGGAGGCAGAATCTATGGCCTGAGCTGGTATGACCAGTCCCCCAGGGCCCGATGTGGCTTAACTGTGATTGACGCGAAACTCATTCGTATCGATCTTGAGGTGAATGTCTACACGCAGTCCCGGTTAAGTCTCGGAACTGTGACACACCTCGGATCAGCTGATGCCACGGCGCTTGAGAATATCCTCGATGTCGGAGAAGTCGTCGTCGTTGTTCTTCTTGGCCGCCGTTACGGCGGGCTTTCCTGCAGGCTGGCCCGTTGCCGGCCCGGCCTTCTGCCCCGCTATGGGACGTTGCTGGGGCGCGCTCGGCGTCTCCGCTCCCTTGCCCGGTTTCTCGCCCCGCGCCAGCCGCAGCTTCCGGCCCCGGATGAACCCGGACACCACGAACAGCACCACGGCCAGACCTGTCACCGCGACGCCCGACCAGACCACCGGATTGAAGATCAGGCTCGTGACGAAGCCCACGACGGTGGTGCCGATGGTCCACAGCGCCTGCAGCGCACCGGTCAGGTAGGCGGCCACGGGGAGCAGCGCCCACGCGGCCACCCTCATTCCGGCCGCCGCGCCTCTGCGCCGGAAGGTCAGGAAGCTGAGCACCAAGCCCGCGATGGTCACACCGGCGCACAGCGGCAACCACGCGATCTGATCGAAAGTCATTCCGCCGCCCCTCTGTTATTGACTACGCTCCCATCCTGACACGCCCCACCCCGCACCGCCCTCCTCCCCAAGTACCGCCCCCACCCTGACCCAGGTACCGCCCCCACCCTTAGGGGTCCTGCTTTCGTCCCGCTGGTTTCTCATGTGCGGCGAGGGACTCCTGCTCGGCAGAGCCCTCTTGTGCGGCTCAGGATTCTCCCGTGCGACCAGGTTCATTTGCACAGCTCAGGGGTCTTTTGTGCGTCGGGGGACTTTTGTGCGTCAGGGGTCTTTTGCGCGACAAGGTTCCCTTGTTCGTCAGGGTTCTCTTGTGCGGCCAGGTTGTCTTGTGCGGCTCAGGCTTTTCTTTTTTGTACGGCAAGCCTGGGGCACCCGCCACCCGCCGAACAGGGCTGAGGGCCTCCAGGAATACGCCCTCTGACCCCGCACGTGGCCGGGCGCCGTTACGTGCGATTCTTCTGTTTATCCAGGTCGTCAGCCATGGCATTCAGTGGATCAACGCGCTCAGGGTGGGGACCGTGACCTCGGTCAGCGAGGAGACCACCAGGCGGCCGGGGGCCGGGTCGATGGGCAGGAGGCTGGGGACCGCCACGACCGCGCAGCCCGCCGCCGTGGCGGCGGCGACGCCGTTGGGCGAGTCCTCCAGGACGACGCAGCGCACCGGCTCGACGTCCAGCAGCGCGGCGGCCGTCAGGTACGGCTCGGGGTCGGGCTTGGTGCGGGTGACGTCGTCGGCCGTCACGATGGCGTCGAACCGGTCACGGCCGACGGCCTTGAGGACCGCGTCGGCGATCTCCCTGAGTGACGAGGTCACCAGCGCGACCGGGATGCCTTCCTCGCGTACGGCGTCGAGCAGTTCGGCGGCGCCGGGCATCATCTCCACACCGTCCACCAGGCGGGCCACCATGCCGTCGATCATCCACTCGCGCAGGTCCTCCGGCGTGACGGACGAGCCCGAGACGGCGAGCATGTAGTCGACGGTGCGTTCCATGGAGCCGCCGACGAGGTGCACCTGGTGTTCGGGCGTCCACTCGGCGCCGAGGCGCGCCATCACCCCGGTCTCGATCTCCAGCCACACCTTCTCGCTGTCGACCAGCAACCCGTCCATGTCGAAGAAGACGGCTTCCATGCATTCCCCCGATCGGTTCACGTACGGCACCGCGACGGCACCCCGTCAGGCCATTCTCACCACCGACGAGAAGATCGCCGACGCCGGGGCACCCCCGGCGTGAACGAACGCGAGACCCAAGGCGGGGCCTGGCGCACGGGCATCCCCGCCACGCCCCCAGCCCCTCGCCGCGCCAGGACACCACCCGTACGAGCAACCCTCGCCACGCCCCGACGCCGCCCCCACGCATGGCCTGGAGGTCTCCCGGTCAGGTGTCCGAGAGAGCTTGAGAGGTGTCCGGAGAGTCCGGGAGGCCGTCCCTGAGGGCGGCTCGGGGCCGGTCTCAGACGTTGAAGTACTTCGCCTCCGGGTGGTGGGCCACCAGGGCCGAGGTGGCCTGCTCCGGGTGGAGCTGGAACTCCTCCGACAGCGTGACCCCGATCCGCTCCGGGTCCAGGAGCTGGAACAGTTGCACCTGGTCCTCGAGGTTGGGGCAGGCCGGGTAGCCGAAGGAGTAGCGGCAGCCCTGGATGTTGACCTTGAGCATGTCGTCGAGCGACTCCCCGCCCCCGATCCCCCACTCGGCGCGCACCCGGGCGTGCCAGTATTCGGCCAGCGCCTCCGTGAGCTGCACCGACAGCCCGTGCAGCTCGAGGTAGTCGCGGTAGGCATCCTTGGCGAACAGCTCGGCCGTCGCCTCGGAGATCTTGCCGCCCATCGTGGCGATCTGGAAGCCGACCACGTCCACCTCGCCCGACTCGCGCGAGCGGAAGAAGTCGGACAGGCACAGGTGCCGGTCGCGGCGCTGGCGCGGGAAGGTGAAGCGGGTGCGCTCGTCTCCGGCCTCGTCGAGGATGATCAGCGAGTCGCCGTCGCTGACGCACGGGAAGTAGCCGTACACGACCGCCGCCTCCAGCAGCCCCTCGGTCTGGATGCGGTCGAGCCACATGCGCAGCCTCGGCCGTCCCTCGGTCTCGACGAGTTCGTCATAGCCGGGTCCGTCGCCGCCGCGCGTGGGCTTGAGGCCCCACTGCCCGAGGAACAACGCCCGCTCGTCGAGGAAGGCGGAGTAGTCGCTCAGCGAGATGCCCTTGACGATGCGGTCGCCCTGGAAGGGCGCCACCGGCACCCGGTTGTCGGCGGCCACGTCGGAGCGGGCGGGCAGCGCCTCGACCGGTGTACGGGTCAGGACGGCGCCGGTCTTGACCCGGCGCTCGCGCAGCGGCGGCAGCGTGGCGCCGGCGACGCCGCGCTTGACGGCCATGAAGGAGTCCATCAGCCGCAGCCCCTCGAAGGCGTCGCGGGCGTAGCGGACCTCGCCGGCGAACAGCTCGGCCAGGTCCTGCTCGACGTAGGCGCGGGTGAGGGCGGCGCCGCCGAGCAGCACCGGGTAGCGGTCGGAGATGCCCCGGGAGTTCATCTCCTCCAGGTTCTCCTTCATGATGACCGTCGATTTCACCAGAAGTCCGGACATGCCGATGACGTCGGCCTTCTGCTCGTCGGCCGCCTCCAGGATCGCGGAGACCGGCTGCTTGATGCCGAGGTTGACCACCTGGTAGCCGTTGTTGGACAGGATGATGTCGACCAGGTTCTTGCCGATGTCGTGCACGTCGCCCTTGACCGTGGCGAGCACGATGCGGCCCTTGGTCTCGCCTTCGACGCGGTCCATGTGCGGTTCGAGGTAGGCGACGGCGGTCTTCATCACCTCGGCCGACTGCAGCACGAACGGCAGCTGCATCTGCCCCGAGCCGAACAGCTCGCCGACCGTCTTCATGCCGTCGAGCAGCACGTTGTTGATGATCTCCAGGGCGGGCCGCTCCGCCAGACCGGCTTCGAGGTCGGCCTCCAGCCCCTTCTTCTCGCCGTCGATGATGCGCCGCTTGAGCCGCTCCCACAGCGGCAGCGCGGCCAGCTCCTCGGCCCTGCCCTGACGCATGGCCGTGGCGTCGACGCCCTCGAACATGTCGATGAAGCGCTGCAACGGGTCATAGCCCTCGCGGCGGCGGTCGTAGACCATGTCGAGCGCGACCTGGCGCTGCTCGTCGGGGATGCGCGACATCGGAAGGATCTTGGAGGCGTGCACGATGGCCGAGTCGAGCCCGGCGTTGACGCACTCGTTGAGGAACACCGAGTTGAGCACCATGCGCGAGGCCGGGTTGATGCCGAAGGAGATGTTGGACAGGCCCAGCGTGGTCTGCACGTCGGGGTAGCGGCGCTTGAGCTCGCGGATGCCCTCGATGGTCTCCAGGCCGTCGCGGCGGCTCTCCTCCATGCCGGTGGCGATGGTGAAGGTGAGGCAGTCGACGATGATGTCGGACACCTGCATGCCCCAGTTGGCGACCAGGTCGTCGATGGTCTCGCTCGCGATGCGCACCTTCTCGGCGGCGGTGCGGGCCTGGCCCTTCTCGTCGATGCACATGACCACGACGGCGGCGCCGTGCTCGCGTACGGCCATCATCGTCTTGTGGAAGCGTGAGTCGGGGCCGCGCCCGTCCTCGTAGTTGACCGAGTTGACCACCGCGCGCCCGCCGAGCATCTCCAGCCCGGCCCGCAGCACCTCGGACTCGGTCGAGTCGAGCATGATCGGCAGCGTGGAGGCGGTGGCCAGGCGGAACGCCAGCTCCTTCATGTCGGCCACGCCGTCGCGGCCCACGTAGTCGACGCACAGGTCGAGCAGGTGGGCGCCGCCGCGAGCCTGCTCGCGGGCCATCTCCACGCAGTCGTCCCAGCGGCCTTCGAGCATGGCCTCGCGGAAGGCCTTGGAGCCGTTGGTGTTGCACCGCTCGCCGATCGCCAGGTAGGAGGTGTCCTGGCGGAAGGGGACGGTCTGGTAGAGCGAGGAGGCGCCCGGCTCGGGGTGCGGGCGGCGGGCGGGCGTCTGCCTGCCACGCACGCGGTCGACGACCTGGCGCAGGTGCTCGGGAGTGGTGCCGCAGCAGCCGCCGACCAGCGACAGGCCGTAGTCGCGGGTGAAGGTGTCGTGCGCGTCGGCGAGCTCCCCGGCGCTGAGCGGATAGTACGCGCCGTCGGAGGTCAGCACCGGCAGCCCCGCGTTGGGCATGCACGAGAGCTTCAGCCGGGAGTGCCGGGCCAGGTAGCGCAGGTGCTCGCTCATCTCGGCCGGGCCGGTGGCGCAGTTGAGGCCGATCATGTCGACGCCGAGCGGCTCGATCGCGGTCAGCGCGGCGCCGATCTCCGAGCCGAGCAGCATGGCGCCGTTGGTCTCGATCGTCACCTGGGCGATGATCGGCACGTCGCGGCCCGACTCCTCCGCGGCCCGCCTGGAGCCGACGACGGCGGCCTTGACCTGGAGCAGGTCCTGGCAGGTCTCGATGATCAGCGCGTCGGCGCCGCCCGCGATCAGGCCCGCCGCGTTCTGCCGGTAGGACTCGCGCAGGTTGTGGTAGGGCAGGTGGCCCAGCGTGGGCAGCTTGGTGCCGGGGCCCATCGAGCCGAGCACGAAACGCGGCTGCTCGGGCGTGGACCAGTGGTCGGCCCGCTCGCGCGCGATCCTGGCGCCCGCCTCGGAGTATTCGAAGACCCGCTCGGAGATGTCGTACTCGCCCAGGGCCGCCAGGTTGGCGCCGAAGGTGTTGGTCTCGACGCAGTCGACGCCCACGGCGAAATAGGCGTCGTGGACGCCCTGCACGATGTCGGGACGGGTGACGTTCAGCACCTCGTTGCAGCCCTCGTGACCTTCGAAGTCGTCGAGGGTGGGGTCCTGGGCCTGCAACATCGTCCCCATCGCCCCGTCGGCGACGATCACTCGCTGGGACAGGACTTCGCGAAAGGACGGGGAGCTGCTCATGGCGTAGAGCTTATCGGCTGCCGCCGGACGGGTTCATCGGACGGCTGTCCTGCCGGAGAGACTATTGATTCCATGTCCAATAGGGGTTTTCCATGGCATGTCGCCCACCGCGCCTCCTGCGACGTGCTGATCGTCCACACCACCGCCGGCGGCCGCGCCTGACCCTTCGCTGCGCCGCCTCCGCTCACTCCGCGTCAAGGGCTGACGCGGAGCGCACCTGACTCGACGGTGGCGGCCTGAACAGGCGATCTGACAGTGCCCGGCCCGTCACCGCGTGACAGCGTCTGACCGGTCACTCCGTGACGATGCCTGATCGTCGTTACTCCGTGACATGACCGCCTCCTCACCGCATAGGCTTAGCTGGATGGCGAAGAGAGGAGGCGACACGTGATCGAGTTCGAAAGGCTCCCCGAGCTCGTCGACCCGGTGCTCATAGCCGCGTTCGAAGGGTGGAACGACGCCGGCGAGGCATCCAGCGGTGTGATCGCCCACCTCGAGTCCGCCTGGAAGGCGGAGCCGCTCGTCGAGCTGGATCCCGACGACTACTACGACTTCCAGGTCACCCGGCCCGTCGTGGAGATGGGCGACGGGCTGACCCGATCGATCATCTGGCCGACGACGCGGCTGCTGCGCGCCCGCCCGCCGGGCGTCGAGCGCGACGTGGTGCTGCTGCGCGGCATCGAGCCCAACATGCGGTGGCGGTCGTTCTGCGCCGACATCATCGAGGTCTGCCGCGAGCTCGGCGTCGAGCTGGCCGTGATGCTGGGCGCGCTGCTCAACGACTCGCCGCACACCCGCCCCGTGCCGATCCTGGGCAGCGCCACGGACGAGGACCTGGCCCGCTCGACCCAGCTGGAGCTGAGCCGCTACGAGGGCCCCACGGGCATCGTGGGCGTGCTGCAGCAGTCGTTCGGCGAGGCCGGCCTCAACGCCGTCTCGCTGTGGGCGTCGGTGCCGCACTACGTGGCCCAGCCGCCCAATCCCAAGGCCACGCTGGCACTGCTGCGCCGCCTCGAAGACCTGCTGGAGATCCCGATGCCGCTCGGTGAGCTGGACGAGGAGGCCCGCGCCTGGGAGAACGGCGTGGACGAGCTCGCCTCCCAGGACAGCGAAGTGGCCGAATACGTCAAGGAGCTCGAGGAGCGCAAGGACGCCGCCGAGCTGCCCGAGGCCAGCGGAGACGCGATCGCCGCCGAGTTCGAGCGCTACCTGCGGCGCCGGGACCGCGACACTGACAGCTGACTCGAAGCCTTTTTGCCGAATTTTCTGGAAGTTTCGAGTAATAATCAGGAACCGTACAAGCTTGCACCGAGTTGGAACCCCAGGACCGGCTGGTCGAGAGGCTCCGGTCGCGAATGCCACGTTGAACCTACCCATGTGACCGCGCACGTTAGGCCAACCATGGCGACTTCCCACGTAGACCCGCACCAGAGGAGTCAGGACACCCGGCGACGCATCCTGGAGATGGCCCTCTCCCTCAGGGAGGACCGCCCCGGCGGCTCGGTGGACCATTTCCTCGCCCTGTTGCAGGACCGGCTCCCGCTCTGGCTCAGCATCCTGCACGAACTCTCCCACCGCATCGGCAGAGGCAGCGTCGGCGACAACCTGCTGCCCATCGTGCGAGCGGGCATCGACTACTACACCGATGTGCAGGGCGCGGCGATGCCCGCGTTCACCTCGCCATCGGTCACGGTCCGCTTCCGGCAGGCCATACGCGATCACGGGCTCGGCCCGATGGGAGAGATCCTCCCGCTGGCCACCTACCTGGAGGGCGAGCAGCGCCTCGGACGGGTGGCCGCCTCCGTCGACCCGGAGGCCACCGCCCGGCTGCTGCTGGCGGGGTGCTTCCACCACGCCTACATCGAGATGTTCATCGGCGCCGACGCGGGACCGTCCCGGGACGCGAGCGCCCAGGAGATCATCCGCGAACTCCGCCTGGAACCCGTGCCCGCCTGACGGTCGAGGAGGCCACGCTCCACCGATCTAGACCTTCCTGAGCACCACCATCTCGCTGCGATGGTCCGCGCCGATCGGCTCCCACGCGGCGGGCCGGATGCCGCCGGCCATGAGCGTGGCGCCGTACCAGCGGGAGCCGTCGGCCTCCAGCTCGTACAGCGCCTCCGGGTCCAGGCCGGTCAGCCGCAGCCGGCGCGGCCCGCGCTTGGCGTTGCCGAGCGGGTTGTAGACGAACACCACGACCTGGTCACCCAGCACGTACTGCACCGCCGAGCGCTCCTGCCCCGGCGTGCCGGCCAGGCGGTACTGCAGCCCGTGCTGCACGGTCGGGCGCACCCGCTTGTACTGGGCGATCAGCTCGGCCGCCGCCTCCAGCTCGCCGGAGGTCCACTCCGGCAGGTTCCCCCCGATGCCCAGCACGCCGGCCATGGCCACATGGAAGCGGTAGCGCAGCGGCATCGCGCGCCCGGTGGTGATGTTGGGCGAGTCGGTGACCCAGGCCGACATGGCGCTGGCCGGGTAGAGCTGGGAGAACCCGTGCTGTACGGTCTGCCGGTCGCGGGCGTCGGTGTTGTCCGACGGCCAGACCTCGTCGGTGTAGCGCATGATCCCGAAGTCGACCCGCCCGCCGCCGCCCGCGCAGGACTCGATCCGCAGCCCGGGACGGCGCTCGCGCAGCAGCCCCATCACCCGGTAGACGCCGCGCGTGTGCTCGATCCAGACCCGGTCCTGGGCCGCCTCCCGCTCCGGCCAGCCCGCCTGGGTGAACGGGCGGTTCATGTCCCACTTGAGGTAGTCGAGGCCGAGCTCCGTGACCAGCCGGTCGAGCCAGCCGAGCGCCCACTCGCGTACGTCGTCGCGGGCGAAGTTGAGCACGAGTTGCTGGCGTTTCTCGTCCCGGCGCCGGTGCTCCATGTGCAGGGCCCACTCCGGGTGCGCCCGATAGAGCTCGCTCTCCTTGCTGAGACCCTCCGGCTCCACCCACAGCCCGGCGCGCATCCCCAGGTCGCGGATCCCGTCGAACATGCCGCCCAGCCCCTCGGGGAAGCGCTCACGGTGCGGATGCCAGTCACCCAGTGAGGTGGTGTCGTCGTCGCGCCCGCCGAACCAGCCGTCGTCGACCACGAACAGCTCGACGCCGAGGGCGGCGGCGGTCTTGGCCAGCTCGAGCTGGTGCGCCTCGGTGACGGCGAACGCGGTCGCCTCCCACGAGTTGTACAGCACCGGCTGCTCCTCCAGAGGGGTGGGCAGCACGTGCCTGCGGGCGTACTCGTGCCAGGACCGGCTGGCCGCGCCGAACCCGCCATCGGAGTAGAGCCCCAGCACGGGCGGCGCCACGAGCTCCTCCCCCGGCGCGAGCGTCCAGCGCACCCCGTCGTGGCCGAAGCCCCCCGAGACGCAGACCCCGCCCTCGGGCCGGTGCGTGGTGGTCAGCCGCCAGCTCCCGCTCCAGGCCAGGGCGACGCCCCAGACCTCGCCGTGCTCTTCGGTCGCCGCGCCCGCGTCGATCATCACCCACGGGTTCGCCGTGTGGCTGGTGACGCCCTGGCGGCTGGTGAAGACCAGCTCACCGACCGGCAGCGGCCCACGCTGGAGCTGCAGTTCCTCGGCCCACGCGCCGAAGACACCGCTGTGGCGGTAGGCCGCCGCGTCGGGGATGAACCAGTTGCCCGAGTCCAGCCGGGTGACCACGACCTCGGTGCCGGAGGAGCCGCATCGGACGGTGGTCCAGCGCTCGATGACGTCGGTGTCGTCGCGTACGCGGACCGACAGCACCACCTCGAACGGGTGGTAGGCGTCGGCCAGCACGACATCCAGCCGTTCGGCCCCGCCGCCCTCGTCGTGGACGCCCGCCTCGACCAAGCGCGGCTCCAGCGAGCGCGCGTGGCCGAACGTGACCTGCAGGGAGGGCGAGCCCCACCGCGTGCCGCCGTCCACCGGCAGCAGTTCCTCGATCTCGGCGGGCGTGGAGAAGCTGCTGACGTGCCTCTTGGGCAGGCAGGTGACCTGGCGGGCGGCCTCCGGCGTGAGTCTCGGGCCCCAGTACGTCTGCCGTGGCGCGGCCTCCCCGGTGAGCGGGTCGACCTCCACGCCGATGACGTACGTGGAGGCGGGCGTGGTGATCGCCCAGTGGTGATCGTCGAGCGGGATTACAGGCATCGGCGTCCCCCGAGCAGCTGGATCAATCAGGCGGCTGGAGACTAACCCGAATTAGTGCACACGGTCAATGAAAGATCTCTGGGCATACCCCGTTTCTGTGATTCGTGCCACTCATTTACTTGACAACATGAACAAAAGGGGCCAACTATGGGCCCCGTGTTCTCACAGACCTCCAGCGATCCTGTGCGGCTCACCGACGCCATGCGATCCGTGTTCGTCGAGCTGCTCGTGCATGGCCCCTTATCCAGAGCGGAGGTGGCCAGGCGACTCGCCCTGTCACCGTCCGCGCTGACCAAGCTGACCAAGCCGTTCCTCGAGGCGGGCTACCTGCTGGAGGCCAGCGGCGAGGGCCCGGCCACCGTCGGGCGGCCGTCGCAGCCGCTGCAGGTGGACGCCTCGCGCATGTCGTTCGTCGGCATCAAGCTCACCGCCGACGAGCTCTTCGCCGTCCGCACCGACCTTTCGGCCACCGTGCGGATGGAGACCTCCAGGCCGCTGGTGAACCACGAGATCGACCACGTTCTCGGCCAGATCGTCGAGGTGGTCGAGGAGCTGACCGTGCCGGGGCGGCCCCTGTCGGCCGTGGGCATCAGCCTGGCCGGCACCGCCACGCCGGACGACCCCGTCGTGCACACCTCGCCGTTCCTCGGCTGGAGCCAGCTACCGCTGGCGACGCTGGTGGCGGAGGCCGTGTCCGTGCCCACGGTGCTGGAAAACGACGTGCGGGCGCTGACGGCCGTACAGCAGTGGTTTGGCGAGGGCGTGGGCCACTCGTCGTTCGCGCTGGTCACGGTCGGGGCGGGCCTCGGCTGCGGGCTCGTCGTCGGCGACCGCCTGGTCACCGGGCAGTCGGGCGCCACAGGGCTGATCGGCCACCTGCAGATCGACGACCGCGGCCCCATGTGCGAGCGGGGCCACCACGGCTGCGCCCGCGCGTACGCCACCTCCCCCGCCATCCGCCGCTCGATCGCCATCACGCTCGACCGGCCCGAGCTCACCTTCGACGACTGCCTTGCCATGGCGGCCGACGGCCACCCCGTCGCGCGCCGCGTGCTGGACGAGGCCGGGGCCGCCCTGGGCCAGGTGGTCGCCACCATCGCCAACATCGCCGGACCCGAGCTCGTCGTCCTGTCCGGCGAGTCGGTCCACATGTACGACGTGTGCGCGGAGTCGTTCCACACCGCGCTCGCCCGTCACACGCACTGGACGGCCACCCCCGTACGGGTGGCCGTCAAGCCCTTCGCCTTCAACGAGTGGGCCAGGGGAGCGGCAGTCACCGCTCTCCAGCATCTGTTGTTGCACCGCTGATCAACCGCCGGCGGGCACTAGTGAGGTCTAATGACCAGTGATACCGTCCGCGCCGCCCCCCGCATCACGCCCGGGACAGTGCCCAAGATCCCTCCTCCACTCCGACGCCGCCTGGGCGACCTGCCCGTCGCGGCCATGTTCGTCCTCCCGGCGGCCATCGGCTTCGCCGTCTTCTACCTCTGGCCCGCCGCCCGCGGCGTGTACCTGAGCCTGACCAAGTACAACGTCCTCACCCCGCCGCGCTTCATCGGGCTGGACAACTACGAGCGGCTGCTCGGCGACCACCTGTTCTGGAACGCTCTGAAGGTCACCGGCGAGTACGTGCTGATCAACATCGGCGCGCAGACCATGATCTCCATGCTGCTGGCCGTCCTGCTGTACCGGCTGACCAAGTCGATGCTGGTACGCGGGATCGTGCTGCTGCCCTACCTCGTCGCCAACGTGGTCGTGGCCCTCGCGTGGTTCTGGATGCTCGACTTCCAGCTCGGCGTGGTCAACAACGTGATCGAGTGGCTGGGCTTCGACCGGGTGGCGTTCTTCGGCTCGGACTGGGCCATCCCGACCATCGCCGCGATCAACACCTGGCGGCACATGGGCTACACCGCGCTGCTCATCTTCGCCGGGCTGCAGATGATCCCGCCGAGCGTGTACGAGGCCGCCGCCATCGACGGCGCCTCGGAGTGGCGGACGTTCTGGCGGGTCACGCTGCCGCTGCTGCGCCCGGTCATGGCGCTGGTCATGGTGCTGAGCGTCATCGGATCGTTCCAGGTCTTCGACACCGTCGCCGTCACCACCGGGGGCGGACCGATCAACGCCACCAGGGTCATCTACTTCTACATCTACGACCAGGCGTTCAACCGGTTCAACTTCGGCTACGCCGCCGCGCTGTCGTCCGTGTTGTTCGTGCTGCTCGCCGGGATCGCGTATCTGCAGTTGCGCCTCTCGCGGGCGGGCGAGTCCGATCTGAGGGGGGCCTGATGGCCTCGATCCGCTGGGGCCGGGTGGCGGGCTGGGCCGTGCTCGTCGTGGTCATGGCGGTGACGCTGTTCCCGTTCTACTGGATGCTGCGTACGTCCTTCTCCAGCACCCGCGCGCTGGCCGGAGGCGCCGCGGACCTGCTGCCCGTCGACTTCACGCTGGGCGCCTACCGCCGGGTGCTGGGCCTGTCGAGCACCGCGGAGGCGGTGGCCGAGGGCGGGTCGAGCGGCACGGTCAGCTTCTGGCTCTACCTGCGCAACTCGATCGTCGTCTCGACCACGATCACGGTCGGGCAGGTCTTCTTCGGCTCGATGGCCGCCTACGCCTTCGCGCGGCTGCGCTGGCCGGGCAGGAACGCCGTCTTCACCCTCTTCGTCACCGCCCTCATGGTGCCGCCGATCTTCACCACGCTGCCCAACTTCGTGCTGGTCAAGGAGCTGGGGCTGCTCAACACCTATCTCGGCATCGTTCTGCCGCAGTTGCTCATGACCCCGTTCGCGGTGTTCTTCCTGCGGCAGTTCTTCCTCGGGATCAACGCCAGCGTGGAGGAGGCCGCGCGCCTCGACGGGGCCGGGCACGTACGGACGTTCTTCCGCATCATCCTGCCCATGAGCCGGGGGCCCATCGCCACGCTGGCCATCCTCACCTACATCACCAGCTGGAACGACTACTTCTGGCCGCTGCTGGTGGGCAAGGCGGAGAACGTCCGGGTGCTCACGGTCGCGCTCGGCATCTTCCGCTCCCAGACCCCGCAGGGCAGCCCCGACTGGGCCGGGCTCATGGCCGCCACCCTCTTCGCCGCGCTCCCGATCATGGTGCTGTTCGCCGTGCTCGGCCGCCGCGTCATCGACTCCATCGGATACACCGGCGTCAAGTGAACGCCGTCCCCCCATCACAGAAGGTTGATGTTGTGAAGCATTGTCTTGCTGCCGCCTGCGCGGCGGCGCTGCTGCTGACCGGATGCGGTGCCGACAAGGGCGGCGACACCCCCGCCGCCGCCGCCGGTCCCGCCACGATCGACTACTGGCTCTGGGACACCGCCCAGCAGCCCCAATACCAGGCCTGCGCGGACGCCTTCCACAAGGCGAACCCCCAGTACACCGTCAAGATCACCCAGTACGGCTGGGACGACTACTGGAACACGCTGACGACCGGGTTCGTCTCCGGCACCGCCCCGGACGTCTTCGTCAGCCACCTGTCGCAGTACCCGCAGTTCGCCTCCCAGGGCCAGCTCCTGCCGATCACCGACCAGGTCAAGCGGGACAAGGTGGACCTGTCGATCTACCAGGACGGCCTGGCCGACCTGTGGGTGACCAAGGACGGGCAGCGCTACGGGCTGCCCAAGGACTTCGACACCGTGGCGGTGATCTACAACACCAAGAAGGTCAAGGAAGCCGGCCTCAAGCCGGCGGAGATGGCCGAGCTGAGCTGGAACCCTCAGGACGGCGGCACGTACGAGAAGGCCATCGCCCACCTCACCGTGGACAAGAACGGCAAGCGCGGCGACGAGCCCGGCTTCGACAAGAAGCACGTGGCCACCTACGGCCTCGGCCTGAACGGCACCGGCGACGCCTTCGGGCAGACCGAGTGGAGCATGTACGCGATGAGCAACGGCTGGAACTACGCCGACAAGAACCCGTGGCCCACCCGGTTCAACTACGCGGACCCGAAGTTCAAGGAGACCATCAAGTGGGTCACCTCGCTCATCGACAAGGGCTACATGCCGAACCTGGACATCGTCTCCTCGGGGGTCGGCCAGATCGACGCGTACGGGGCGGGCAAGTACGCGATGGTCACCGAGGGAAGCTGGAACACCAAGACCTACTGGGCGCTCAAGGACGTGAAGTCGGCCCTGGCCCCGACCCCGATCGGGCCGACGGGTAAGCGGGCGAGCCTGTTCAACGGCCTGGCCGACAACATCTCGGCGAACACCGACAACCCCGACGCGGCGTGGGCGTGGGTCAAGTTCCTCGGCTCGCCGGCCTGCCAGGAGGAGATCGTGGCCAAGCAGGCCATCGTGTTCCCGGCCATCAAGACGGCGACGGTCAAGGCGGAGCAGGCCTTCTCCGACGCCGGCATCGACGTCAAGCCGTTCACCACGCACGTGGAGAACGGCACGACCCACCTGGCGCCCATCGCCGAGCACTGGGCCGAGATCAAGGCCACCATGACCGAGACCATGGAGTCGATCTTCGCGTTCAAGAGCGACGTCAACGCGCTCGACCAGGCCAACGCCACCATCAACGGCCTGTTCGGCTGACTCTGGGACGCATGGATCACGGATCCTCTTCCTGACCCCGGCCGCGGACGCGATCAGGAAGAGGTGCGAAAAGCACTCTCTAGGCGGTCCGTACGGCGGTCCGGGTGTTCGGTACGGCGGTGCGGGTGCTCGCCTGGTCGAAGCGGTGCCAGATCAGCTCCACCACGGCGGGATCGGCTCCCAAGGGTTCGCTGACCAGGTCCGCGCCCGCCCCCGTCAGACGGCCGTGGAAGAAACCGGGCGCGAGCAGGTAAGAGGCGACCGCCAGGCGTGGCGCCGGGCTCGATCTGACGCGTTCCACGGCCTCACCGAGCGACGGGCTGCCCGCCGAGGTGAACGCGGCCGTGACCGGGCGGCCCAGCCGTACCGACAGAAGGTGGGCGGCGGCGCGGACGTCGGCGAGGCCGGCGGGGTCCGAGGAGCCCGCCGCGCCCAGGATGACCGTGTCGGCGGGGCGGAGTCCCGCGCGGGCCAGCTTGCGGGCGAGCGCGGTGGTGAGCAGCCGGTGCGGTCCGAGCGGCGGCGCGACGAGGGCGTCGGGGCGGTGCTCGGCGACGACGTTCGGCAGGTCGATGTGCACGTGGTAGCCGCCGGCGAGGAGCAGCGGCACCACGACCACAGGTCCGGGGACCGCGGACAGCACGTCGGCCAGCAAGGGTGAGCTGATCTCCAGGTAGCTCAGCTCGACGCGATGCCGGGGCCGCGTCCGCCGGACCGCCGCGGCCAGCGCGGCCAGGGATCGCTCCCCCGCCGCGCTCCGCGTCCCATGCGCGGCCAGGACCAGCGTCGGCGCGGTGGCTCCGGCCCCCATGGACGAGGGCGACGTCACAGGGAGGCCGCCTCGTGGGTGCAGGCGAGCCGGTAGCCCCGTTTGACCACTGTCTCGACGATCCCGCTGGGTCCGAGCGCGCGCCGCAGCCGCGTGATCGCCATCTCCACCGCGTGCTCCGCCGAGTCGCGCGACACGCTGCCCGGCAGCACGGTACGCAGGTCGGAGCGGGAGACCACATGGCCGGGCTTGTCGGCCAGGCGCTTGAGCACGGCCATGGGCGCGGGTGGCAACGGCCTGAGTTCGCCGTCGACGACGACCGCGTGCCCGCGGATCTCCAGCCGGTGCCCGCCCGCCTCCAGCCGGGTGACGCCGTGTTCCGGCAGGTGCCTGGCCAGCGCTCTGGCCAGCGCGCCGAGACGCGCCCGGTCGGGCTGCAGCGTGTGTACGCCACGCGTGACCAGCGGCCCGGCGGTGACCGGACCGACACAGGCGGCCACGACGCGGTCGCCGAACGCCGCCAGCAACTGCTCCTCCAGCCCTTCGGCCCGGGCGGCGCCGAGCATGGCGTGTACGGCGGGCGCGCTGGTGAAGGCCACGGCGTCCACGGCGCCGGACAGCGTCTGGGTGATGAGGCGGCGCAGCGGCGAGGGGTCGCGGTACGGCAGCCACCGGTAGACCGGGATCTCGATCACCTCGGCCCCGGCCTCCCGCAGCACGGCGACGAACTCCGTCAGCGGCTCGCCGTGCTGCTGCACCGCGATGCGGCGTCCGTGCAGGTCCTGGGCCAGGAGGTACTGCTTGACCTCCTCGCAGGACTCGGTGGCGGGGGTCCAGTGGTCGTTCAGCCCGGCGGCGCGCACCGCTCCCCTGGCCTTGGGGCCGCGGGTGAGCAGGCGGGCCCTGGTCAGGTGGTCGGCCAGGTCGGCGGACAGGCCCCAGCCCTCGGCCGCGGCCATCCAGCCGCGAAAGCCGACGCCGGTGGTGATGACCACGTCGTCCACCGGCCCGGCCAGGCTGAGCCGGGTGGCGGCCAGCAGGTCGGAGTCCTCGGAGAGCGGCACCAGCCTGATGGCGGGCGCGCTCACCACCCGCGCGCCGCGCCGTTCGAGCAGCGCGCCGAACTCCTCGCGCCGCCGGGTGGCGGTCACGCCGACGGTGAAGCCGGACAGCGCGTCCGGCGCCGTCTCCAGCGCTCGCGCCGGGTCGTCGAGGGGAAGCGCGCTCACGCGAACACCTCCTGTAGTGGTGGGCTTGGCCGGGCCCCGAGCACCCGGCCAAGCATCACAGGCCCATGAGCCGGAAGTGAGATCACAGAATAGATAGTGCTTTCAGGCGGTTTCGCCCCGGGGTCTCCCTTGTTACCGCTGTGCTACAACCCAGAACCCCGACGGTTGATCCCGAAGGCGCGCGGGAAGCCTCTCCCCAGACGACGCGACCAATCGGGGAGTTGCGGTGACAGTCCGTCCTATCCGTGTGTTCAGCGATCCGGTGCTCCGCTCGGTGGCGGCGCCGGTTCACGACTTCGACCGCGAACTCCGGGGGCTGGTCAAGTCCCTGACGGCGACGATGCGCGCCGGAGCCGGCCGCGCCGGCCTCGCCGCACCCCAGATCGGGGTGTCGCTGCGTGTCGTCGTCTACTCCTACGACGGCAAGTCAGGGTGCCTGGTGAATCCGCGGCTGGAGCTGTCCGAGCGGCGCATCACGGCGGACGAGGCGTGCCTGTCGGCGCCGGGTCTGTGGTGGCCGTTGGAACGTTCGTACATGGTCACGGCTCGTGGCCGCGACGCGTTCGGCAAGCCCGTCACCGTGCGGGCGCTGGGTGTGCTCGCCAGGGTGCTGCAGCACGAGGTCGATCACCTCGACGGTGTGCTGTTCAGCGACCGTCTCGAGGACGGCGAGCGCCAACGCTTTCTCGCTGAGGTGATGTCAGGATGAGTTCTCGCCGCTGTGACGGGTCGGTGCCGCCCCAGACGCCGTAGGCCTGTCCGGTGGTGAGCGCGTAGTCGAGGCAGGGCTCGCGTACCGGGCAGTCGCGGCAGACGACCTTGGCGCGCTCCACTTGCGCGTGGCCCGGCCCTTCGGGGGAGATCGGGAAGAACAGTTCCGGGTCTACGACCAGGCAGGAGGCCTTACGCGACCAATCCATCATCATCATGGTGAAGGCCTCTACCCCTCCTTTTTCCGGCCATACCTCCGCAAAAAGGAGATCCCAATCGGCCAGGAACCCTGGTCAGCCCGTAACGGGCCGGTGCCACGGCGCGGGCGGCCTTGCCGGTCCGGGCGGGGAGCTCCGGATAATTGACGAAGTTTTTACCCCTGGTCGGCCTTCCTCACCAGCGACTCCAGCCCACCAGCGGTGACCAGACCGCGGAGCCCATCCTCCCGGAAACCACTCCGCCGGCCTCGGCGACGGCGCTCAGCACGCGGTCCGCGACGTCGGACAGGCCCTCGGCCACCTCGGCGGCCTGCTGGATCTCCTCCGCGCGGGTCTGACCGCTCGGCACCAGGATGCCCCTGGCCCCCGCGGCCCTGGCCGCCTCCATGTCCCTGCCTATGTCGCCCACCACGACGCAGTCGCGCGGGCTGACGTCGAGGACGGCCGCCGCCCTGATCACCAGCCCCGGCGCGGGCTTGCGGCAGGTACAGCCGTCGCAGTCGTCGTGCACGCAGATGGCCCACGCGTCGAACGGGCCGAGGAGCTCCTCGACCCTGGCGTTCACCTGATCCATCTCGTCCGGCGTGAGCAGGCCCTTGGCCACGCCCGACTGGTTGGTGACGACCGCCACCTGCACGTCGGCCCGGCGCAGGCGCATCAGCGCCTCCCTCGCGCCCGGCATCGGCTCGACCCGCGCCGGGTCGCCGTTGTAGGGGACGTCCTTGATCAGGGCCCCGTCCCGGTCGAAGAGCACCGCCCCAGGACGTCGTGGTTCGAACACCTTTCACCTCCGTCGCGCTGACGCCCAGCTACCCGAGCGCCCCCTCCACAAACAACTACTCAGGGCGACGAACGGCAGATTCTGCTGGACCGCCGGGTGCGAATTGTCACCCGATGATCAGGGAAAACTCGCTGTCCCCCCACCTCTTCCGGATATTGGGAACGTTATCGGGAACCCTATAGATACCGGCACCGGCGCCGGTGAAGGCGCGTACGTAGTGGTCCACCCGGAGACGTCAGCACCTGGCCTGCCGAGCGGCATCGGCAAGCGGTCCGGGAGCTGGCCGAAAACGGGCACCGGGTCGTCGTGACAGGCAAGGAGCGCGAGCTCACCGCCTATGTCGCCCACGATGTTGCGGTCGACCTCGGCGGTGGAACGACGCTCTCACAGCTGGCAGCCCTCATCGAGCGGGCCGGCGTGCTCATGGCCGGAGACACCGGCCCCGCACCTGGCACCCGTGGTCGGTACGCCTGCCGTGAGCCTGTTCGCCCCCCCGGTTGTCCCGTCTTCCCTACAGGGTGCCCGCGGTGCTCCTCGGCGCCCGGCGAACCCCTTGCCGGGACACCAGGGCACGCGGGTGCCCGGTCCCCGGGCACCCATGTCCGTCGCAGGTGACAAGCGAGCAGGTGGTCAAAGCAGTGAGGGAGCTGACCTGTGAATGTCGATCTGATCTCTGAACACGCGGACCCCCTGGCCGCGATCGGCAGCGTCGACTCCGGCGGCCAGAACGTCTACGTCGCCGCGCTGGCCGTCGCGCTGGGAGAGCGCGGGCACAAGGTCGTCGTCCACACCCGCCGCTCCGATCCGGCCCAGCCGGACTCGGTGCCCCTGGCACCCGGCGTCACGGTCGAGTACGTCACGGCCGGGCCCGCGGCTCCGATCCCGAAGGACGAGCTCCCGCGGTACATGCCGGAGTTCACCGACCGTCTCGCCGATCGCTGGGCCGTGCGCCGGCCCGACGTCGCGCACGCGCACTTCTGGATGAGCGGCCAGGCGGCCCTGCAGGCCGCCGAGGACGTGCCGGTGGTGCAGACGTTCCACGCGCTGGGCACGGTCAAGCGGCGCTGGCAGGGTCAGGCCGACTCCAGCCCCGCGCACCGCCTCGCGACCGAGCGCGAGATCGGCGCCCGCGCCGACGCGGTGCTCGCCACCTGCGGCGACGAGGTGAACGAGCTGCGCGCGATGGGCGTGCCCGAGCAGCGCATCGCGGTGGTGCCGTGCGGCGTGGACCTGACCGAGTTCTGCCCCCAGGGCCCGGTCGCGCCGCGCGCCGGAGCGGGTATCCGGCGTCCGATGGTGCTCAGCATCGGCCGCCAGGTGCCCCGCAAGGGCGTCGGCACGGTGATCCAGGCCATGCGCCGGCTTCCCGAGGCCGACCTGGTCATCGCCGGCGGGCACCGGGACGGCGAGGAGTCGGTGCGGCTGCGCGAACTGGCCGCCGGATGCGGTGTCGGGGACCGGGTGCACGTGATCGGCAGCGTCCCCCGCGCCCACGTCCCGGCGCTCATGCGCTCGGCGGACGTGGTGGTCTGCGTGCCCTGGTACGAGCCGTTCGGCATGGTGGCGATCGAGGCGATGGCGTGCGGCGTGCCGGTCGTGGCCTCCGGGGTCGGCGGGCACCTCGACACGGTCGCGGGCTGCGGCGTGCTGGTGCCACCGCGCCGCCCGCGAGCGCTGGCCAGAGCCCTGCGCGACCTGCTCGCCGACGAGGACCGGCGCAAGGCGATCGGCGTGGCCGGGGCACGCCGCGCTCAGGAGAGGTACGGCTGGGCGCGCGTCGCCGAGCAGACCGAGGCCGTGTACGGGCAGGTGATCGACGGCAAGGTATGCCGTCTCGCCGCACTTGGGGGGTGATCACAAGGGTCGATGACCACGCGGCCGTCTCCTCTAGAGCGCGACGCCCAGCAGGGCGTCGGTCAGGTCGCGGACCAGGGCCGGTGCCGTCGGGTCCGAGCCGTCGCCCGACAGGGCCCGCTCGGCCCAGGCGTCGAGGGCGGCCAGCGCGCCCGGCGTGTCCAGGTCGTCGGCGAGCCGCTCGCGTACCTGGGCCAGCAGCCCGAGCGCCTCGGGCGCCGCGGCCAGCCCGATGGCCGAACGCCAGACGGCCAGCCGGGCCTCGGCCTCGGCGAGCTGGGCCGGGACGTACTCCCAGTCCTCTCGGTAGTGGTGGGCGAGCAGCACGAGCCGGATCGCCATCGGGTCGCGCACGGCCCGCAGCTTGGAGACGAAGACCAGGTTGCCCTTGGACTTCGACATCTTCTCGCCGTCGAGCGCCACCATCCCGGCGTGCGTGTAGAACTTGGCGAACGGCCACTCCCCGGTGGCCGCATGCCCCTCGGAGGCGCCGCACTCGTGGTGCGGGAAGATCAGGTCGGTGCCACCGCCCGCGACGTCGTAGCCGGCGCCCAGGTTGTCCAGGGCGATCGAGGTGCACTCGATGTGCCAGCCGGGCCGGCCGCGGCCGAGCGTCGACTCCCAGGCCGGCTCGCCGGGCCGCTCGGCCCGCCAGAGCAGCCAGTCGAGCGGGTCGCGCTTGCCGGCCCTGCCGGGGTCGCCGCCGCGCTCGGCGAACAGCTCGATCATCCGCTCCTCGCTGTAGCCGGACACCTGCCCGAACTTGGGCGCGTCGGCCACGCTGAAGTAGACGTCGCCGTCGAGCTCGTACGTGACACCCTTGGCGGCCAGCTCGGCGATCAGCTCGGCCACCCGGCCGACGACCTCGGTCACGCCGACGTACTCGCGCGGCGGCACGATGCGCAGCGCCTCCATGTCGGTGCGGAACAGCTCGATCTCGCGCTCGGCCAGGTGCTGCCAGGTGATCCCGGTCTGCTCGGCGCGCTCCAGGAGCGGGTCGTCGACGTCGGTGGCGTTCTGGGTGTAGTGCACCTCGTGGCCCGCGTCGCGCCAGAGCCTGCCGACCATGTCGAAGGCCAGGTAGGTGTTGGCGTGGCCCAGGTGGGTGGCGTCGTAGGGGGTGATGCCGCACACGTACATGCGGGCGGTCGGACCCGGATCGGTCTGCCGGACCTGCCCGGCCGCCGTGTCGTAGAGCCGCAGTGGGACGCTCTCACCAGGAAGAGCGGGAATGGTGGGGGCAGACCACGATCTCATGCCTTTGAGCCTATCCGTCCCGATCAGCGGTCAGGTCCGTGAACTCGTACGTCACACCCTCCGGGGCCAGCGTGACCAGGGTCACGGACAGCGAGGCGAAGACCCGGCCGTCGGGCAGCTCGTGCCGGAGGATCAGGGCCGACGGGTCGGCTGAGGGGGCGGCGGCGATGAGCTCGCGCCAGTCGGCGGAGCTCTCGAAGCGCGAGCGGTAGGCGGCCACCCGTTCGTGTTCCGGGTTGAGGCCGGTGTTGACGATCATGCTGGTGCCGTCGGGCAGCTCGGAGGTGCTGAGCCGTTCCCCGTCCCAGCTGAACAGGCGCGCCCGCGTCGGTTCGGCGAGCAGCAGGTGGAAGGGGTCGTAGCGGGTCAGGTCGACGTCGGGCAGGTCGCCGGCCCCGACGGCGAGGAGCGGCAGGTCGCCGCGGGAGGTCCTGGTGGTCTCGGGCGCGGGCCTGCCGTGCCCGTTGACGAGGGCGGCCGCGCGGCGGCCGGCGGGGTCGACCGCCAGCCAGGTGCCGCCCGCCTTGAGGTCGCGCCCGCCCAGCACGCCGGGATGTTCGGGCCAGTGCTCTCCCGGCCCCTCCCAGGGCCGGTCGGCGAACTCGTCTCGCACACCCATCAACGTCAGGGGCCGGCCCGTCTTCACGATCACCGTGCACATAAGGCAAAGCGTAGTAAACGGATTTACCACGGCTTCCAGGGGATGGCCGTTTACATCGGCGGCCAGGGAATGGCCGGCCAGTCTCGGGAGGGAGTGGGATGCAGGCCGGTTTCGAGCAGCCGTTTGATCCGGGTCCAGGTCGCCTCGACCTCGGCGAGCGTGAGCAGGTCGCGCAGCCTTCGGCCGAGCTGGCCCGACTCGATGTCGTGCTCCAGTTTGGTGAGCGTGGCCACGGCCTCGCGGGCCAGCGGCTTGCCTCGCCACTGCCAGAGCACGGTGCGCAGTTTGTCCTCGGCGGAGAAGCAGACGCCGTGGTCGACCCCGTAGACGTGGCCGGTGGGCAGCGGTAGCAGGTGGCCGCCCTTGCGGTCGGCGTTGTTGATCACCGCGTCGAACACCGCCATCCGGCGCACCACCGGGTTGCGGCTGCGTACCAGGCGCATCAGGTCGACCTCGCGTTCGGTGTCGATCCAGAGCTGGCACATGCCGGGGCCGAACGGGCCCTCCCGGTAGACGGTCGGCGGCACGATCTGCCAGCCGGTCGCCTGGGAGACCTCGAACGCCGCGACCTCACGGGCGGCCAGCGTGCCGTCCGGGAAGTCCCAGAGTGGGCGCTCGCCGCGTACCGGCTTGTAGACACACGCGGCGGTGCGCTCGCCGAGCGTGATCGAGCAGTAGAGCGTCATGTTGGTCGCCTCGACGAGGCGGCCCGCGACCTCCAGGCGGCCGTCGCGGAGCAGCTTGAGCGCCCCCTCGTCCTCCAGGGGCGACGGGTGCGACGGCTTGGTAGCCGGTTCGCTCTCCGGAGCGCTCATGACGTCGCCTCACCCCCGCGATAGCCGTTGAGACGGACGCAGACGTGTCCCTCGGGGTCGAGCGGCTGTCCGCAAAGGGGACACGCCGGTCGGCCCGCAGCGACGAGCTGGAGCGCCCGCTGAGTGAACGCACGGGCGACCCCGGCACTGATCCGCACCCGCAGCATGGCGGGCTCGGGTGCCTCGACCACTTCCTCGTCGATGATCTCCTGCGCTTCTATCACCACCTGTGACGTGTCGGGATCCCAGGCCAGTGCCATGGTGCCGACCCTGAAGTCCTCGGTGACAGGCACCTCGAGGGGCTTGTCGTCGGTCAGGTCGGCGGGCGCCATGGCAGGCACGTGCGCGGTGCCCCCACTGCGGCGCAGCACCTCGTCGAGCAGCTCGTCCAGCCTGCCCGCGAGTGCGGCCACCTGCAGTTTCTCCAGCGCTACCGTGGTCAGTCTGCCCTCGGCTCTGGCCTGCAGAAAAAAGGCTCGTGCGCCCGGTTGCCCCAAGGCACCGGCCACGAACCTCTCTGGTGGGTCGTAGTCGAAGACCGGCATAGCCTGACCTTACGTGGTTCCGGGTCCACCACCGACGGCGGCATCGCTCCCGGTGAGTTTTTCTCCCCCGTCTTTCTCCTCCGAATCCTCGGGAAGCTGCAATTCCCCCATATCGTTAAGCCTGAGCACAAAGGGACGCAGGGGGGCATAGCGAATGACGGTGAGAGCCGCAGGATCCGCTGTTATCCGTTGAAAGTGATCCAGGTGGAGTCCCAGCGCATCGGCGACGATCGCCTTGATCACGTCTCCGTGGCTGCAGGCCAGGTAGACTCCCTTCCCCCCAAGGCGTTGGTTCCACTCCCGTACGGCGGCCACGGCCCGGTGTTGCATGACGGTCAGTGGCTCCCCTTCCGGAAATGTCACCGCACTGGGATGGGCCTGGACGACCTGCCACAACGGCTCCTTCGCCAGCTCCGCCAGCGGCCGTCCGGTCCACGCTCCGTAACCGCACTCCACGAACCGCTCGTCGGTCTGTACGTCCATGCCGCGTCCTTCGGCGACGGCCAGGGCCGTCTCCTGGCAGCGTTCGAGCGGGCTGGAGACGATGGCGTCGAGCCGGACCTTCGCGATGCGCCCGGCCAGCGCCACGGCCTGCGCCCGGCCCGCCTCGCTCAGATGCACTCCGGGAGTACGGCCGGCGAGCACCGGCCCGGTGAGGGCGGTAAGCCCATGGCGGACGAGAAGGAGGGTGGTCACCGACCAAGTGTCGCAGGCGCGGATCACGGCGTTTGACGCACCCGGGCGGTAACCTGGCGGGATCATGGAGCAGCGCTATGTCGGCCGGAGCGGCCTGTCGGTGTCCCGCCTGGGGCTCGGCACGATGACCTGGGGGCGTGACACCAGTGCCGACGAGGCGGCGGCGCAGCTCCGCACGTTCATGAGCGCGGGCGGCACCCTGGTCGACACGGCCGACGTCTACACCGGCGGCGACGCCGAGCGCCTGCTCGGCCGGATGCTGCGCGACTCGGTGCCCCGCTCCGAGCTGGTGATCTCGACCAAGGCGGTGGTGACGCCGTCGGGCCGGCGGCCGCGGGACGCCTCCAGGCGCCACCTGATCGCCGCGGTCGACGACTCACTGAACCGGCTGGGCCTCGACTACATCGACCTCTGGCAGCTGCACACCTATGACGCCGAGGTGCCGCTGGAGGAGACGATGGCGGCGCTCGACGCGATCGTCTCCTCGGGCCGGGCGGTCTACGCGGGCGTCTGCGACTACGCGGGCTGGCAACTGGCCGCCGCCGCGGTCATGCAGCGGGTGATCCCCGGCCGCATCCCGATCACCTCCGCCCAGGCCGAATACTCCCTGCTGGCCCGCGAGCCGGAGCGCGAGCTGCTGCCCGCCGCCGAGCACGTGGGCGCGGGCGTGCTGGCCTGGTCACCACTCGGCAGGGGCGTTCTGACAGGCAAGTACCGGACGGGAATCCCGGCCGATTCGCGGGCCGCTACGCCGCATTTCGCCGATTTTGTCCGCCCTTATCTCGACGAACGCAGCCGTCGTGTGGTCGAATCCGTGATGACCGCGGCCGACGGGCTCGGTGTTTCGCCGTTGGCTGTGGCACTCTCATGGGTGCGCGACCAGCCGGGCGTGGCTTCCGCCATCGTCGGCGCCCGCACGCACGCCCAGCTCGCCGGCGCATTGACCGCCGAGGACGTGGTGTTGCCCCGAGAGATACGTGAGGCCCTGGATGACGTGTCGTCGCTCGACTGAGGGCGAACGAGAGTCATGCTCGCGTGTCACGCGTCGATACCGAATCGCAACTTTAGCCGGAAAACACCTGCGTCGCACCGCCGAAGTCCATCAAGATTTCCTCCGTAAGCAACCCAGGAGGGGACGGATGGGGAGCAGGACCGCGATCTCGGCTGGAGCTCTCGCATTGGCGCTGGTCGCGATCCCGGTCATCGCGTCGCCCGCGCTGGCCGAGGCCACCGACTGCACGCGCGGTGACGGACTGCTCTCCGGAGTGACGAACGGCCTGTGCGACGTCGTGGAGGCGGTCACCGGCACGGTCGACACCCTCACGGGCAACACCCTCGATCCCGTGACGAAGACGGTCGACAAAACCGCGGACGACGTCCTCGGCACGGTGGGCGACGCGGTCCCGACGACGATTCCCACCACGACGGGGCAGCCCCAGCCGACACCGTCGGACGACCACCTGCTGCCCAACACCCTCAGCGATGGCTGTCTCCCGGTGCTGGCCTGCGAGAAGCAGGACGTCCAGACACACCACAAGGACCCCGGCAACCCCGAGGACTCCGCCAAGCCCACACCCACGGCGAAGCCCAACAAACGTGACAAGAAGGACTCAACGCCGACGACCCTCCCGACGGGGGGCCCGACGCCGCCGGAGACCGAGCCGTACGAGCTGGACACGACCGAACACCCGGTCAAGGACATCCAGACCGCCGATACGGACGAGCCCCGAATAGACCTCCTGTGGCCCAACCCGTTCGCCAGGGACCTCACGGATCCCCTGCGCGATCAGCCCATCATCCGCCCGTCGAAACCCGCCTCGGACGTCCTGGGCACCTCGCTGACGATCGCCCTCCTGACGTCGGCGATCATGGCCACCCGCATCGTCCAGCAGCGCCGCCAGCGTACGGAACAGCCGGACTCGATCCCCTTCGAACCGGCCAGAGCGGCCAACAGCCGCCACCGCCTGGCTTAGACAGCCGGCGGCGACGGCCGCGGATCCGGGTCAGAACAGGTCAGGCGCCGATCGCGTGGGCGCCGCCGTCCACGTGGACGATCTCGCCGGTGGTGGCGGGGAACCAGTCGGACATCAGCGCGACGCACGCCTTGGCGGCGGGGACCGTGTCGGACAGATCCCAGCCCAGCGGGGCACGCTCCGGCCAGCTGTCCTCGAACTCCTTGAAGCCCGGGATCGACTTGGCGGCCATGGTGCGCAGCGGCCCGGCGGCGACGAGGTTGACGCGGATGTTCTGCTTGGCCAGGTCACGGGCGAGATAGCGGTTGCACGACTCCAGGCCCGCCTTGGCGACGCCCATCCAGTCGTAGACCGGCCACGCCTTGCTCGCGTCGAAGTCGAGGCCGACGACCGCGCCGCCCTCCTTCATCAGCGGCAGGCAGGCGACGGCCAGCGACTTGTAGGAGTACGTCGAGATGTGCATGGCCGTGGCGACGTCCTCCCAGGTGGTGTTGAGGAAGTTGCCGCCGAGGGCGCTCTGCGGGGCGAAGGCGATGGAGTGGACGACGCCGTCGAGGCCGTCGACGTGCTCGCCGACCCGGGCGGCCAGCGTGTCGAGGTGCTCGGTGTTCTGGACGTCGAGCTCGATCACCGGCGGCGTCTCGGGCAGCCGCTTGGCGATGCGCTCGACCAGGCTCATCCGGCCGAACCCGGTGAGCACCACGGTGGCGCCCTCCTCCTGGGCCAGCTTGGCCACCGAGAACGCGATCGACGCGTCGGTGAGCACGCCGCTCACGAGGATCCGCTTGCCTTGGAGAATTCCCACGTCAGTGCCCCATTCCGAGTCCGCCGTCGACCGGGATCACGGCCCCGGTGATGTAAGAGGCGTCGTCGCTCGCCAGGAAGCGGACGACGCGCGCGATCTCGCCCGGCGACGCCTGGCGCCCGAGCGGGATGTTCTTGATGATGGCCTCCACGTCGAGATCGGCCGTCATGTCGGTGGCGACGAAGCCGGGCGCGACCACGTTGACGGTGATGCCGCGCGAGCCGTACTCGCGCGCCATGGAGCGGCCGAAGCCGATGAGGCCCGCCTTGGAGGCGGCGTAGTTGGTCTGGCCGGCCGAGCCGGCCAGGGCGACGACGGAGGAGACGAGGATGACGCGGCCGCGCTTGAGCTTCATCATGGGCCTGATGGCCCGCTTGGCCACGCGGAAGGCGCCGGTCAGGTTGGCGTCGATGACGTCGGTGAAGGTCTCTTCCTTCATCATCGCCAGCAGCGTGTCCTTGGTGACGCCCGCGTTGGCGACCAGCACCTCGACCGGGCCCTGCTCGGCCTCGATCTTGTCGAAGGCGGCCTCGACGTCGGACATGCTGGTCACGTCACACTTGACGCCGAACAGCCCCTCCGGCGGCTCCCCCGATCGGTAGGTGACCGCGACGGCGTCGCCGGCCGCGGCTAGTTCACGGGCGATCGCGAGGCCGATGCCGCGATTGCCTCCGGTGACGAGTACAGAGCGTGCCATGGCACCAGACGCTATCTCCTACCGGCGGGTATGCACTTGTCCGGGACGTACAAGATCACGGGGTTAGGATCGTGGACATGCGCCAGATCGATTCCGATTTCCTGGAGCTGCCGATGCGGCAGCTGGCGGACGCCGCCCTGCAACGCGCTCGTGACCTGGGCGCCGAGCATGCCGACTTCCGGTTGGAACGCGTCAGAGCCGAGACGCTCAGCCTCTACGACGCCCGGCTCGAAGGCGCCATGGACGCCGACGACCTCGGCTACGCGGTCCGTGTCGTCAAGGGCGGCACGTGGGGCTTCGCCGCCGGCATCCATCTCACGCCCGAGGCGGCGGCGGCGGTGGCCGAGCAGGCGGTGCGGGTGGCCGAGGTGAGCGCCCCCATCAACCGGGAGCCCATCGAGCTGGCCCCCGAGCCGGTCCACTCCGAAACGGTGTGGGTCTCCGCCTACGACGTCGACCCGTTCGAGGTGCCGTCGGCGGAGAAGGTGGCGCTGCTGGCCGACTGGTCGGCCGGGCTGCTCAAGGGCGCCGACCACGTCTCGGCCCGGCTGCTCCAGGTCAAGGAGCAGAAGTTCTACGCCGACACGGCGGGCACGATGACCACGCAGCAGCGGGTGCGGGTGCATCCGAAGCTCAACGCGATGAAGGCGGCGGGCGGCGGGTTCGACGACATGTCGACGATCGCGCCTCCGGTGGGCCGCGGCTACGAATACCTGACGGGCACCGGCTGGGACTGGGCCGACGAGCTGGCCCGGCTCCCCGGGCTGCTGGCGGAGAAGCTGGCGGCGCCCTCGGTGGAGGCGGGCGACCACGACCTGGTGATCGACCCGTCCAACCTGTGGCTGACCATCCACGAGTCGATCGGGCACGCCACCGAGCTCGACCGGGCGCTCGGCTACGAGGCGGCCTACGCGGGCACCAGCTTCGCCACGTTCGACCAGCTCAACGAGCTCGTGTACGGCTCACCGGTGATGAACGTGACCGGCGACAGGACGGTCACGCACGGCCTGGCCACGGTCGGCTTCGACGACGAGGGCGTGCGGGGGCAGAGCTTCGACATCGTCAGGGACGGCATCCTGGTCGGCTACCAGCTCGACCGGCGGATGGCGCTGATGAAGGGGTTCGGGCGGTCCAACGGGTGCGCGTTCGCCGACTCGCCGGGGCACATGCCGATCCAGCGGATGGCCAACGTCTCGCTCGCCGCCGCGCCCGACGGGCCCTCGACCGAGGAGCTCATCTCGCGGGTCGAGCGGGGCCTCTACATCGTCGGCGACAAGAGCTGGTCGATCGACATGCAGCGCTACAACTTCCAGTTCACCGGGCAGCGGGCCTACCGGATCTCGCACGGCGAGCTGGCCGGGCAGGTGCGCGACTTCGCCTACCAGGCGACCACGACGGACTTCTGGCGGTCGATGGAGGCCGTCGGCGGCCCGCAGACGTACGTGCTGGGCGGCGCCTTCAACTGCGGCAAGGGGCAGCCGGGCCAGGTCGCGCCGGTCAGCCACGGCTGTCCGTCCGGGCTGTTCAGGGGCGTACGGGTCCTCAACACCGTGCAGGAGGGTGGAAAGTGAGCGAGCAGCGATCCCCTACCGGGCAGATCTCTCCGCAGGACATGGTGGAGAAGGCTCTGGAGCTGTCCACCACCGACGGCTGCGTCGTGCTCGTGGACGAGGGGTCCACGGCCAACCTGCGCTTCGCGGGCAACACGCTGACGACCAACGGCGTGGCCCGCTCCGCCCGGCTGACCGTGATCTCGATCGCGGGCCAGGGCGTGGGCGTGGTCTCCCGGGCCGCCGTACGACCGGATCAGCTCGCCGGCGTGGTGGCCGCGGCCGACCGGGCGGCGCGCGAGGCGCGGCCCGCCGAGGACGCGCGGCCGCTGGTCGAGGGCGTCCCGGCGAGCGCCTCGTGGGCGGAGCCGGTGACCCCGACCGACATCGGGGTGTTCGAGCGGTTCGCGCCCGCGCTCGGCGACGCGTTCGCCGCCGCCGAGGCCGGTGGCCGGCGGCTGTACGGCTTCGCGGAGCACTCGCTGACCTCGACGTTCCTCGGCACGTCCACCGGGCTGCGCCTGCGCCACGACCAGCCGTCCGGGCGGCTGGAGCTCAACGCCAAGTCGGCCGACCTGAAGCGCTCGGCCTGGACGGGCGTGGGCACCCGCGACTTCTCCGACGTGGACGTGGCGGCGCTGGACGCCTCGCTGGCGCAGCGGCTGGAGTGGGCCAAGACCCGGGTGGACCTGCCCGCGGGGCGCTACGAGACCGTGCTGCCGCCGAGCGCGGTGGCCGACCTGATGATCTACGCGTACTGGTCCGCGGGCGCCAGGGACGCGCTGGACGGCCGCTCGGTCTTCGCCAAGCCCGGCGGCGGCACCCGCGTGGGCGAGCAGTTGGCCACGCTGCCGGTGACGCTCGCCAGCGATCCGGCCGCCCCCGGCATCGAGTGCGCGCCGTTCGTGATCGCCCACGCCTCCAGCCGCGAGAGCTCGGTGTTCGACAACGGCCTGCCGCTGTCGGCGACCGACTGGGTGCAGGACGGGCGGCTCGGCGCGCTGCAGCAGACGCGCTACTCGGCCGAGCTCAGCGGGCTGGCCGTCACGCCCGCGATCGACAACCTGATCATGCGGGCGCCCGGCGACGGGCGTTCGCTGGCGGAGATGATCGCCGGCACCGAGCGCGGACTGCTGCTCACCTGCCTGTGGTACATCCGCGAGGTCGATCCGCAGACGCTGCTGGTGACCGGGCTCACCCGTGACGGGGTCTACCTGGTCGAGCACGGTGAGGTCGTGGGCGAGGTGAACAACTTCCGGTTCAACGAGAGCCCGGTCGACCTGCTGGGGCGGCTGTCCGAGGTGGGTTCCAGCGAGCAGACGCTGCCGCGCGAGTGGAACGACTACTTCAGCCGTACCGTGATGCCCGCCGTCGAGGACGGGCGGCTGAGCTGCGACCGCGACGCCCCCTTCGACTTCAGACTCCCCTAGACCCCGATCACCAACCATGACGTGCGCACGAGCG